>CAZIGZ010000019.1:0-56578 GCA_964538835.1 uncultured Chitinophaga sp. | reverse complement strand
GTTGATCAGTTGGCCTCGTAAAAAGCTGATCACCAATAACTGCAAAACCGCAGTTCTCTCTCGCAGCCTAATCTAAGGCTGTGCCGACCTAAGGATCTCCGCCTGAGGAGCCGACCGTCGGTTGCAAATTCAGGCTGGCATCAGTTCACCGTCCGCTACGGCTGATGTGAGATTCGTTGTGGACTGGCCTGAGATGGTCTTGTTCGGGGAACCTCTCTCAGGCGACTTAATCAACGAACTACGCACGTAGAGGCTTTGGTCGAGGAACAACAGGACGGGGGTTCAATTCCCCCCGCCTCCAAATCGAAGGGACTTGCGAGAAATCGCAAGTCCTTTTTCATTGAGGTGCGTGTTTTCTGACAGGGAAGTTGAGCGAGAAGAACTAGTTCCGCAAGACCATAAGTCCGTTCAATCCGCGATCGACGCATTAAACCCCCGGCGACACCATTCTCGTCGCTCCTGTCAAGTATCGGGAGGGCATCCGGCTCACGTCGGGCATCTTCGTGCGCAGTGGGGAGGTTGTTGGCTTTGTGGTCCGACATGGAAATGAAGTTGGGACAATCTTCGTTCATCCCAGTCACCAGAGAAGCGGCGTCGGGCGCCAACTGAAAGGCCCGTTTTCTCCTTCCCTACTCTTGAAATGGACTCCTGAAGAACATGTACGCCGCCGTGCCGACTACTGCAACGTGCAGCAGAACAACGCACCAGAAGACGATCAGGAACCACAGCTTCTTTGTCTTGTGGCGGAAGTGTCGCTGTCCCAGAAACGCACCAGGCCAGCCGCCCAGGAGTGACAGGATGTGCAAGGTCTTCTCTGGCACTCGGCGACCGCCGTTGGCGGCTCGCCTCTTATCCCAGCCGTAAGCCATAAAACAGACAAGGCTCATCACACAGACGATGCCGAGGTAAATGGCGGTCGCGATCATCATGTGGCGGTGAATTCCCTCAAGTTTGCTGTCACTTTTCGTAAAACACGGCCAGCCAGATCGTCGGTTCATCAGGCGTTGTCCAATCAACCCTATGCCTTTTGTACGCTGGTATGTTGATGAAGTCGCCCACCTGCATCTCGACCATCCCATCCTCGAACTGCAATCTCGCCGCTCCCTTCAACACGATCACCCACTCATGCTGTGGCTGGTTGTACCAGAAGTCTGTTGCCGAGGCATGGCCGTTAGAGACGATCCGTTCGATGCGCGCGTCGTCAGTCCGAAGGAGTGTCTGGACGACTTCCGTGGGCATGTTGTGTGGGATGTCATTAAAGACATTGGCCGTCATGGCTGCTTCACCTTCGCTGTCACAAGGAATGAAAGTACGGAAAATACCAATTCTTTTGAAGTTTTTGGAATTCTCCCCGCCTCCGTTCGACAGGATCCCCATATCTTGTGGCTCCGACCGCGCGCAGGGCAGTGGATCATGAATCTTCTGGACGTCACATTCCCAAAGAATCAAACACAGAGCTTGTAAGATGAAGATTGCCAGCAGGGTTCTTGTTTGGGCCACCTATTGGCTGGTGGCAATGTCGACTGTGGCACAGGCGCAGGATTTGTGTGAGCAGCCATCCCCGGAAGAGATGGCGAAAGCCGTTGGTGTGACGCTGCCGCCGAGGCCCTGGCACCTGGCGAATCTCTGGTGGGACCTGGAGACGCCGGTTCAGAATTTCGCGTCACTGGAAGTCGATGTGACGATCGATCGAGACATCTCCAGCGATTACAACCTGTATGTGGCTCCCTGCGGGATTGCCGAGATCAACGGTCTGCAGTTCTATGGCGGTATCCAGACCAACATCAACGGCTGGGAAGATCGCAGCAGTCAGGTTCGCGTGCATCGAGGCAAGGGCGGGATCTTTTCACGCTGGTCGTCGGACAAGAAGACACCAATCGGGCTCGATCACGTCAAAGCGCCATTCGATGACTGTCTGATGGAAAGCGCTGGCTACGAAGGTGAGTTCGCAAGTGTGAGGCGTCCGTTTGCCTGGAACAAAGGCAGCTACACATGGTGTGTCAAAAAGGGCGAATCAGAAAACGGATCGACGTGGTTCACCTGCAGTATTCGTGACCGGGAGAAAAACACGGAACATGAGGTTGGAAGCCTGAAGTTTGAAGGCACAGACTTCACCTATTGGGCTCGACATTCAGCCTTCGTTGAGGTTTATGCGACGGAGAAGATTCCTCGCTCAGGCATTCCAAAGATCAATGTCACCTTCAGCCATCCACGCGTGAATGGAAAGATACCTCCGCTGAAGAAGGTGTCGGCCTACTATCCCAGCAAGCGAGGTCCAGCATCACCGGATTGTGCGTGGGGCAAGCCTGCCGACGAAGGATGCGTCGTGGAAATCGGTCCGATCTTCGTTCGCGACGAAGCCAGACGGCGCCATGATCTTCCAATGATCAAGGAATAGTCAGCAACCGGACTTGCGGCTTCATCAAAAGAAAAACCCCCGTGGTGCATTACGCCCTGCATCCCGAGCCTGCACATGGAAGCCGGTCGCAAACACCACGGGTGGTTCATCGGATTGGTGATGGTTTGGACGGAGAACATTGCCGTGCCATCGAAAGGCCATTTCGCAAACCCCATTCCATCAGCAACAAAGTCTCAGAAATCCCGCGGGCATCTTCGATGGCGGTCGTTCTATAGGTTTTTTGAGTGCTTTTGCCTGAGCCTTTTGTGGTGTGGACCCGGCTTCGCGAACTTCCAATGTCCACCGCTGGCCAGAAACTGGTCAGGTGTCACGCAGACTGGTCATTCGCTGACCAGATTTCAGACTCGGACTTCCATGTCAACAATTGCCTGGCGTGTGACAGTCGCCGGCGTCCGGATCGTTCCTGAGTTTGATGCCGGGTGGATTGTCGGGCTCAGTTGCACTATGTTGTGGCTGATCCGTCGTCCGCCGCTCTGAATGGCGAGCGATGCCCACCATTTCATGAAATCACCGTCCTGAAAGATTCAGTCAGGGATTCATATGCAGCCGATCCAGAAACTTCTGGTTGCCAATCGTTCTGAGATTGCCATTCGAGTCTTCCGCAGTGCGACAGAACTGGGAATTCGCACGGTCGCGATCTATTCCCACGAAGACCGCTATGCCCTTCATCGATTCAAAGCGGATGAGGCGTATCGAATTGGCAAGCCTGGCGAGCCTATCCGTTCGTACCTTGACATTCCTTCCATCGTCGCACTGGCGAAGGATGTGGGAGTCGATGCAATCCATCCCGGCTACGGCTTTCTTTCGGAGCGTCCGGAATTCGCAAAAGCGTGTGCCGAAGCAGGGATCAAGTTCGTTGGTCCGTCCGTCCATTGCCTCGAGGCACTGGGAGACAAAACGGCGGCCCGAAACATCGCGATCCAGGCAGGAGTGCCAGTTCTGGGTGGAACAAAGGAATCCATCGAGACGCTCGAGGAGGCTCGAGAGAAGGCTCAGGAGATCGGCTTCCCGGTCATGATCAAGGCCGCCAAAGGCGGTGGCGGTCGCGGGATGCGAGCAGTCAAGACGGCGGCCGAGTTCGATCAGGCCTTCGAGTCTGCTCGCAACGAAGCGCGAACGGCGTTCGGCAGCCCGGAGGTGTTTCTCGAAAAGTTCATCAGTCGCGCGAAGCACATCGAAGTGCAGCTGCTGGGTGACGAACATGGAAACCTGGTGCATCTTTACGAGCGTGATTGTTCCGTCCAGCGGCGTCATCAGAAGGTGGTTGAGCTGGCTCCGGCTCCAAACCTGTCTCAGAGGCTGCGCGAGGGCATTCTGGATGCGGCTTTGAAGATCGGCCGCGCGGTGAATTATTCGTGTGCGGGAACAGTCGAATTTCTGGTGGACGTGGATGCGGAGAAGTTCTACTTCATCGAAGTGAATCCTCGTATTCAGGTCGAGCATACGGTGACGGAAGAAATCACCAACATCGACATCGTGAAGTGCCAGATTCTGGTGGCTCAGGGAACGAAGCTGGCTGATGATGAGATCGGGCTGGGCGATCAGGCCAATGTGAAGTTGAGCGGCTACGCGGTTCAGTGCCGAGTCACGACGGAAGACCCGGCGAACAACTTTATGCCGGACTATGGTCGAGTCACTCACTATCGCTCGGCCGGCGGCATGGGCATTCGTCTGGATGCCGGCAGTGCGTTTTCGGGAGCAGTCGTCAATCCGTTTTACGATTCACTCCTGACGAAAGTGACGACGCGAGGACGCCGGTTCATTGACGCCATCCACCGAATGGAACGAACGCTGAAGGAATTTCGAATTCGCGGCGTGAAGACGAACATTCCGTTCCTCAGCAAAGTGATGGCTCATCCAACCTTTGTCAACGGCGACTGTACGACTCGCTTTATCGACGAGACACCCGCGCTGTTCCAGTTCGACCAGCGCCAGAATCGTGCGACTCGTCTGCTGAGTTACCTGGCGGAAACGATTGTCAACGGCAATGCGCTGGTGAAAGGACGACCAAAGTCTCAGCGACGCGAGCCGGCTCCTGTGCCATACGTCCCTCGAGGCGTTCAGCCGCCAAAGGGAACTCGAGACAAGCTGAAGGAGCTTGGAGCAAAGGGTTTCGCCAAATGGGTGCTGGATCAGAAGCGTCTTTTGATCACGGACACGACGTTTCGAGATGCTCATCAGTCGCTCCTGGCGACTCGCATGCGAACCTTCGATCTGCTGCAGATTTCCGACGCATATGCTCATTACTGTTCGGACATGTTCAGCCTCGAAATGTGGGGCGGCGCGACGTTCGATACGTCCATGCGATTCCTGAAAGAATGTCCGTGGCAGCGTCTGGTGCAGATGCGGGAACGAGTTCCCAATATTCTGTTTCAAATGCTTCTGCGATCCTCCAATGCGGTGGGCTACACGAACTATCCGGACAACATTGTTCAGGTCTTTGTGAAGGAAGCGGCTGACGCAGGAATTGATGTCTTCCGCATCTTCGACTGCCTGAACTGGGTGCCGAATATGAAGGTGGCGATGGACGCCGTCGTCGAATCCGGTGCGATCTGCGAAGCCGCAATCTGTTACACAGGCGACATCACGAATCCGAAGCGAACCAAGTACAGCCTGAAGTACTACGTGGATCTGGCGAAGCAGCTTGAAAAGATGGGGGCTCACATCCTTGCTATCAAGGACATGGCGGGATTGTGTAAGCCTTCAGCGGCCTCCATCCTGATCAAGGCGCTGAAGCAGGAAATCGGCATTCCGATTCACTTCCATACTCATGACACCGCCGGCATTCAGGCGGCTTCAATTATGGAAGGTTCACAGGTCAACCTCGATATTGCTGATGCGGCCATGGCTCCTCTGTCGGGTGGCACGTCTCAGGTGAACCTCAACACACTGGTGGAAATGCTGAAGTTCGGCGACCGCGAAACGGGACTCGATTCTGACCGACTCGACACGATCGCGGAATACTGGCGTTCTGTGCGAGAATTCTACACGCCGTTTGAAAGCGTAGCTCTCGCAGCCACGGCGGATCTCTATCGCCATGAAATGCCCGGCGGTCAGTATACGAACCTTTTCGAGCAGGCACGCGCGCTCGGGCTTGCCGATCGCTGGCCGGAAGTGTGCCGCCTGTATGCGGACGTCAACCAGTTGTTCGGTGACATCGTGAAGGTGACTCCGACGAGCAAGTCAGTGGGTGACATGGCTCTCTTTATGCTGGCCAACAATCTCACCTGTGAAGATGTCCTGAACCCCGATCGCGACATTGCGTTTCCAGGCAGTGTGATCGACCTGATCGGAGGCGGAATGGGACAGCCTCCAGGCGGATTTCCGGACGCGGTCCGCAAACGAATTCTGCTGGGCAAACAGGAATTTGTGGGTCGTCCCGGCGAGACACTGCCACCGGCCGACATGGCGGCAGCAAAGAAAAAGGTTCAGGAACTTCTGGGACGCGAACCCAATGGCCAGGAAGTCATTTCATGGCTGTTGTACGAAAGAGTGTATGAAGAGTTTGCGAAGCACGAGGAAAAGTACTCGGACGTCAGCATTCTTCCGACGCCCAACTTCTTCTTCGGCCTGGATGTCGGTGAAGAAATCTCAATCGACATCGAACCCGGCAAGACTCTGATTATTCGTCTTCTGACCGTCAGCGATGCTCACGCCGATGGAACGCGAACTGTCTTCTTCGAACTGAACGGGCAGCCTCGAGAAATCACTGTGGCCGATAATTCCATCGAAGCCACCGCGGAAGCTCGCATCAAGGCTGACCCCGCGATTGCGGGTCAGGTCGGGGCCACAATGCCCGGAATGGTGGTGACGGTGGCCGTGAAGATCGGTGATCGAATCAAGAAGGGCCAGAAGCTGCTCAGTCTGGAAGCGATGAAGATGGAAACAACCATCAACGCTGACCTCGACGGCAAAATTCGGGATGTTCTGGTGCAGCCGGGACGTCGAGTTGAAACCGGAGACCTGCTGGTGGTGATCGAACCCGAAGCGTAGTTGATTGGAACAAATTCCGTCCGGCCAACCGGCACGTCGCCGTAATGACGACGTAGCAGGCTTCGCGACTCACCTTCCGTTCCGCAACCCTCGGTTGCGTATCAGACAATCGGCATGACATCCGGTCGTGCCGATTGTTTCGTTTTTGAGGGCAGCACGAGTCTGGTGAATTGCCGAATCAGTGCGCTCCGCTGGCTGAATCCGACCTATGCTTTTCTCGCTGCCCCGACGTTCTGGACGAACGCCGACAGTGATCATTGCACGAATCCCCAGTGCTTTCGGATCTCATTGCTCAGGTTCGCCCGCGAGCCGGCTTTGGATCGTGGAGTCGTCCGCGCGTTTTGCATTCGGGGAATTCCGTTGCCGCCTTCATCCACACAATCAGATTCGCCGTTGTCGGCTCCGACGCGTGCTTTTCGAAACAGTGCGAACGCAGATTCAGCATCCAGCAGCGTCGCTGCAGGCTCGGTTTGCGAATCGCCGAAGAGTCCCGGTGACCTGCTGCCTCTGACGGTGGCGGACCTCAGTCGAAATGATCTGACAGGGCTTTCTCTGGGCCCGTGGAGACCCGGACGCAAGTTGGGCCAGGGAGGAATGGGCCAGGTCTTTGCGGCGAGTCACGAAACTCTTGGCCGTTCCTTCGCGATCAAGTTTCTGACGGCTGGTCTTTCGAGTTCTCAGGAAGCGTCCTGGCGATTCGAGGAAGAGATTCGCAGCCTCGGAAAAATGCAGCATCCGAATATCGTGTCCGCTGTTGATGCCGGCGCGAAGAACGGTATCCATTACCTGGTGACGGACTTTGTCGCTGGTCGGACTCTTGCCGATGTCGTCGCAAGCGAGGGGCCGCAGGAAGAACAGCGAGTCATCGAGTTTGCGAGACAGGTGGCCGCGGGGCTGGCTCACGCACACAGGCATGGCTTTGTCCATCGAGACATCAAACCAACAAACCTGATGGTGGATGAATCCGGTATCGTTCGAATTCTGGACTTCGGAATTGCTCGACACACCAGTGGAACATCTTCACTGACGGCCGACGGCCAAATGCTTGGCACCGCGGAGTTCCTTGCTCCCGAACAGGCCGCGGATGCGCAGAGCGTCGATGGACGCAGTGATCTCTATAGTCTCGGCGGGACTCTGTTGTTCCTGCTGACAGGCGAAACGCCTTTTCCGAAATCATCTCATCCCACGTTCGCCTCTCAGATTCATGCCCATCTGTTTGAGACACCACCGGTCCTGAAGCATGCTCCGCCAGAATGGTCCCCGCGCCTTCTTGAACTGCTCTCAGGATTACTCGCACGAAATCCTGACGAGCGATTCCCCAATGCAGAAGCGGTCGTTGAGTTTCTTTCGGGGCAATCGCGGGGCAAACCGTTGATGCCTGCGCGGGCCATTCGTTGGGCGTCGTTCGTGACGATGGCGTGCGCGATTCTGCTTTGTGGTGTGGTGCTTAGTTCCGGCGAAGAGACAGCTGGGAGCGATTCGAAACAACTGCTGACCGCCGCAACGTCGCTGTCTGACCAGCCCGCGTCGTCATCGACCTTGCCGAATCCTGCATCCACGGAACCGGCCTCACAAGCGAACGTGGCGACACCGCCGGAAACACCGGCAGCAGAAGCTTCTGCTCCGGCACCACAAGGCGAGCCTGCAATCGCGGAGGTTGCTGATCCCGATTCTGCGCCGACGGAGATCGTCTCCGCTGATGCCTCAGAAGATTCCGCGGATTCCACAGAATTGCTCGACGTGCAGACCGTCAACACCAACCCCGCCCGCAGCGCTGGCCGCGCTCCGGCGACGTTCCCCGGGAAGTTCTCCGGAGGCAGCGTCCGACACAAACCAGGAATTCGATCCGGAGCCCCTCAATGATTGCTCTCCGTCAGACAATGGAAGAAATCCTGCCGACTCGCTTCTCGCAGGAGAAAGGCTACGAGCCGCAGAACACTGCCGGTCCGGGATGCCTTGTTCGCATCTATCCGGTTGAGGGACTTGGGCGAGTTGTATCGCTGGACTCAGCGGGGATTCTCGTCGGTCGCGACCCTGGAGCACAGCTGATACTGACGGATGATTCCGTTTCACGCCGCCACGCGCTGGTGGAGTCAACGGTGAATGGTGATTACGTCGTCGACCTCGAAAGCACGAATGGCACGTGGGTCAACGACGTACGGGTCAATCGACAGAAACTGATGGCAGGTGACCGAGTTCGTTTTGGCAATCATATCTTTAACTATCTGTCGTCCTGTTCGCTGGAAAAACAGTACCACGAATCGGTCTACCGCATCATGACCACGGATGGACTGACTCAGGTTTACAACAAGAGATTCCTGCTGGAAGTTCTGGACCGTGAACTGGCCCGCGTGCGACGCCGACAGGCTCCTTTGAGTCTGCTGATGATGGACATTGATCATTTCAAGTCGATCAATGATCGCTGGGGACATCTGGCTGGTGACGCCGTCCTGACAGAGTTTGCTCGTCGTATCGGTAATGCGATGGAAGGCGACGAACTGCTGGCGCGATTTGGCGGTGAAGAGTTCGCTCTGGTGCTGCCCGATACTCCGCTGGAAGAGGCAACGCAGATTGCCGAGATGTTACGAGCAACAGTGGCAAAGGCCCCCGTTTTGACAGAGGGCGTGGAAATTCCTCTGACTGTCAGCATTGGTGTCGCAGAGTATTCCGCAGCTGATATGGCATCCGTTCCGGCGCTTCTGGAGGCAGCCGACCAGATGCTCTATCGCGCAAAAAATTCGGGGCGGAATCAGGTTCAGGCTCTCAGGAGTTAGCGGCATGCGACTGGTACATGGCTTAACGGTTCTACTGGCATTCGTACTGACAAATGTCTCCTTCGCGCAGGAGTTTACACCGGTCATCGGATGGGAAGAACAACTCTTCCCGTCGTACATCATCTCGACGGCGACCATGAAGCCCGTTCCCGTTGAAGAGGAAGCGACCGAAGAAGAGACCAGCGTCGAAGCCGCCGCCGACGAATCCGATGAGACCGGTGCCGAAGAGCCTGCGATTGAAATTCTTGGCAAGGAAGATGGTCTGCTGGGGGCGGAACTGGTTTCGCCAGGCAAGAACGTTGCAGTGAAGCTGACAATTACCTGCGATGAAATCATGGAGCCATCCACCTTCTCCGGTACTCTGCCTGAGAAGGGCGTCACGTACCAGATCTATCCGAATATCAAGTACAAGTTCAGCAAGCTGGCTGAGTTTGATCAGGCAACCCCGGTTTCCATGACGTTCCGACTGCAGGTCGGCAAGAGCCCGGCGACCGAGCAGACTTCGACGGTCATGATCCGACCGATCAATGACTGTCCGTTCATGCTGGTTTACGGTGAGAACGAAATTCACGACATCAGCTACACGTTCGCTGCTTACGTCAACGAACAACATCCGTTCCTCGACAAGCTGCTGCGAGAAGCCCTGGACCGTCAGATCGTCGATTCGTTCATCGGATATCAGGGCGGTGATGAAGATGTGATCCGACAGGTGTATGCTCTTTGGGACGCCCTTGTCACACGCGATGTGCGATACAGCAGCATCACCGCGACTTCCGTCGAAGCAGACATGGTGATGTCGCAGCACGTGCGACTGATCGAACAGTCCATCAACAATTCACAGGCGAACTGCGTGGATGGCTCTGTGCTGTTTGCATCACTGCTCCGCAAGGTGGGCATTGAGCCGTTCCTGATCCTTGTTCCAGGGCATTGCTATGTCGGCTTCTACGCTGACGAAAAGAAGGATCGCCTGCTCGCAATCGAAACAACCATGCTCGGAACCACGTTTGAAGAAGGACAGGAAGTCCCGACCATCGACATTCTGGACAATGCTGTTTCTGAAGATCTTCGTGACGAATACTCGTGGCCAAGCTTCACGGCCGCAGTCGTTCAGGGCTCTGCATCGTTTGCGGAGAATGCGGAGAAGTTCAAGTCCGAAACCGAGCCGGATTATCTGACGATCGATATCACGAATGCTCGCCGAATGGGCATTTTGCCGATTGCGTTCCGCGGGAAGGAACGGTTCGAAGCTCTTGCGGACTCTGTCGAGGAGATGAAGGAAGAAGAGTCGACCGACGGAGCGGAAGAAGATGCGGAATCAGAAGACGCGAGCGAAGAAGAGGAAGAGGAGTAACGCGTTCTTCGCGTACGCTGGACAGCGACGGCGATCATCAGCCTTTCTTCACTGCAGGAGCCGTGAGCGGATCGTCCGGCCACGAATGCTTCGGATAACGTCGCTTCAGTTCCTTTTTGACTTCCGGATAGGTGTTCTTCCAGAAGCTCGCCAGGTCTTCGGTAATCTGCTGAGGACGAAAGTTGGGTGCAAGAAGATGCAGGAGGACGGAGATTCGTCCTCCTGCAATTTTTGGTGTCTGCGTCATCCCAAAGATTTCCTGGATGCGCACGGCCAGGACGGGCGGACGTCCTGTTTCATAGACCAGCTTGATGCGGCTTCCGCTGGGAACCTGCAGTTTCTCGGGAGCTTCCCGCTCAATCATCTGCAGGGTCTGGTAGTCATATCGTGACTGCAGCGTCGCCAGCCATGGAGCGGACTTCAATTCGCTGAATGACCGACGCCCAAGACAGAGTTCTCGCAGAACGCCGGCCAGCATCTGATCGTCAACGGCGGGAAATGTTGAATCGGGCATCCACTCTTTCAGGCAGCGAGTCCGCTGGACGAAGCTGTTCCATGTGTCATCGTCCGTGGGGATGACGGTGCCGATGAGTGGCTGGGCGGCTCGGAACAGAACGTCTGCTGCCTGTTCAGTATCACGAATCGCCGTGGGAGTTTCTTCCAGCACAAGATCTGCGAAAGAGATCCGTAACCTGGCCACGACCTGCTTCTGAGTGGGGTGAAAGAACAACTCCTCCGTTTCGCGTAACATCGACCCCGGAAGCCATTCGGGCAGAATCTCCGACGCCTGGCGAACTGTCGCATCTGTCCCTGCACCATCAATATCAACGCACAGAAACAGTGGCGCCTTCTGCACGGCAGAACGAGGCCCCAGGCGTACTCCGCGACCACCGACCATCAGTCCTTTGTCTCCGGTCGCATCACGTCGACGGGCCACTCGATCCGGAAAACCGGCCAGCAGCGCCTGCATCAGACATTCGTCCCCCGTGCTGCCATCAGCATCGCGTTTCGCCAGTCCTCGAAACTCTTCATGCACGAGTCGTTCAAACTGCTGTGCGGCCTGAGCAATCGTTCGAGCTGCGTTTCGATGAATCTCTCCAAAGGCCGACTGAGTTTGTCCGTTCTGAAGATAGTCCTCCAAAGCATAAAGTCGATCGAGCACGTCCGATCGCGAACGATGGATCTCGGTTGTTCGAGGACCATTGTCGCGTCCTCGATCATGACCTCGTTGAGGCGCTGCGCGGAGAAACGGATCACGTTCCGACAGCATCGCGGCCATCAAACATGCGCGGCGAATCATGTCCGGGCGAGCTGCTGCATCTTCCAGAAGTCGAGCAATGCGCGGCTGAGCAGGAAAACGTGACAAGCGCTGCCCGCGATCGGTGACGCCCAGAGCACTCACGGCTCCCAAAAGGCTGAGCAGTCGCATGGCATGGTCGATCGAAGCCTCCGGCGGACCTTCAAACCAGGGAAATGCTCGCACATCCGCCTCGCCCCAGCACAAAAGACGCAGAACCGCTGCGGAGAGATCTACGCGGTGAAGTTCGGCCGTGTCGAATTCCGGGCGTCGTCGTTGTGCGGATTCCTCCCAAAGCCGCAGACAGTAACCCGGTCGAGTCCGTCCGGCACGACCAGCTCGCTGATCCGCGGACGCCTGGGAAATCGGGACAAGCTCCAGTCGATCAAGCCCGACGTCGGCATCGAACAGCATCTGCCTCGCGAGCCCGGAATCCACGACGGCTGTGACGCCATCGATTGTGATGGACGTCTCCGCGACGTTGGTTGACAGAATGACCTTGCGCTGCGAACACGGCCCCAGAACGCGATCCTGATCTTCAGACGTCATTTCGCCAAACAAAGTCATCAACGCGAGATTGTGTCGGCGCGCGGTGGCTTCAAGCTCTGTTCGGCATCGAAGGATTTCCCCGACACCCGGGAGGAAGACAAGGACATCTCCGTCTGTTCGATCCAGTGCCGTTTCAACTCCGGAGGTCACCAACTCCTGAAGTGCCTGTCGATCGACACGGCGAAGGTATTCAATCTTCACGGGGAATAATCGTCCGAGACTCTCGACGATTGGGCATCCGCCAAGCCATTCTGCAATCGGCCCGGGTTCCATCGTCGCGGACATGACGACGATTCGAAGATCAGGGCGGACTGTGAGTTGAACTCGCCGGACCATGGCCAGAGCCAGGTCGCTGTCGAGTCGCCTTTCGTGAAACTCGTCAAAGACGACAACGCTGATGCCTTCCAGAAACGGATCATCCTGGATGCGTCGCAGCAGCACGCCTTCCGTCACGACCAGAATTCTGGTGTCACGACTGACACAGTCCTCGAAACGGATGCGATAGCCAACGGTCTGCCCAGTGCGTTCACCGCGCTCGAAGGCAATTCGAGCGGCTGACGTGCGCGCTGCAATTCGACGAGGCTCCAGCATCACGATCTGGCCGGATGCCGCCAGTCCGGCTTCCAGAAGTGCCGGCGGAACTCGCGTCGTCTTCCCTGCGCCGGCCGGAGCCTTCAGCACCACGGCATTCGATTGCTGCAGCGCGTTTGTCAGTTCGGAGAGGACATCATCTACGGGCAGAGGAATTTTCATGAACAGAGAGTCGCAGCGAAGCAGAAGGAAGTTCCAACGAAGGCCGAAAGTCGGTCAGCATTCGGTCGTGGAACGGCCATTTAGTGAATTCCAAAGCCGCTGGCGAGCGACACTGGCCTTCAGGATGAACTCCGAGTCAAGCTGCAGGCTGAGTTTGTCGCCGCAGGAGCTTCCACGGAACGTCCAGAAGGCCTCCGCAACATGGACACAACGCCACGTAATGCACGGTGGCCCGTTGGTTCGAGACGATCGACTACGCGTGAACAGGATAGTCCGTATATCCCTTTGCCCCCGTGGGCGAATACCAATCACCGAGCGGCGCATCGTCGGCGAGGGCCAGTTTGTTGCGGAATCGTTCGACGAGATCCGGATTACTGATGAACGGACGGCCGAAGGCGATGAGGTCAGCGTTGCCCGCGGAGATGGCAGACTCGGCTGTTTCCTGAGTATACCCGCAATTGCCCATCAGCGGACCGTTGAACACTTTGCGGAAGTCCGCCAGCGTCATCGGCTCACCATGCTGATGAAATCCAAAGGCCAGACCATCCATGATGTGAAGGTAAGCGAGTCCGTAGCGATTCAGTTGCTCGGCCACGTACAGGAACTGTTCGCGATAATCGGTGGAGCCCATATCATTGAAGACGCCATTGGGCGAGAGCCTCACACCAACTCGCCGCGCCGGCCAGACTGTCAGGATGGCCTCCAGGACTTCACGCAGGAATCGATAACGGTTCTGGATGGAACCTCCATACTGGTCGGTCCGGTGATTTGTCTTTGATTGAAGAAACTCATCGACCAGGTAACCGTTGGCGCCGTGGATCTCGACTCCGTCAAAGCCTGCCTTCTTTGCTCGCTCGGCAGCCTTGCGATAATCGTCGACCACCCGACTGATCTCGGAAGTCTCGAGCGCTCTCGGAACTTCATGCGGCTGCTTTCCATCCGGCGTATGGATGTAGGGCTCGTTAATGGCGATCGCTGATGGCGCTACGGAAGGCCTGCCACCATGAAAGCTGCTGTGCGATGCTCGTCCCATATGCCACAGCTGAGCAAACATCGGTGTTCCACGTTGATGCACAGCGCCGGTGACGACCTTCCATGCCTCCATCATCTGATCGGTGTAGAGCCCCGGTGTCTCGATCCAGCCGTTTGCTTCTTCCGAGATCGTTGTGGCTTCCGAGATCAAGAGTCCGGCGCTGCTTCTCTGGCAGTAATACTCCGCCATCAGCGAATTGGCCAGACGCTCCTTCCCAGCGCGCGATCGAGTCATCGGTGCAAGAACGACGCGGTTCTTCAAGAACAGATCATGCATCTGAAACGGCTGAAACAAAGACTCTGACATTCGACAGTCTTTCGAAACTGGAAAAGGCCCTATGGATGGATTGGCGAAATCGGTCGAGTGCAAAAACTGCACGTGGGATGCCGAAAACTAGGCAAGGTCGAACCAGAGAATCTCGGCTCCGCTCTGAGAGGTGATCTCCAGCCGCTTCGAGTCCTCTACGGCGATGCCATCCCCAGCGCTGAAAGATTCCCCGCCAAGAATCGCTGATCCTCGCAGAATCTGAAACCACGCCGCCCGGCCGGCCGTGATATCGCAGGAGACAGAAGACTGTGGCTGTAGATCGGTCAGGAATAAAGTCGCATCCTGGTGAATTAACAATGAGCCATCGCGACGGTCTGGCGAAGCAACGACTTGCCACTGATTCCTGCCTAACGCCGGATCGAAGGCTTTTTGCTCCCACGAAGGCTGTAGTCCCTTCTCCCTGGGATAAAGCCAAATCTGGTAGAGATGCACGGGAACATCTGTCGACGGGTTGAACTCGCTGTGAGTCAGCCCGGAACCGGCTGTCATCCGCTGGAGTTCTCCCGCCTTGAGGACTTCTCCATTCCCCATCGAATCCCGGTGTTCCAATGATCCGCTCAGAACCAGGGTGACAATCTCCATGTCGTTGTGCGGATGAGTTCCGAAGCCAGCCCCCGGCGCCACGATATCCTCGTTCATGACTCGCAAACTTCGGAACCGCATGTGTTTGGAATCGAAGTAGCCGGCGAAGGAAAACGTGTGCCAGGTCCGCAACCAGCCGTGATCCGCATACCCTCGTTCGGCTGCCCTCCGAATTCGCCACTCTGGGACTGACGTCGACATCCCACACCCCCACAAAAGTCCTCATCCATACTCTTCCCATGAATCAGACGCAGCCAGAACAGAATCGTCAAGTGCAATCAGGCGGAAGATCACTACCACAGGTGCCAGGCATCTGAACACCCCCGTGCGGTGACACGAGTCGTATTTTGCATGTAAAAACACTTGATTTTCGAGCTAAGGTGCCTGGCACCTGAGCGATGGAGTTTAATGGGGATTGAATTGGATATTGACATCCAGTTATGGTGTGTTAGATTAACTGGATTCCTGTATCCAATTTTGGTGGAGGCGATAGCGATGGTGAAGGGCTGGAAGTTTTTGGTGCTGGTGGGTTGTCTGTTCGTGGGGTCTGGAATGGTGGGTTCCTGGGCAGCGCCGAAGAACGCGGTTGAGAAAGAGGATGCGGCGGTTGAGCGGGCTCGTCGTGAGGTCCGACTGCTGGACGACATTTACAAAACGACGGTTGTGCTGGTGACTCAGCATTACGTGAAGGACGAATCAAGCCTGTCTGCGGGAAGTGCGGCAAAAGCCCTGTTTGCCGAGATTTCCAGGAAGGGTTGGCACGAGGCCAGGCTGGTCGATGCAACGGGACAGCCCTATGCCGAACAGAATGCTCCGAAAGACGGTTTTGAAAAGAAGGCTGTCGAAGCCCTGTTGTCAGGAAAACCCTCCTATGATGAGGTCGTGACGGATTCCGGAAAACGTTACCTGCTGGCGGCAACGACGATTCCGGTGGTCATGGACAAGTGCATCATGTGCCATGAGAACTACCGGAACGTTCCCAAGGGCAAGGCTATTGGGGCAATCAGCTACCGTGTGCCGATCATCGAGTAGGGTTTAGGAGACGGGGTGTTCTCAGCCTCCGAAGAACCGTTGGGCGAAGGGAATTGCGGATTTGCGTTCAATTTGAGATCAGTTACATTCGAAGTAAATGAGTGTCCCGCCGATCTGCCTCCTGCAATTCCCGCCTCAAATCTTCGGAGCCTGCCGTGCTGAATATTGTCAGTCAGCCAACTGATCGCCGTCAGTTTTGCGACGGATTAACTCGCAGAAAGATGCTGCAAATCGGGGCGTTGGGGGCTTTTGGCCTCGGGCTCCCGCAACTTCTGAAGGCAGAGCAGGGGCGAGCCCTGCATACAGCGGCTCAATCGAAAAAATCCGTCATTCTGGTTTGGATGCATGGCGGACCTTCGCAGCTCGATACGTTCGACATGAAACCGGGAGCTCCTCGGGAATACCGAGGACCATTTGCGCCGGTCGCCTCGAACCTTCCGGGACTCGATGTTTGTGAGCTTCTGCCCGAACATGCGAAGGTCATGGATAAGTGCACCGTGATTCGCAGTTTCTCTCACGGCAACGGCGACCATTGGGCGGCCGCACATTGGATGCTGACAGGTCGACTGGGCGCGAATGGCAGTGATCGGAAGCCTCGTTATCCGTCGATGGGTGCAGTGGCTTCCCATCTGCTCGGACCGACTCAGCCAGGAGCCCTGGCAAACGTCAATATGAACGATGGAGGGTTTGGATTTCACGGCGGCGCGTGGCTGGGAGTAAATACGAATCCTTTCCGTTACGGCGACTTCAGTTATGGCAACGAAGCCGGGCAGTTGCCGACCGGCGACCACAACAGTTTTTCACTGGTCGACGGGTTGTCTCGAGACCGCATGATGGATCGAGTTTCCCTGCGGACTCAGCTGGACAGCCTGAAGCGTCAGATCGATCGAAACCGATTGTTTGACCAGATGGATGCAGTCGATCATCAGGCAATGGACCTGGTTTTATCCGGACGAGTTCGCAAGGCATTTGATGTTTCAGAAGAAGATGCGACACTTCGGGAGCGCTACGGGACCGGATGGGGAGAGCAGGCACTGCTCGCGCGGCGGCTGATCGAAGCCGGCGTGCGGTACGTGTCTCTCAATACGGGATACTTCGACGATCATTCGAACATCACCGGAGCGCTTCGCGACAAACTGCCTCGACACGATAAGGCTGTGGGTGTTCTGATTCAGGACCTCGCTGATCGGGGCATGCTGGAAGATACGCTGGTTGTCGTGGCTGGCGAGTTTGGCCATACACCGCGCATCAATGACAACGCAGGCCGTGACCATTGGCCTCAGGCACAGAGCGTCCTGCTGGCTGGTGGCGGATACCGGCATGGCCAGGTCATTGGTGCAACGAATGACAAGGCGGAGTATCCAATCGAACGCAAGATCGGTGTGGAGGATTTCTGTGCCATCGTTTACCACGCGATGGGGCTGCGAGTCGACGATACGATCATCGACCTGACCGGTCGACCAACTCACCTCGTCCCGGGTGGCGAAGTTCCCTTTGAGCTTCTGTGATCCAGTTCCGGCACAAGGGCAGGACAAGGCCGGCTCCGGAACCTTTTCGTCACGATCACAGGCCAAATGGCGTTGGGCGGACGAGTGTGGAGTGGGTGTGTGTCGTTGACAGCCTTTCCTGAGAAGCGAAAAACGGAATCGGCGCGAAGTCAACGCAGGCGCTTCCTGATCCCATTGACTTTCCTTACCAGGAATGTCGTAATCCCGATATCGTCATATTTTGCCGTGCAATTCCCTTGGTCCCGCTGAGACGACGCCATGTTCGACAAGCTGTTTGGCAAGAAGAAGCTGCATGACCAGACGGATGTTTCGAAGCGTTTCAATCTGATCGGTCGAGTTGGCCAGGGAAGTATGTCCAAGGTCTGGAAGGCGACCGACCTGCAGTCCGGCCGAACGGTTGCGCTCAAGGTCCTGGACAAGGAGAAGACGGCAAAGTTTGAAGAGCGATTTCGAGGACTGCATAAGCCGTCCGAAGGCGAAGTGGCGATGTCGCTCAACCATCCCAATATCGTCAAGACGTACGAATTTGGATGGACGCTTGAAGACGAGATGTTCCTTGTCATGGAGTTTGTGGAAGGGGTTGGTCTTTCGCTCCTTGTGGATCTTCAAAACGAGGAAATGAAACGGTATCGGCTTCGCTACATGATTCAGATCGGCGAAGCCCTTCAGCACTTTCATCAGCAGAACTGGATTCACCGCGACATCTGTCCTCGCAACGTCATGATCTCGGATGAGAAGTGCGCGAAGATGATTGACTTCGGACTTGTTGTTCCCAATACACCGGACTTCCGAAAGCCGGGTAATCGGACCGGGACCGCCAGCTATATGGCTCCTGAACTGATCAAGCGGCAGCCGACTGATCAGAGGCTCGATATTTTCTCCTACGCGGTCACATGCTTTGAGATGTACACGAAGCGTTTTCCCTGGGACGCCGCTTTGACCATCGACGCGGTTCTTCAACACATCAACAAGCCACCCGTTCAGATTTCCACACTGATCCCGGCCATCGACAAGCAGGTGGCCGCAGCCATTATGAAGGGGCTGGAAGCCAATCCGGACCAGCGCTGGCAGAAGGTTGGCGACATGGTGGCGGAGTTCCGCGATGCGGAGCAGCGCATGGTGAAGATTGCTCGGGAAGCTGCTGCAAAAGCCAAAGGAACGGCACCGACTGCAGCGCCTGTGAAACCACCGGAAACGAAGTCGTCGGCTGTCCTTCCGGCCTCATCCGCTCCCTTGCCTTCATCACCGTCGACAAGTCCAGGAGCACCAAAATCCAACCCGGCTGTTTCCAAAGTCAAAAAGGGCAAACGTCGTCCGTCCGACGATGATATCGACCTGAACGAAATGTTCGGCGACTAGTGGCCGCCTGGGGGGGGAGGCGACAATAATCGCTGTGAACTCGCACGAATATCGCATCCTGCTGACAACGTGAATTGACAGGAAATGGAAAGCACAAACGCCGGTTCGGAGCTGGAAAGAATCTCCCGTGCGGCCAGTCTGATCAACTCCGAGCTTCTGCAGAGGCGAACGCCCGGTGGCTGGTGGGAAGGGCAACTTTCCACTTCAGCGCTTTCGACCGCAACTGCGGTGATGGCTTTATTGAAGGCTGTTGAGTGTTCGCCGGACGATGTTCGCAGAACACGCTGGCAGTCATTGATTCAGCAGGGAATTCGCTGGCTCGCCCAGCATCAGAATTCAGATGGTGGCTGGGGCGATACGATCCTGAGCATCAGCAATATCTCCACAACGATGCTGGGGCACGGGACACTTCGGAAGGCGACTGACGCTCCCGACCAGTTCGTTTCGATGGCCGATCGAGGCATTGTCCACAAAGCCGTTGAAAGTTCCGGAGAGTACGTTCGCAAAGCCGGAGGGGCCGACGCAGTTGTGAAGCGGTACGGCAAAGACAGAACGTTCTCCGTTCCCATTTTGACTCACTGTGCACTGGCGGGGATTGTGGACTGGAAGAAAGTGATCCCGCTTCCGTTTGAACTCGCCTGCATTCCACATCAACTGTACGCCACTGTGCGAATGCCCGTTGTCAGCTACGCGCTGCCAGCGCTGATTGCCATCGGCCAGGTGATTTTTCATCATCAGTCACACTGGAATCCTATCTGGCGGTGGATTCGCAAGCGGGCGATCGCTCCGTCGCTGCGAGTCCTTGAGTCGATTCAGCCGCCAAACGGTGGCTTCCTGGAAGCGACACCGCTGACCAGTTTTGTCTGTATGAGTCTGATTGGATGCGGCCTGATCGGCCATCAGGTGACGCAACGATGTCTAGCCTTTCTGGAAGCTTCTGTTCGGGATGACGGCAGCTGGCCGATTGATACGAATCTCACCACCTGGGTCACGACGCTCAGCGTGAATGCACTGGCCTCTTCGAACGGTGCTGTTGAGCCGCAGCCTGAAACGGAAAACAAGTCAACGATTCGAACGTGGCTGCTGCGTCAGCAGTATCGCCTGGTTCATCCTTACACCCATGCGGCACCTGGCGGCTGGTCGTGGACGGATCTTCCGGGAGGAGTTCCAGACGCCGACGATACTCCCGGGGCCATCCTCGCCCTGCTGAATCTTCGCCAGGACGGCGAACGATTCTCCGATGATGAACTCTCATCACTGGCTGCAGCAGTGACCTGGCTGCTGGATCTTCAGAATCGTGACGGCGGATGGCCCACGTTTTGCCGCGGCTGGGGAACGCTGCCGTTTGATCGAAGTTCCAACGACCTGACGGCTCATGCGCTGCGTGCCTTTACTCTGTTGAAGGAGAAGCTGGAGTCTTCCGGACAGGCGAATGCGATCGCTGGCCTTGCCGGCCGGATCAAGCAGTCGACATCATGGGGACTTGCGTATCTTCAAAAGTCACAGCGGCCTGACGGATCATGGCTTCCACTGTGGTTTGGGCATCAGTTCAATGAGGAAGATGAAAATCCGCTTTATGGGACAAGCCGCG
The DNA here is from genome assembly GCA_964538835.1 of uncultured Chitinophaga sp. Taxonomy (GTDB): domain Bacteria; phylum Planctomycetota; class Planctomycetia; order Planctomycetales; family Planctomycetaceae; genus SXXK01. The sequence continues at coordinate 36,010 of CAZIGZ010000019.1, read as the reverse complement.
TCGTCCGAGCGCTCAGTGCGATGGGGCAGGAGCGTCATCCGATGACGGTGAAGGGCGTCAACTGGCTGCTTCGGAACCAAAACAGCGACGGCGGTTGGTCAGCCCGGAAGGGCCTCACCAGCTCCGTCGAGGAAACGGGCCTGGCTCTTGACAGTCTTGTCCTCTTTTCGGAAGCCATGGCGGCGTGCGAGCGATCGGCCTCGTGGCTTGCGAATCAGGTGTATGAAGGAACAGTCAAAAATCCGACGCCAATTGGATTCTACTTTGCGCGACTCTGGTATTTTGAAGAGCTTTACCCGATCATATTCGCCGCCACGGGGTTAAACCGCTGGATGTCTGTGCGAAACCGCACAGGATTGGGCGGCTCTGCATGATTCGAGCAGGATTCTGGCACAGATCACCAGAAATCCGGCCGTAGCATGCTCGCAAGGCGACGTGTCCGGCAATGATGTTGTGGGACTTCGTCGCTGAACTTCGAGGACCCACCAGACAACTTTCGGCTCATGGGATTGCAGAACAGGCGAGGCCCTGTTTTTCAAGAGGCTCTGCTTCGGCAATCTTGTGACTCAGACAGCAACGATCGATTCGATCGGAGAATAGCCAGTGTCCATCGTGCAAGCTCAGAGTGAATTGACAGATGAGGAACCGATCCGTCCGGAGTTTCCGCAGGAAACGATGATCGATGACGACGATCCCGCACCTGTGAAGAAGAAGGGCAAGCGTCGCAGCACGACTCATCTGAAAATTGTTCCGGAGACTTTGGAGCTTCGTGAAAAGGTCAAGTTTGCCGCCGAGCAGTTTGCGAAAGAGCTCGATCGCAGCCGCGCGTTTACGCGGGATGAACTGGAAAAGCACGGACGCGCATTGCTGGATGAGATGGGACTGCCGGAGAAGTACCTTGGCTTTTCCATGGTGATGATTGGGAATTACTTCTGGAAGCAGCAGTTTCTTGCGATCCCCTTCAATCGCCGCATGCTCCTGCTGCCTCACTGCCTCAAGCACGCTGAAGGTTGCCCTGCGGAATACACACAGTTCGGGCTCGACTGTGAACGCTGCGGTGCGTGTTCGATTGCCGACTACAAAGTCCGGGCTGAGCAGCTGGGCTACAAGGTTCTTGTGGCCGAAGGGTCGCCGGTTGTTTTGAAGATCATTGTGTCGGGGTACATCGACGGGATTCTGGGTGTTGCGTGTTTGAACGTGCTGGAAAAGGCCATCGACAAAGTGCTGATTGCCGGAGTGCCTTCGTACGCCGTTCCGCTGCATTCGGGCGACTGTCTGAATACAAAACTCGACGAAGCATGGGTTTGGGAAGTGCTGGACAAGTACGAGCCGCTTCCGGAAAAACCAACAACCAGTTATGTGCCGTTGATGCGAGCTTCTGCTCGCGTGTTTGAGGACGATTTTGACCGTCTGCTGCCGCGCATTCGAACTCGCGATGAAGCGAAGCGAGGGACTCCGGTGGCCTGCACCGAAGAGGTTGCGTACGACTGGTTGAAGAACGGCGGAAAGCGATTTCGGCCGTTTATGACGCTCGCGGCATGGTACGCCGCATCGGGACAGAACGTGCTGACAACTGGCGACCAGACCCCCGCAATTCCTGATGGGGTTGCTCGGGTTGCCATGGCGATTGAGGCATTTCACAAGGCGTCGCTTGTCCATGACGACATTCAGGACAACGACCAGTATCGCTACGGCCGAGAAACGCTGCATCGACGGTATGGTTCTGGTCAGGCAATCAACATTGGTGACTATCTGATTGGAATCGGGTATCGGCTGATTCACGCGGCTCGCGATCTGGATTCCTGTGCGGCTCTGGATGTGCTGAACAGTATGTCCATGGCTCACATCCGGTTATGCGATGGTCAGGGTGCGGAGATGGCATTCCAGGACAAGCCGGATTGGAATCTGACACCGCTGGATGCTCTCCAGATTTACTCGCTGAAGACTTCGCCCGCATTCGAAGCGGCTTTGTACGCTGGACTGCGCATGGCTGGCCATCCTCTTGCCAGCACCGACGTGATTGCTCAGTTCTGCCGACACACGGGTGTAGCGTTTCAGATTCTGAATGACCTGAAAGACTGGCAGGGTGACACCGATAACAAACTGGTCGCCGGTCAGGATGGGATGGCACTTCGGCCAACGATTCTTCTTGCTCTGGCCATGAAGGACGGAAGTGAAGAGCAAAAGCGTGAATTGAAAGAGCTGCTCACGAATGCTGCGGATGGAACCAACCGTCACGCCCGGCTGGAAAAGGTTCGAGCGATCTTCCAGGCATGTGACGTCTTTGAAAAGGCGGAGATACTGGTCGAGCGGACTCGAGAGAAGGCCGAATCGATTGTTGAAGCGATCGACGATGTCGGTGTTCGAGACCTTTTGAGGTTCTTTACCGAGACGATTCTGGCTCGCGAGTTGCCACCGACAAACCTGGAAGCAAATCCCGGAATTTTGGTAGAACTGAATACGGTAGCCAACGGAAGCCTGAGCCTGCTGCCGATCATCGGTGGTTCGGTGATTGCAGCAAGCTCTTGTGCCACGACAGGGGTTCCTGGCTGACAGTACATTGATGCTCTGGCCTTCTGAGCCGAGCCGCGTTCGGAGACTGTTGGCAAGGATGGCGAATGCCTTCGCTTCCGGCGTTTTGCTGTCACACGGGCGTTTGGGGTGTTGTTCCTTGTGGCAGGAAAAGGCAGTCTGTTTGAGGTAGCGGTTGAACGAATTTTCCACACCGCGACGACGTATCTTCACCGAAGTTGTGGTGAAAAGAGAAGATGTTCGGGAGCAATTCTTTGTCCCCATTCCCTTCGGTGGAAACGACTTGCTGGTTGGTTGCAGACGCAATTTTGTTTTGTCATGATCCTGAAGACTCCTCGGGAGTCCGTACTTCGGTAGCCCGATCCGATTGATCTTGCTGTCTCCGGAGTGCTTTGACCACAGTTGCCGTCAGGAAGGGTGCACTGTTCGTGCCTGCCATTGACTGACATGGACTAAATTCAGCGATTTTGCAGGTGCGTTTTCAATGATGTTCGCTTCGCAAACGCTAGCTGACTTCTTTGGCGGGCTGATTCCGGGCTGGATGGCGGAACGCGGCGTCCAATATGTGATTGCGGCAGTTCTTCATGCCGTGCTTCTGGTTCATGCCTTTGCACTTTCGCCATTTGCGTTCATTTGGCTTGAGCGAAAGGTCTCCGGCCGAATTCAGGACCGCCTTGGCCCAACTCGCGTTGGTGGTTTGTTCGGCTGGCTTCAATCTCTGGCCGATGGGATTAAGCTGGTTCAGAAGGAAGACCTTTGCCCTCCGGCGGCGGATTCTCTGCTGTTTCGGTCAGCTCCGTATTTTGTTTGCGTTGCATCGTTTGCGGCCTTCATGGTTCTGCCGTTCAGTTCTGGCTGGGTGGCCGTTGCGGCAGATTGCGGTTTGTTCATTATTCTTGCCATTCTTTCGCTTGAAGTATTCGGCATTATCATGGCCGGGTATTCCAGCGGATCGAAGTGGTCGTTGTTTGGCGGGATGCGTGAAGCTGCTCAGATGGTGAGCTATGAAATCCCGTTGGCGATCTGTGCTCTCGTTCCAGTCATCGCTGCTGGTTCTTTGAATCTTGGCGAAATCGGTGGCATGCAGCGTGGTGGGGTTCATAACTGGTTCCTGTTCCATGACCCATTCGCCTTCATTGCTTTCTTTGTCTACTTTGTGGTTGCTACTGCCAGTTGTAAGCGAGCTCCCTTTGACCTTGCCGAGGCGGAGAGTGAGCTGGTTGGCGGTTTTCATACTGAATACAGCGGCATGCGTTGGTCGTTTTTCTTCATGGGTGAATACGCCAGCATGTTTGCGGTTTGCGGCATCGCTTCAATCCTGTTTCTGGGTGGGTGGAATTCCGGAATCCCGTTTGTTGATAATGCTCTGTATGCCGCACGAAATGCATCAGCGAATGGGGAAGGCTCGGCGATTGTCGGGTACCTGGCCAATGTGATTGGTGCGTTCGTGTTTGTGACCAAGGCTAGCCTTGGTGTCTTCGTTCAGGTCTGGCTCCGCTGGACATTGCCGCGACTTCGAATTGACCAGGTGATGACAACCTGTCTGAAGTACCTTGTTCCGATTAGCTGTTTTCTTTTCCTTGGTGCTACCCTATGGCCATTGCTGATGGCCACTGTTGCTCAGCGTTCCACCTGGACCCCGGAAGCGTTGGGTGTTCGAGCTGCTGCCGAGCTGAAGGAAAATTCGCCAGGATCTTCGGTGCCAGCTGTGAAGCCGGTCAATGAAGCAGGTCGAGAGGTGGTCGTACGATGAGCGGCGAGAATCTGTTGTTTACAATTTTTGCGGTTCTGACCTGTGTCAGCGCTGTTGCTGTGGTTGTTTCACAGACTGTCGTGCGAATGGCGTTTTGGCTTGTTCTGTCGCTTGGTAGTGCGTCCGCTTTGTTCTTTTTGGCTGACGCAGACTTTGTGGGGGCATCTCAGCTGCTGATTTACGTTGGGGGCACGCTTGTGCTTCTGGTGTTTGGTGTGATGCTCACTGCCAGTGGTCCTTATCTGAAAATTGCCACATCTCCAGGGGAAACAGTTCTGGGGGCTCTTGTGGCTCTCTTGTTTGGTTTTGTGATTTTTGCCTGTGTGAATGGAGTTGAGTGGCGGACGCCTGAAACTCCCGTCAATGGTGCACCAGCAGTTGCTGGAAATACTCTTCGTCCGTTGGGTCTCAGTCTGTTGGGTACGCGCCCGGATCAGGACTTGAATGACGGAGACAAGTTGACTCCTGGATATCTGCTTCCTTTTGAAATTGTATCGATTCATCTGTTGGTTGTTTTGATCGGTGCCGCCTATCTGGCCAGAGCAAAGCGTCGAGCAGTGTCTCCTTCAGTTCAGTCCTGATTCAATTCGGAACGTTGGACATGTCAGCCAGTCTGAATGCATATCTGCTCGTCGGCGCGGTGCTGTTTATTTGTGGCATTGTTTGTATGGCCACAAAAAGAAACGGCATCGGGGTGCTGATGGGGGTTGAGTTGGTTCTGAACGGTGCGAACGTGAACTTCGTTGCCTTTTCGAAGTTTACAGATTTGGGCCTCGATGGTCAGATTTTTTCTCTGTTTGTCATTGTGCTGGCCGCGGCGGAAGCTGCGGTTGCGCTGGCGATTGCGTTGAACTTCTACAACAACCACCTGACGATCGACGTTGATCGAGCTAACAAGCTCAAGGGATAGTCGTTGCGTTCGTGGCGGATTGTTTGTGTTGATATTCCTGGACGATTTATTTTCCTGGATGAACCATGGTTGGCGAAACACTTCGAAACTTGCTGATGATCGCATGGCTGTTGCCACTCTGCGGTTTCGCCATTGAGATTTTTGGGGGCTTCTGGGGAACTCGCAAGAGTCGCCTTGCCGCATGGATTGCGGTTGGTTGCATTGCCAGTGGCTTTGTCTGCAGTGCCTCGGCGTTGATGATATGGGGAAGGCATAATTCCTGGACAGTCCTGCACAAGCCGGAGCATGCTGAGCATTCAGATCACTCGGGGCATAAAGCTGAAGATGCCGATCACAAGGGGCACGAAGGTAAGGCAACCGAGCCGCATGAAGAAAAGCATGGAGCTGTTTCGGCACCGGGCGAGTATCAGCTGACATCGGTGGAAGAATCCGCTCCGGAATCATCGGGATCTCACCAGACTGTATTCTCGGGGACGATTTACCGTCTCGCGACATTCGGTGGTCTTGAGTTGACTATCGATTATTACATTGACAGCTTGACGCTCGTGATGTTCACGATGGTGACATTCATCGCGACCTGTATCCATCTGTTTGCGATGGGCTATATGTCGGAGGAGCTGACGGACGAATATGTTGACCATCATGCTCATCTTCGGAATGGCCATCACCTGCATCGTCCAGGACGGTTCTACCGATTTTTCGCCTTTCTGTCCCTCTTTTGCTTTTCAATGCTGGGACTTGTGCTGGCAGGAAACATCTTTCAGGTGTTTGTGTTCTGGGAACTTGTCGGGATTTGCTCCTTCCTTTTGATTGGTTTCTACACGGAACGAAAGTCAGCCAGCAACGCTGCCAACAAAGCGTTCATCATGAATCGTGTCGGCGACTTTGGTTTTCTGATCGGCTTGATGGTGATTTGGACGTACTTCGGTACGTTTAAGTTTGGCGAGACGGTAAATGCCGAGGGGCAGGTCACGCAGGCAGGCTTGTTTCAGATGCTGGGTCGAGACGACGCTGGCAATGTTCTGAAAGATGCAGCGACAGGTGAAGTGACAATCGGTGCGTCTGAGGCTTCTTTGAATCCTGCAAATGCCCGCAAGACGATCCCATATTTCCTGCTCGTGGTCGCTGGTTTGGGTGTTTTTGCGGGATGTATTGGCAAGAGTGCTCAGTTTCCGTTGCAGACCTGGCTCCCTGATGCGATGGAAGGCCCGACCCCGGTAAGTGCGCTTGTGCATTCCGCGACGATGGTCGCGGCTGGCGTGTACCTTGTCGGTCGCTTCTATCCGATGTTCGTTCAGGAAGTGTTGCTGACCATTGCGTACATCGGCTGTATCACGCTGTTTGTCGCAGCCACGATTGCAGTTGTCGCGACTGACATCAAGAAAGTCCTGGCGTATTCCACTATTAGTCAGCTGGGCTATATGATGCTTGGCCTTGGTGTCTTTGGATGGGGCGCGGGATTGTTCCATCTGGTGACGCATGCGTTCTTCAAGTCTCTGATGTTCCTGTGTTCGGGCAGCGTGATCTATGGCTGTCATCATGAACAGGAGATGCCAAAGATGGGCGGGCTCTGGAGAAAGATGCCCATTACTGCCTTCACCATGCTGGTTGGTGTGATCGCGATCAGTGGCCTTGCCATTCCGGGGTTGATCAGCCTTTCGACAGTGTTTGCGTTCTCCGGTTTCTTCTCAAAGGACGCAGTTGTTGCCACGGCATTGGCGTTCGTGAAAGCCAACCCAGCGCATTTCCTGCTGTTCGTTGTTCCACTGATTACGGCCGGAATCACAGCGTTCTACATGTTTCGTTTGTGGTTCTACACGTTTGCCGGCAAGCCTCGTGATTTGCATGTGTATGATCATTGCCATGAGTCACCGCTGATCATGACGGCTCCTTTGCTGGTTTTGTCGGTATTGGCTGCATTTTGTGCCATCGGCGGAGAACGTGGACCACTGTATTTGTTGATTACCGGTGATCAGCCAGGACACGTGGCTCACGGAATCGCAGCAACGAGTGGATTGACGATGCCTGGGCACGAAGCAATTGACGCTGTCCATGGGCAGGCCGGACTACTGGCCTTGATCGCTGCGGTCACTGGAACGGCGATCGCATGGCTTCTGTATGGGACAGAGAAGGTCAATGTGGCTGAGATTCGGCGGCAATTGTCCGGGGTTCACGGTTTCCTTGCGAACAAGTGGCACTTCGATGATCTTTACGACGCCGTTTTCATGCGTCCGATGCACATCGTCGGGAAATTCTGTGCCTGGTTTGATAAGACTGTATTTGATGGCATCCTGCATGGTGCCGCAAAGGTGACTGTCCTGGTGTCACGGTGGGATCGTAAGTTTGATGAGACCGTTGTTGACGGTCTGGTCAATCTTGTCGGTAACTCCACGTGGTCAGTTGGGAATTCTCTGCGAACCGTTCAAACTGGACGGTTGCGTCAGTACGTGATGTTTATCGTTGTTGGGGTTGTGGCTCTGTTCGCGATCCTGATCACATCATTTGCTGGCTAGCCGCGGGGGCTGTAAAGAGAACTGCGAGAAGATTTCCGTTTGCCTTTTGGGCAATGTACTTCAGGCTGTGAAGCGACCATGAATCCGTTTTTTCTGCTGTCGATTCTGATTTTCCTGCCGCTTATCGGCGCATTCTTTCTGCTGATGTTTGATGAGCGGAATGCGGAGGCAATGCGGTTTTGGTCGCTGGCGGTCACGCTGCTGACCTTCGGCTTTTCCGTTGTGCTGTGGTTTCAGTACGACCCATCGCAGGGAATGCTGCTTGCCGACGTGAAGGACTGGATTCCGACGTGGAATGTGTATTATCGACTGGGCGTCGATGGCATCAGTCTGCCGCTGGTGGTTCTGACTGGACTGGTCAGTGCACTTGCCATGGTTGCCAGCTGGAGCATCACGAAGCACGTTCGGGGTTACCTGATCCTGTTCCTGATGCTTGAAACCGGGATGATGGGCGTCTTTCTGTCGCTCGACTTCTTCCTGTTCTATGTGTTCTGGGAAGTCATGCTGCTTCCGATGTACTTCCTGATCGGTGTGTGGGGCGGTCCTCGAAAAGAGTATGCAGCGATCAAGTTCTTCCTTTACACGCTCGCGGGCTCTGTGTTGATGCTGGTGGCAATGCTGATGTTCTACTACTACAGTGGAGCGAAGCCGGAGAGCTTTAATCTGGTTGCTCTTGCAGATATGGCATCAAAGGGTGGTTTGCTGTCTCCAAACATGCAGGTGACGGCATTCATTCTTCTGTTCATTGGCTTTGCAATCAAGTTGCCTGCGTTTCCTGTTCACACATGGCTGCCGGATGCACACGTAGAAGCTCCGACCCCGATCAGTATGATCCTTGCCGGTGTTCTGCTGAAGATGGGCGGCTACGGGATTATTCGAATTGCATTTCCATTGTGCCCTTATGGTGCTCAGTACTTCGCCTACACCATGGTGGCAATCGGTGTGATCAGCATCATCTATGGCGCGTTTGCCGCTTTGGCTCAGACTGACTTCAAGCGTCTGGTGGCATACAGCTCAGTCAGCCACATGGGTTACGTATTGCTCGGCTTGGCCATCTGGAAGATCAATGAAGCTGGCGACACCGTCAATTCCAGCTATTGGCAGATGGGGCTCAATGGGGCCATGTTCCAGATGATTGCCCACGGCATTTCTTCCACTGGCATGTTCTTTATGGTCGGTGTTGTTTACGACCGAGTCCATCATCGCGACCTGAACAAGTTCGGGGGTCTGATGGGCAAGATGCCACTTTACAGTGGTTTAGCGGCTGGTTTGTTCTTTGCAGGTCTTGGTCTTCCCGGGCTCTGTGGATTCATTGGTGAAGTCTTTGTCGTGATCAGCTGCTGGAGCTTCAGCCCGATGTTGGCCATTCTGGCCGCATCCGGTGTGATTCTGACGGCTGGATATATTCTTTGGGCCATGCAGCGAGTTTATCTCGGGGCTGAATACCGGGGGCCGCATCCGGAAGCTCTGACGCCAAGCAATTCGCGCGAGAATGCCGTTGGGTTCATTCTCCTTGCAATCGCTATCGTACTGGGGATCGCCCCGGCCCTGTTGTTTAATGTGATGGAGCCTTCAGTGAAGTCGATGGCTCAGGCTGCCGAGGCTGGCTACAAGCAGTCGGTTTCTCAGGTGAATCAGCTTCAGGCTCAGCGATAGTAGTCCTCTCGGTTGTTGTTGGTTTTTCCGCATAGTTTCAGTCGGTAGTTGCAGCAATGGTCTTTTCTGAGCTGATTCAGAACCTGATTCAGGACACAACGGCCAATTCACTGCCCGTGTTTGGCGTGGAATTGTGTCTCTGTGCGACGATCGTACTGATGCTGTTGGTGCGATTGTTCAGCGCGGATCGGATTTTGCCGGCATGCGTGGTAGCGGTGCTGGGCGCGGTGATCGCTCTCGGTATTTCGTACCTGCAGTACCGTGATCTGATGACGAACCCCGAATCAGGCCCCCGACCGTTTTTCACTGGTCTTTTGATTCACGATACGTTCACGGTTTACTTCCGAGGCTTTTTGAGCCTGTTCCTTCTGCTGACTGTAGCGCTGACCAGTCTGACCGGAATTCCGGACGAAGAAGATGGCCCGGATTTTTACTCGCTGCTCTTTGGCGCAACCATCGGAATGATGCTGATGGCCAGTGCGAACAGCCTGTTGATGCTGTTTATTGCCGTTGAGATGGCCAGTGTTCCAAGCTATGCCATGGTTGGGTTCCTCAAAGGGCGAAAGCCAAGTAGTGAGGCTGCACTAAAGTATGTCGTTTACGGCGCTGGTGCTGCCGGGGTCATGTTGTACGGAATCAGCTTGTTGGCTGGTGTGCTTGGAACTGGAGATATGTCGCTCCTTTCGCAGCGACTTGCAGAGGCGGCCGCAGGGGGGAACGGCGGATTCAGCGATCCAGAGCTTCGCACGGCTGGGTTGGGTATTCTGCTGATCATGGTCGGTCTGGGATTCAAGTTGTCTCTCGTTCCTTTCCATTTCTGGTGTCCGGATGCCTTTGAAGGTGCGTCTGCAGAGGTGGCTGGATTTCTTTCGGTAGCGTCCAAGGCTGGGGCATTTGCCCTGCTGGTGCGGTTGTGCGTTGCAATTTCCGGTGGTGCTGGAACAGCATCGCTGGTGACTGCGTTTGGTGTCGGTCTCGGGTTTGTAGCATGCCTTACTACGACGTTCGGAAACCTTGCCGCCTATGCGCAAAACAATCTGAAACGCATGCTGGCTTATTCGACAATCGCTCATGCAGGATACATGGTGATGGCCGCCGCTGCGTTGGTTGTTATGTTGAACAGCGATCAGGCAGCGGCATTGCAGATCGATATTGATCGTGCTGTCGAAGGGCTGCTCTACTACCTTGCGGTATATCTGTTCATGAACCTTGGGGCGTTTGCAGTGATTGCACTTGTTCGCAATTACACATTTTCAGAAGACATTTCGAGTGTTCGTGGATTGATCAGCCAATCTCCAACGCTGTGCATCACGATGCTGATTTGTTTCTTCAGTTTGGTAGGAATGCCACCGTTTGGCGGTTTTATTGGCAAGTACTTCATTTTTGCCGCGACATTCAGAGCAGGATCGGTTCACTGGTTCATGTACGTCGTCGTTGCATTCGGAGCATTGAATACGGTCTTCAGCCTCTTCTACTACCTTCGGGTTTTGAAGACGATGTTCCTTGAAGCACGGCCGGACGATGCGAGGCAGGTCCCACTTCGCTTTGCATCATGGGAGTCGGCCTTCATCGTCACGCTCGCGATCTTTGTCGTGTTGCTTGGAGTTCTTCCAGCAGTAATGAGCGGAACGGCAAACGCAGCAGCACATTCTCTGGCGCTGTTTCCGTAGTCTTGTCTGCGTTGTGTTTATTTTCGCCCAATGGGCAGTTGTTCGGGAAGTTTTGTGACGAGATCAGACATGTCCGGCCAGTCTAACGAAGCAGTTCTGAACCGCGTTCTGATTCAGCTTTCGCGCAGCTTCCTGCAGTATGTTTCTGAATCGTCGCCATGGGTTCGATTTGACGCTCCGGGTCTTGCGTCAGAGATTGAGAACCTCGCTGCATGTCAGCGTGGTGATGTTGCTCGAATCGTTGATCTGCTCAACGATCGTGAGTACTTCGTTGATTTCGGCACCTTTCCGACCGAATACACCGACCAGCAGTTCCTGGGTCTTGATGTGCTGATTGGTCGCCTGGAGCGGAGCCAAGCCAGGATCAATGGAATCATTGCTGCGTCCTGTGATTCCGTTAAGGGTGATGACGAAGCCTGCGAACTGCTGTCTGCCGTGCTTCAGAGTGAGAAGCAAATTGAAGCGGCTCTTGCTTCGCTGGAGAAAGAACTGAAACAGACCGTGTGAAAAACGGTTCTGGTTCAGTGACCGCTCAACTGCATCTGCCGGCCATTTCAGACCCCGCAGTAGAATTCGTGCGACGCTCTGAAGCACAAACAGAGTGACACGGATGCCACTTCAGCTTCCGGCCTTGGAGTCACGTGAAGTTTGCCGATTCATTGCCTTTTCCTGCTCTGGAAAATGCTTCCCCAGTGCACCACCCTCTGGGTACAGTGGTCCGCTGTGGCCCAGGCTGGGCTTGTTGAGGAGTGTTCTGCCTGCTCCATCCAATGATTTGAAGTCTCCGTAGGCACCGTGCTGTTTCACTGAGGACCATTATGTACCTGCGACTTTTGCTCACACTGGCGTCTCTCTGCATGCTTTCCGGAGCTGTTTTGGCTCAGGCAAGTGAAACACCGAAAGATGCAAAAGCCGAGCCGAAAGAGGTGCTTGTTGAGACTCAGCACGAAGTTGAAATCGCGGGTGAAGTGATCAAGTACAAAGCGACAGCTGGCAAGCTGTTGATGAAGTCGGACGATCTTAAGTCCCGTGCTGAAGTCTTCTTTATCGCCTATACAAAGAACGAAGCGGATGCAGCGACTCGTCCCGTCACCTTTTGTTTCAATGGGGGACCAGGATCATCCTCAGTGTGGTTGCATCTTGGAATGCTGGGGCCGAAGCGAATTCAGTTCCCGGACGACGCCTCATTTCTGAAGCCACCGTACCAACTTGATTCCAACAGTTACTCAATGCTGGACAAGACGGACCTCATATTCATCGATCCAGTCAGCACTGGGTACAGTCGGCCTGTCAATGATGTCAGCAAGAGCGAGTTTCATGGTTATGAGGAAGACGTCCAGAGTGTTGGCCAGTTTATTCACGACTACACGACACGATTTCTCCGATGGCCATCGCCCAAGTTTCTGTGTGGTGAAAGCTACGGTGGGGTAAGAGCAGCCGGACTCGCCGGTCATCTGCAGGATCGCTACAACATGGAGTTGAATGGCATCATCGTTGTCTCTGGGGCCATTAACTTTCAGACGCTGCGTTTTTCCAACTCAAACGATCTGCCGTTCATCTGTTTCCTCCCAACGTATACCGCGACGGCATGGTATCACAAAGCGTTACCTGCTGATCAGCAGCAGCGGCCTCTGCCGGAGCTTGTGAAAGAGTCGGAGGAGTTTGCTCGCGGGCCGTATGCTCAGGCATTGCTCAAGGGAACGTCCATTTCCGATGAGGAATTTCAGGCCACGTCTGAAACCATGAGTCGACTGACTGGACTGTCGGCCGAATACATCCGGAACGCCAACCTGAAAGTCTCGATGAGTCGCTTCGGAAAAGAGCTGTTGCGTGGCCGAGGGCTCACGATCGGGCGCTTTGACAGTCGGTATTCCAGTCAGGATCGTGACAATGCGGGGGAAAACTACGAGTTCGATGCCAGCGGTGCGGCAATTTTCGGGCCGTTCACTGCTACGTTCAACGACTACGTTCGACGTGATTTGAAGTACGAGGAACAGCGAGTCTACGAAATTCTGACGGGCAATGTTCAGCCCTGGAGCTATCGAAGTTTCGAGAACCGCTATGTTGATGCCTCGGAGTCCCTGCGAAAGGCGATGACTGCGAACCGTTCTCTCCGATTGTTCGCGGCCTGCGGCTATTACGATCTCGCCACTCCTCATTCGGCTATGGATTACACGGTTGACCATCTTGGCCTGTCGAAGGATCAGATGAGTCAGGTGACAACGCGTTACTACGAGGGTGGCCACATGATGTATATTCATGAGCCATCACTGGATCAATTGCGGCAGGATCTTGTTGAGTTCTACGAACAGGCGGTGGCCAGATAGTTTTGGACAACTGACCACAAACAGCAAAACCCCTGAAGGAAACAGGTTCCTTCAGGGGTTTCAGTTTTTTTAGCGTGTGATGAGCGACTAGTTCAATCCATTACCACCAAGGCCCCACAGGAAGTTGAACTGCATCAGACTCAGTGCGACATTGCCGATTTCTTCGGTCAGAGTGTATCGGAGCATCACAACGTCATTTGGCTGGATCAGGATTCGTTCGCCCTTGCTCTCCAGAGCCTTGTTGAGGTCGATCTTGATGGCAATCTGGTCGCCGCAAGGAAGTTCGCGGATGACGATTGCTTCTGATGGACGACAGTAGCCACCGCCGCCGCCACCAACTCGGCCACCACCACCCCCATTGCCACCGCCCTGCCCATTGATACCACCGACACCCGTTCCGATGTTGCCGATCGAGCCACCTGCCAGGGCAATCGCACCGATAATGTCGAGGTCTTTGTCTCGCGGCAGTGCGTGTTCTCCGCCGCCAAGCATACCAGCCGTGAAGAACGTTTCACGATCGCGGCTTCGGATGATGATGATGTCGCCTTCGCCCAGAATTATGTCTTCCTGAGTGAAGACCGGAGGAGCCGATGGGTTGTATCGCAGCGGGATTCGCTTGACGTTCGGAGGATCTGGCAGAGGAGCTTCGCTGCAGAAGCACTTGTCCTGACACTCCTGACAATCCTGAGCCAGTCCGTTCAGAATGGCATCCGCATCAACACCAGATTGGTAGAGACCGCGGTAGATCATGATCTCGTTCTTCGCATCTGTGCCTGGCATACCACCGGTTTCGCTCAATGCGTGAAGCACGTCGTTTTCATAGGCTGGCAGGTCAACGACCTGTCCGGTGCCTCGTTTTGAAACTCCCTGAGTCCCGCCTGCTTCTTCGCGAATCACAAGGACTCGGACTTTTCGCTTCTCCATCAAAGTCACAATGATGCTCTCTTCCCCTTCCTTGATCAGCACGTCGGGATAGAGATAGGCAGAACGAATCGCGTTCGTGGCTTCCACGACCGACATGCCTTCAACCTTGATTGGCTTAATGATCGGAAGCGACAGCGTTCCGTCTTCACGGACCGGCACCGGGTAGCCGATCGCCGGTGGTCGATTACCCTCTTCCGGGAAGTGCACTGGTGGCAGTTCCTGAGCATCACCAAGAATGCCCTTCACGTAGACGCCAAGCAGGTCGCCGGGGCCAAGAAGATAAGTTTCGGGCGGATCCTGTCGCAAACGCAGCAGGGAGATATCCTTGAAGCTGTCTTTGCGTTCCACCTGCAGAACTTCTGCGGGAACTCGAGCAACCGGAACCGCATTGAGGTTATAAGAGCAACCCGTCAAGACAAAGCTGCCAATGACCATGGTGCAGACGAGTGTTCGAGTCATCGTCGAATGATCAAGTGTGACCATTTCAGACCTGAGAGCGGACATTGTTGACCTCCGTGTATCACAACTCTGTCAGCAACGGCGACAGGAGCAATTTTGAATTCGAAATGAACGAGACTCTACTTCTCGTAAGGAACCGCGGGCTTTTTGACTTCGCCTTCTGGCATCGGCGGCACTGCTTCAGGAGCTGCTTCCACCTGCCCCGGCAGTTCCATTTCCATTTCCTCAGCGATTTCCTCAGGTGTGGCCTCAGGGATTTCGCCATGGTACATGCCGTTGAAGCAGGCCGGGTTCACAGGTGCCTTCTTGGCAATGATGTTGGCACGAGCTGTCGGCGAAATCGGAAGGTGACCGATTGAGCCCATACCGTCCTGCTCAGCTGCAAGGGCACCGTGTGAGTACCCATCGAACCAGGCGGCAATCTGAGCTCGTCCTTCCGGGGACTGATAGTACGGCTTCCAGTAGCACTTTGGAGGCAAAGATGGCTGACAGCCAGTTCCGCCTTCCAGAATGTTTCGGTAGCCCGCCTTAAATCCCTTCGCGAAATGGTACGGGTAGTCCAGTTCGTCGTAGCACCATGACCATTCGCCCCACGCTTTCTGAGCCAGTACGTGGTTGCGGATCGAGGTTTCGCAGTCAATCACCTGGTCCTGGAGTGCACTGCATCCCGTTGCAGACAGCAACAGCAGCGTCAGCCAGGCTCCTGCAGATCTTCGAATCATTTTCGTTCTCCAGTGTCTCGGCCAATGCAGGTCGAAACGAGTACTGCATCACAAGTGTTTCAATGGAACTTCGAGCGGGCTTTAACGAGCAAACCCTTAACGAGGTCGGATAATCATCGCGTGTGTCGTTTCAGCGGCGTGACTTCCGCGAGCAATGGCAGCCTGAGCTGCTTCTCGCACATCCGCATCCGGATCCGTAGAAGCCAGTTTCTCCAGCGCTTGGCGAGCAGCCAGATCGAGCACGGGGAAGTCGCCGAGTGTCAATGCCGCGATTGCACGGACGTCTGCATTCTCGTTTGACAGTTCCGTGATGAGTGCCGCAGTACAGTCCTTGTGGGCTGCCGTGCCAGTGAAGCACCGAAGGCTTGAGGCAGCCTGTGCCTGCACATCCGGCGATTCCGACTTCAGAAGTTCGATGAGGCGGCTGGCAGATGACTGATCCGCTTCACCTCGCTGAATCTGTGAATCGATCGCTGAAAGAATCAATCGCTCCTCGGATGCTTCTGAGCACGCCTTTGCAAGTGCATCGCGTACGTCGGCATTCGCCGCATCGCATTCGCCAAGCAGTGTTGCTGCCAGACATCGGGTCTCTTCTGAGTCTCCGTTTGTCAGCCCTGCCAACAGAAGTGCGTGATTCTCACCCGGAGCGTCAATGACCGCGAGGATTTGTTCGCGAGTCACGACGGATGGAGCAGCAGGCTCGGCAGTCGGTTTTTCTGGAGCTTTTTGGGCAACTGCGGCTTCAAACTCGGTCGCCTCGAACTCTGAGAGTTCTTCGCCGAGTGAATCGACCGTAGCGTCGGCGGCTGTCTCTGACTTCTGTACCGCCGCAGAAACGTCTGCCACAGCAGCTCGGGCCGCAGAGATGGACGATTCAAACTCGCTGGCCTGCTTCAGGATTCTGTCTTCGGCTATCCCGGCAGCGTCCTGAGCCCCGGTAATGCCTGGCTGTGCTTTTAACTCTGCGGCACGACTGACCGTGGCGGTTGCCTTCTCGGCGACGGTGTCGGATGTCTGAATGATCGACTTTCCAGCCGTTGAGGCTGTGGTTTCTGCGATCACTTCGGCAGCGAGTTCCGCGTCTGTCTTCTGCTGTGTGCGAGCCGAAGTGGCGGACCGACGACCATTCAGTGAATCGGCAGCCGCAATCGCTGACTGCATTGGATCAACGGCACCGCGTCCGTTGCGACGGTCCACAAGTGCTGCGATCTGCTGACGAATGATGGGGTCGTTGGGCTTTTTCTTGAGTGCCCGTCGGTACATCACTTCGGCCTGGTCGTAACGTCCCTGATTCTCAAAGACTCGACCGATCGACACAAGTCGCTCTGCTGAGCCTGAGGCCTGCGAGCTTCCTGCTGCTGGCCGATCGTCGCGAACCAGAGCACTCACTGCAGAACAACCGACACTTGAGGCAGAAAGCAGGCCACCAAGCAGCAGCACTAAAGGCTGACCAATCTTCATTGTATTTCCCCCCAATCGTGGTTACAGCTGGACTGCAGCCGCGATCCTGTACACTCGCCCAGCGTCGTTGCCGCGCGAAAGTCGCACAAGGTCCGTGGTTCCAGAACTCCAATCCGTCTGGAACATCCGCCAATCGCCAATGGCGGACCTATTCCCCGGATAATTCATCGGTTAGCGCCAGTTGGCAGCATTCGCAGTTTTTGCAAAATTCGTCTAATTTGAATGTCAGACAGAGCTCTTCCCCTGGGGGGTACGTTTTTTGGGGAAATATTCAAGCCGCGACTATGCGCCGTTCTCAGCCGTTTGAACATTGCAGAACAGAACTGACTATGTACCGAAGTCTCGACCCGGAAAAGACGATTGCAACCCTTCGAACTCTGGCAAATCGAATCGATGAACGATTTCCGGGGGCCAGTCTTTGCGGTGTTTGCCGAGAGCTGCTGCAGATTGCTGAAGAAACACGGGGGCGCGTGGCGTGGATTGCACGCGGACACGCGTGGATTCGGGCTGGCGTTGTCGCAGTGATCGGGATCGCTGTTTATCTCGGGTGGTATGTCATCCGGCGAATCAAGTTTCACACGGACGGAATGAGCCTCGAAGAGCTGGAAGCCGGCACGAATGGGCTTGTGCTGCTTGGTGCTGCCTTGTTCTTTCTCATCACGCTCGAATCTCGCATCAAACGGCTTCGAATTCTGCGATCATTGCATGAACTGCGAGCTCTCTCACATGTGATCGATATGCATCAGCTGACCAAAGACCCCAGCCAGATTGTCGCTCGACCTGGCCTGCGAACCCCTTCGTCACCCCAGCGAACACTGACGCCGTTTCAGCTGACTCGCTACCTCGATTACTGCAGCGAACTCCTCTCGCTCGTTGGTAAGCTGGCTGCGCTTTACGCGCAAAGCACTTCGGACAGTGTCGTGCTTCAATCCGTCAACGACATCGAAACTCTGACCAACGGCATCAGCCGAAAGATCTGGCAGAAGATTATGATCCTCGACGACGACCTTGCGCAGGATGTGCAGCGAGAGGCGACACCATCCGCGTCGGCTGACGAGCCACAGGAATTGCGAGACGACGACAGCCAGGCGACTCAATCACAATCTGCACCGTCAACGCGACGGCCCCTGACCGAACCTTCCTGACTCAGGAATGCTCTGCAAGCTTCTGCCTGTACCATTCAACGGTCTTCACGAGTCCCTCTGCAAGTGGCACACGCGGCTCCCAGCCAAGCCATGCTTTCGCACGAGTGATATCCGGGCATCGCTTCTTCGGGTCATCCTTGGGAAGCGGCATGTGTGCGACCTTCGACTTGCTGCCCGTTGCTCGAATGACAGCGTCAGCCAGTTCCAGCATCGTGTTTTCGACGGGATTACCGATATTCACCGGACCAGTATGGCTATCCTGGTCCATCAGCCGCAGCATTCCCTCGATCAGGTCGCTGACATAGCAGAATGATCGAGTCTGCAGGCCGTCACCATAGACTGTCAGATCCTCACCCTTCAGAGCCTGAATGATGAAGTTGGAGACCACACGGCCATCGTCCGGTGCCATCCGCGGACCGTACGTATTAAAAATTCGGATAATGCGGATCTCGGTGCCATGAGCTTCGTGGTAGTTCACCATCAGTGACTCGGCAATACGTTTGCCTTCGTCGTAGCAACTGCGAGGGCCAATGGGGTTGACATGTCCCCAGTAGTCTTCTGTCTGTGGATGAACTTCGGGGTCGCCGTAAACTTCTGACGTCGAGGCATGCAGAACTCGGGCACCGCAGCGCTTGGCGAGTCCCATAATGTTCACCATTCCAACCGTGGATGTCTTAATGGTCTTGATCGGGTTGAACTGGTACGCCTGAGGAGACGCTGGACAGGCAAGGTTGAAGATCCGATCGGCTTCGACATAAAGAGGATGCACGATGTCGTGTCGAATCAGTTCGAAACGTGGATTGCCCAGCAGATGCCGAACATTCTCCTTGGAACCTGTAAAGAAATTGTCCACACAGATGACCTCGTCGCCCCGAGCGATCAATCGATCACACAAATGGCTTCCAAGGAACCCCGCGCCGCCAGTCACCAAAACTGTTGCCATAAGATCTTCAATCCTGTTTCGCAGTTCCCACTGCCGCAGACGAAAGCCGCGACAGAGGTTTGATGCTTCGAATGTTCCGCCTGCAGAAGTTATCTCAGCTTGCTTTGAGTGCTCTTGCGTCGCTGAGTGCCTTTCGCAAACGCGAATGGACTCGATCCCGCCCCAGCAATTCCAGCGTCCTGAACAGATCTGCTCCCTGAGCTTTTCCCGTGAGACACAATCGAAGTGCCGGGAACAAATCACCGGGCTTCAGACTGCGTTCTGTCAGGAAGGTCTGCAGCAGATCGTGGATCGGTTGGGCCGTGAACTCGGGAAGCGTGGTCAGTCGCTCCTGAAGAGATTCAAGGTTCGCAATGGCAGCGTCTGACGAGACAACACGTTTGGCGAAGTTCTTCTCATCACGAACAATGTTGTCGTCCGCAACAAAGAACTCATCCAGCTGGAAGATGTCGCCAAAGATTCGCAGGCGATCTCCAGCCAGGTCAATGACCTGAGCTACGTAATCTCGAGTCGTCTGCGATGGCACGTCGTCTACAAGTCCCGCCTGCTTCAGGAACGGAAGAACGCCGTCCAGTTTCTGTGCTGCTGTCAACTGGCTCATCCAGTGTGCCTGGAAGCTGATCATCTTGTCGGGATCAAGTCCCGCTGCACTCTTGATCACGCGATCGAGTGAGAACTTCTGGATCATCTCACTCAATGACAGGATCTCGGTCTGGTCATCATACGACCAGCCAAGTCGTACGAGTGCGTTCAGAATGCCGGCGGGGATAAATCCGACCTGCTGGTAATACGCGACCATGACGGGGGAAAGTGCGTCGGCCTTCGCATCAAACCCAAGCCGCGTCAGTACGGAGTCGCCCAGTTCGAACAGCTTCTGGAACATCGGGTTCTTGCGATACTGCTCAATCTTCCGCTTGGAGATCTTCTCCTTGCTTCCCGGTGCTGCCACATAAGGGATGTGAGCCCATTCCGGTGTCTTGTTTCCCAAAGCGCGGTGCAGAAGCACCTGGATCGGCGTGTTCGAAAGATGCTCTTCCGCACGAATGACGTGTGTGATGTCCAGTGCCGCGTCGTCAACGACGGTCGCAAAGTTGTAGAGTGGTGAGCCGTCACTTCGAGCAACGACCGGGTCTGGCATCAGACTGCAGTCCCACTCCACCGTTCCGCGAACGTGGTCGTTGATCACAACCTTTTCGCCGCGGGGAACCTTCAAACGAATCACGAACGGTTCACCGGCATTCACTTTGGCCGTCACTTCGTCTGCAGACAACGCCAGTGACGCTCGGCTGCTGACGTAAACTCGTTTCTCCTTTTCCGCCAATTCTCGCTGAGCCTGAGTTTCCGCCGGAGGCTCGAAGTCCCGATAAGCTCGTCCGGACGTCAGGAGTTTCTCCAGCGCAGCGTCGTAGAGTTGTCTCCTCTGAGACTGGTAGTACGGACCGTTCGGACCACCAACATCCGGGCCTTCATCCCAGTCCATTCCCAGCCAGCGAAATGCATCAAGGATCGGACCAAGTGCTGCGTCAATGTTGCGCTGCTGGTCGGTATCGTCAATGCGAAGAATGAATGTCCCTTTGTTCTTTCGAGCCCACAGCCAGTTGAAAAGGGCCGTGCGCATGCCACCAATGTGCATGTAACCTGTTGGACTGGGAGCAAATCGTGTTCTGACCGGCATGGGATGAAATTCTGAAGAGGTTCCGAATAATCAAGTCGCGATATCTGAGCAGACTCGGTTCGGGGCCCGAGCTTGGGATTGCCATAGACCTGTGTCTGCGAGCCGGAATCGTAACTCCCCGCTCGACATCCTGAAATGGCTTTCACTAACGGATCCGCAAATAGTCAGCGGCTTTGCCGTGATCGCCAGGAATCAAGACAAACGGCCAGAACGGTGACTGTTCCCGTGATGATGTACTTTGTTCCTTCGCCAGCCCCAATGTGGACAAGCCCCTGCTGCAACACGGCAATAATCAGAACTCCGAAAAATGTGCTGACAACGGAACCTCGACCACCTGAAAGGCTGGTCCCTCCGATCACCGCCGATGCAATCGCCAGTAACTCGAAGCCCCGTCCTTCGCCAGGACTGCCCGTGCTGAGCCGCGAGGTTTCAATCATGCCTGCAATACTGGCGCAGAGGCCGCAAAGGGTGAACACGGAAAGCCGCACCCAGCGAGCATCCACGCCGCTCAGACGGAGAGCCTGCTCATTGGCTCCCAGGGCAATGCAGTAACGCCCGAAGGTTGTGTGGTTCAGCACGAAGTGGCCGATTCCCACACTCGCCATCGCGCAGAGAAACGCTGCTGAGACTCCGCCGGCGACGAGCGGTGACGACAAACTCTCGATCGCTTTCCCGATAAAAATGGGCCTCGACTGAGTTGCGATGAGAGCAACTCCGCGGGCCACCTGCAGCATTCCCAGCGTGACGATAAAGGATGGAATTCGGGCCGCAACTGTGACGCCTCCGCTGATGGCTCCGCAGCCAATTCCGACGAACAACGCAACGGGCATCGCTGTGCTGGCTGACCATTGCCACGTACCCATCAGGATCCCGAGCACTGCGGATGTCAGAGCCAGCACAGAACCGACGGACAAATCGATTCCGCCCGTCAGCAGCACAAACGTCATTCCGATCCCGGCAAACGTGATGGCAGGAATCTGATTCAGCACGCTGACGAGTGTCGCGGCCGTGAAGAAGCGATCCTGCGTCAGGCTGAAGACCAGCACCAGCATGGCAAGTACTGCAAGCAGCGCCGCAGACTTCCTGATCGAGGTGCTGATGGAATTTGACATGCCTGATTCAACCCGCCAGACGATGGACCCTATCGAAGCTGAGCCTGGGCCCAGTCATTCAACGCCTTCTGAACGTCCTTCAGGGCCGAATCTCCCGCGGCCCGAGCTGCCGCAACATCGCCATTCTTTACATCCGCCTGACAGAAGAAATAGAACTTGATCTTTGGCTCTGTTCCCGACGGTCTGCCGGCAATCTGCACTCGTACGGAAGCGGTCGGATTGCTGTGGAAGATCAGCAGGTCACCCTTCGGCTTCTGGACGGGCGGCAACGCGTCGCCTGATGGAAGCGACATGCGTTTGCCGGTTTCGTAATCCACGACTTCTGTCAGCTGCACGCTTCCAAGTGCATGCGGAGGATTCTCTCGCAGCGTCTTCATCAGGCCATCGATCTTTGCTTTGCCGGTTGGTCCTTCGCAATAGATCGACTTCTGACCTTCGCAGTGGTATCCACATGTGGAATACAGCGTTTCAAGCTGATCGAGCAATGTCTTGCCCTGTTCGCGAAGTTCCCCTGCAAGTTCAAGAATGTACAAAGCACACACAGAAGCGTCTTTGTCACGACAGTAGCTTCCGGCCAGAAACCCAATCGACTCTTCCGTGCCGAAGACAAAGTGATCGGTTCCCTGCTCTTCCATTGTCTGCGCGATGTACTTGAAGCCAACGAGCAGTTCCGAAAAGCATCGTGCACCGTGATGCTGTGCAATGGCTTTTGTCAGCGGCGTTGTCACAAGTGTTTCGACAACGTAGTCCTTCGGTGAGAATCGACCTGTTTCCTTGCGACGTCGCAGCAGGAAGTCGGTGATCAATGCACCTACCTGATTTCCGCTGAGCGACCGAAACTTTCCTTCGCGATCACGTACCATCACACCCAGTCGGTCTGCGTCCGGATCAGATGCCATGATCAATTGAGCCGGATGGTTGGTTCGGTGCACCCACTCAATGACCGGATCGAAGACTTCCAGATTCTCGGGATTCGGCAGATGATTCGGAACGTGCGGGAACTGTCCGTCCGGCGCACGATGGAGCTTGAACAGGCTGACGTTGGAAAACCCCGCGGCCTGGATGACCGCATAAACGGACGTCTCACCAACACCGTGCAAAGGAGTAAAAATGGCCGGGAGCGACCGCGACCTGGACTCCGACAGTCGAACGACTTCCGCAACATACGCCTGATCGATTTCTTCCCCAACAATTTCGATTTCGCCGAGCGAGACTCCTCGGGCGAAAGACATCGTGGGAATCACTTCCGCTCGTTCAACTTCCTTAATGATCCCCTTGTCGTGCGGCGGAATCACCTGACCACCATTGCTCCAATACGCCTTGAATCCGTTGTCAGCCGGTGGATTGTGGGAGGCAGAAATCATCACGCCGATATTGCAGCCGAGCTTCCTGACCGCGTACGAAAGTACCGGTGTTGCACGATGAGAATCGAACAAAAAGACCTTCAGCCCGTGAGCCGCAAACGTGCTGGCGGCAATGCGAGCAAATCGCGCTGAGTGATTCCGGGTATCGTGTGCGATCACAACAGATCCGCCCGAAGGGACGCCCGTGGATCGAAGGTAAACGGCCATCCCATGAGCAGACTCGGCAATCGTTCGATCATTGATCGTCGCCGGACCCATTTCACCCATCGGGCCTCGACGTCCGCCGGTTCCAAAGGGAATCGCCGTCCAGAACATCGCGTCCAAATCCTGCCACTTCTGAGCCCGAATCAGGGCTTCGATCTTCGGGCGATATTCCAGCAGTGCGTCACGTGTCAGCCAGGCCTTAAGGTTCGAAGGTGAATCTGCGGTCAGCTTTCCGGAAGCGGCCGCCTGATCGATTATCGCAAAAAGTTCCTGCGACATGACTGAATTTTTCCCGAGTAACTGATTGGCATTTACTGTTAAGACAGCGTTTCTTCGCGTCGAACGATCCTCGTCATCTCAGCATTGACGCCGTGATGCCGGTGTGGTTTTTTGCAGCAAATCCGGCAACAACGGGGAGCATTCGAACACGCCGGGAGTGTATCGAGTCAGTGTGACATTGCCACCAGCGATTTTGCAGCGGTACGTCCTATTTCTGCGAATCAGGCTTCCGCAAAAATGCACTTCCCGGAATATTCACCAATGCCGATAACACCTCCACTTCTGGATCTCCGGCAGTATTTCCTCCCGCACGTACCGCAGACTCAGCGAACTCCCAGATCCTCAGGCTCTCTTCTTCGGGCAATCCTCAGTGTCGCACCCTGGTGTTCACCATTTTGATCCTGAAGTCTTCAGTCGGGATGCGTCTGCAAAAGCGAGAAAACTCACCGGATTGCCCGACACGGTTTCAGTCGACGTTGGCGTGATTCTGGGGTCAGGACTGGGCGATGCCGTGGAGCGTTTGCCTCTGGTGGATTGCAAGGTGGTTGAATTCCACCAGCTGCCGAACATGCTGGCTCCCGGAGTCAAAGGGCATAAAGGACGACTGATTCTCGGGCGTCTGGGTGAGACGCGAGTCGCATTTCTTCTTGGTCGACTCCATGCGTATGAAGGTCATTCGACGCCACGCTTACTCTCCGGCGTCGCCCTGCTGTCGGGACTTGGAATTCGAAGACTGATCGTGACCAACGCAGCCGGCGGGATCTCAGCGAAGTTCGCGGTCGGAGACCTGATGCTGATTGAAGACCATGTCAGATATCCTGGCTGCCGCTTCGTGGAATGGCATCAAAGCCTTTCCCGCCCCGGCGTTCAGGGTTCGGTCGCTGAATTTCCGGAGACCAGCACTACCGCCGGGGAAATCAGCGATGGCGGGGATCCTGCCGGTCGCCTTCAAAGGCCAGCGACTGCCGTTTGGTGTCCGGATCTGCGGAACCGAGCGTTTTCGGTTCCGTCGCGACTGACCATCCACAACGGTGTCTATGCGATGATGCCCGGACCCATGTACGAAACACCGTCGGAGATTCGTATGATGCGACTTCTGGGCGTCGATGCGGTGGGAATGAGTACCGTTCCTGAAAGTGTTTACGCAGCGTCGTGCGGAATTCAGGTCCTGGGGGTTTCCTGCATCACGAATGTCGCTGCCGGGCTCTCAGAACAGCCGCTTTGTCATTCCGACGTGACGGCGACAGCAGCTTCCATTGAACAACGGTTTGCCGAATGGTTGCTCAATCTGATTCCGGCTGTGAACAGCTAATTCCTCAGCCGGAAATCGGAAAAGTAGACGCTGCAGCAGGGCAATTGCGAAAAAACAGCTTCTGCCGAACATCTGGATTCACTCAAACACGGCTTTTTGCTACTTTTTCCGCCCTCCGATGACCTGGGAGCTGTAAGGAACAGCGGGCATCGGCCACATCGCCGACTGTGATCGCATTGCAAATCCGACGACTTCCGATGCTCTCGGACTTCGCAGTGCGGACGTTCATTTCACAGCCGAGCTTTCACATCAAAGAACTCAGAAGCGTGTTCCATGGGTACGATTCCCGCCGGTGAATTCAAAAAAGGTATCAAGGTTCAGATCGACAATGAGCCCTATGAGATGCTGGAGTGCAGCTTCGTAAAGCCAGGCAAAGGTCAGGCTCTGTACCACACCAAGATGAGAAATCTGCTGAAGGGCACCCTGTTCCAGAAGACGTATCGAAGCGGTGACTCACTGGAGACTGCCGACGTTCATCGCAACGATGGTGTGTTCTCATTCCGCGATGGCGATAACTATGTGTTCATGGACAATACGACGTTCGAACAGCACAGCCTGCCTGCATCTGTCGTTGAAGACGACATGCGATGGTTGCTTGAAGGTGCGACCGTTGGCCTTTTGTTCTGGAATGGCCAGCTGATCAGCATGAGCCCGCCGCAGCAGGTGATTCTGACCGTGACCTATACCGAACCGGCTGCTCGCGGAAACACGGCAACCAACGTAACCAAGCCGGCGACTGTGGAAACAGGTGCTGAGATCCAGGTTCCAGCCTTCATCAAGGAAGGCGATCGTGTAAAGATCGATACGGAATCCGGTCAGTACATGGAAAGAGTCCAGTCATAATCGATCCAGCCTGTGGCAGCCGCGTGGTTTGCCGCGTGCAGTGTCAGTGGAAAGATGGAATTCCCGGCAGACGTCACTCGTTCAGTGACGTCTGCTTTTTGATGTTGATTTTCAATAGTGTTTTGTGAGTGTCATGTCGGATCCCGAATCAATGGCGTCTTCTGACCATAACGGTCGGCTCTACATCGAAACTGTTGGCTGCCAGATGAATATGCTGGACAGTGAACTGGTAGTCGCCGCCCTGCGCCGGGATGGTTATCAGCTGACAGATAATCCCAAAGAGGCCGACACGATCCTGTTCAACACGTGCAGCGTTCGTGAACACGCCGAACACAAAATCTACAGCGCGCTCGGGCGACTAAAGTACAGCAAACGCAATCGGCCGCAGCGAGTGATCGGTGTGATCGGCTGCATGGCTCAGAAGGACCAGGACCTCATTTTTCAGAAGGCTCCGTTTGTCGACATCGTCGTGGGAACCGGGCAGCTGGCCGAGATTCCGCGGATGATCCGGGAAACTCGCGAGTCCGAGGAACGCACTCACCGCAAAGCAGTCAGCCTCGGCCGCCGTGAAGGTTCACGCGAAGAAGTCTCTGACAGCTTCCAAAGCTACGATCCGCTTCGCGACCCGGAGATGCGACCAACGCCGTTCCAGGCCTTTGTTCGTATCATGATCGGCTGCGATAAGTTCTGCACATACTGTGTTGTGCCCGCAACTCGCGGCCCGGAGCAGAGTCGTCCTCCGGCTCATATCGTTCAGGAAGCCAGAGTTCTGGCTGATCAGGGCGTTCGCGAAATCACGCTGCTTGGTCAGACGGTTAACAGCTACAAGTACACAGAAGACGGACGCCTTGTTCGTCTGTCCGATCTGCTGCTGCGGCTTCACGATATTCAGGGGATTGAACGCATTCGGTTCATCACCAACTTCCCGAAAGATATGACGACCGATCTTCTGCAGGCCGTTCGCGATCTTCCCAAAGTCATGAAGTATCTGCACGTTCCGGCTCAGTCAGGCTGCAATGACGTGCTGAAACGCATGAAACGCGGGTACACGGTGGAAGATTATCGAGAAATGATGGGCCGCATTCGGGAGATCGTGCCAGGCTGTGCTGTGTCGTCCGACTTTATCGTTGGGTTCTGCGGCGAGTCTGATGAGTCGTTCCAGAAGAGCATGGATCTGATTCGCGAGTGTCGATTCAAGAACAGCTTCATTTTCAAATACAGTGCTCGCACTGGGACAAAGGCGGATGAACTGTTCGCTGATGACATCCCTGAAGACGTCAAACGCCAGCGCAATAATGAAATGCTGGAACTGCAAAACAGGATCGCTGAAGAAGACAACGCGGAGTTCATCGGACGCCGAGTCCGCATTCTGGTTGAAGGCCCTAGCAAGTCAGCCACCAAGCGAGCTGCTCGGGAAGGCCAGCCGCTGGACGGAACGACGCTGCTGCCTCTTGTGACACCACAGTCTCATCACGCGAGTGACTCCGGGCATCATCACGACCATGATCATGATCACGATCATCACCACGACATTGAGCCTCAGACGATGCTGCATGCCAGCGACGAAGCGACTCGGCTTGCTCTTCAGCTGACTGGTCGGACGGAATGTGATCGCATCGTGGTGTTCGATGGCAATCCGCGTCTGATCGGTTCCCTCGCAGAGATCGAAGTGCATGACTGCACCAGCACGACCCTGCTTGGATCAATCGTGACCAAGGAGTTCCAGCACGGTTCGGGCCTGCTTCTTCCCATTCTCGGTTGATCAAATGACTCTGTCAGCGCTGCCGCTCAGTTACTGCACCAACCTGCATCCCGGACGCACTGTCGCCGAGGTTGTTTCCGGGCTGTCTCAACATGCCGCCGAAGCTCGCCAGCGGCTGGACTTCCCGATTGCCGCTGGCCTGTGGCTCTCTGCGCCAGTGGTGAAAGAGCTGCTCGCGGATCCTTCCGCACTCGAACTTCTGGCGCAGACACTTTGGCAGCATGACCTTTGCTGCTTCACACTGAATACATTTCCGTTCGGAGACTTCCACAGCGAACGAGTTAAGGAGCAGGTTTACCTCCCGGACTGGGCCAGTGCTCGGCGTGTCACGTACACCGAAGAATGCGCCACAGTTCTCGCACAGCTTCTTCCGGAAGGCGGAGAAGGAAGTCTCTCCACCGTACCGCTGGGCGGAAAAATGAACCCCAAAGCTCCGGACTTTCGAGCAGTCTGTTTCAGCAATCTGATTCGAACAGCTCGGTATCTGAAGCATCTGCATGAAACTACCGGCCGAAAGATCCGGCTTGGCCTGGAACCGGAGCCGCTGTGCGAACTGTCAAATACTCGCCGCGACAGTCTGCCGGTGTTTCGAGGACTCTTCGCTCAGGCCGAAGCGCTGGGATGTGAAGACATTGTCAGAGACTACATCGGCCTGTGTTTCGATGTCTGCCATCAGGCCGTCGAGTTCGAAGATGTGAAGGCGTCGATTCGAATGTTCAGCGACGAGGGCATTCGAATCAACAAGGTTCATATCACGAATGCTGTGGAAATCCTGACGCCATCCCAGAACCCCGAAGGGCTGGAAGCGCTCAAAGCGTACGCTGAGCCACGTTATCTGCATCAGACGTTCGCAAAATTCGCCGACGGCAGTACTCAGTCTCGACTCGACCTGACGATCGACGATTTGACTCGCACGCCCGCGGACGATTTTCTGAAGGCGGAAGCATGGCGAGTGCACTTCCATGTTCCGATCTATGCAGCGGAACTCGGGCCGCTGAAAACCACACGCCCTGATCTGGAAGAGGCACTCAAAGCAGTCGCTGTCCTCGACTACGCTCCCCACCTTGAAGTCGAAACCTACACATGGCCGGTGATGCCAGGGCAGTCCTCGACCACAAGTTCCACCGGAGAGCGCATCGCCGAAGAACTGCAGTCTGCCGCAGATCTTCTGTCAGATTGTTCAGAGCAGTAGTTGTTCCGTGCCAGAGTTCGGCTGCGCCAGGGTCACTGTCATCACCAGCAGTTGAGCCCGCTCCCTGGTTCAGCGAGTTGGTACCTTTTTCATGGTGTAATGAGCTTCTGCGGGCCAGAGTCTGCCGCTCCCGTCGAGTGATTCCTTGACCGAGAGTTCATAAACGTAGCCCGCCTTCACGCTTTCGGTTCGAAGCAGAAACGTCTCCGGCTTTACCGCTTCAATCTCGTTGATCTTCAGCGAATGTCGGTCGCTATCCGGAGTCGCGTAACTGCCTTGCCACTTGCGGGTGTAGCCCTGCAGCGACCAGTTTGACGGATCAGTGGCCCCCGAAGCCTCGACAGCCCTAAAGAACGTCACTTCAAAACCGTCTGCAACAGCTCGCATTTCGCGAATTCCATTTGGCATCGTGTTCGCGGGCCGAATCTTCTCGATGCAGCCCGTGTTGGCTCCACCTTGCCAGCCGCTGTCCCAGATGCTTCCGATCCACAGAGCACCGTCCTTACCGAATGAACATGCCACCGGCCCGACAAAGTTCTCGCCGCCTCCCTTCTCCGACACCCGACTCAGCCGATAACACGCTCCCTGCATAACGCCGTCGACCATCTGTGTCGTAAAGCGAATCAGGCAGCGAGTATCGTATTCGCAGCCAACACCGTGTCCTCGAAGATCGACGATCGGGTAATCGTCCGGGAAGAACGCGATCGCGTTGACGCTCCGAGTCCACGGATGTGGAATCATCAGGGCCGGTGTTTCCGCTTCTTCTTTCAACGGCCGCTCGTGGCGCGAAGGGACTCCATAGTGCTTCCCGGGGATAACCATGTTCAATTCGTTGAACGTGTTTTGAACACCCTGATTGTCCGTGACAAACAGATGCTCGTCACGGTCGAATGCCAGTCCCATGGGAAACCGCAGTGAATACGCAACGGGTTCGATCGTGCCATTCGTCTCAATCTTCAGCACGGTGCCTCGCCAGCGGTCGTTGTCTTCCGGACGTTTGTTCTGCGAATAGTCACTGCCGAGCCCCGCGTAGAGTGCTCCGGATTTCGAGCGGGTCAGCCCTGTCGTCCAGTCGTGATAGTCGTCCGAATAGCCCCAGCCGGACGCCATGACATTGAAACGGTCTGCTCGGCCGTCGGCATCAGTGTCTTCCAGTCGAAGAATCTCAGGCTTGTGGGAAACGAGCAGCGAGTTCTCGTCGGCCACGATTCCATAAGGTGCTGCAAGTCCTTCGGCAAAGATGCTGGCCGAATCCAGCTGTCCGTCCTGATCGGTGTCACGAGCAATCCAGACATGACCTCGAAGCGAAGTCAATGCGACGCCGCCATCGTCCAACACAGTCACTGCAGTGGGCATGATCGAAGCTGGCAGCGGCTGTCGAAGACACTCAAAGCCTGGCATCACCGTCAGCCTGTCAGCGCTGGATATCAATGCGGGGAGCGGTAACACCGGCGAAGAAACCGGCAGCTTTGCCGTCACAAGCAACAGGCTCGCGCCGTCACCCTGCTTCAGCATCCCGGATTCAGGAACCACGATGGCTCGCGCCGGGATGTTGCGATGAAACTCCGCGGACTTCCAGCCGGGCAGACTCATTTGATAACCCCGAGGAAGTTCTTCTGCGACAACCTGGAATGTCAGTCCGGATTGGTCGCCTTCTGTTGCAGGTTCAATCGCCATTGAAACGACAGCAGCCTTGAGCGGTGCATCAGGATCATTCCACGCATGGATCACGTCGTGCGGCCCCTGCTCGATGCGCTTCGATGAGGCACCAAAGTGGAACTTCATCCGCAACAGGATGGAATCATCGTGAACGCTCCATTCCAGCAACTCTCCGGTTCGCTGCTGATCCGGAACCAGCTCCAGCGTTCTGGAAGCATCGCCTTCCTCATGCAGTCGACACCATGGTGACTTTGGAAGCTCGCCCAGCAGCGGCACGCCGGCCATATCCCAGAACCAGCTCTTTCCCTCAGTACGCTGGCGAGCAAACTCACCGAATGTCCATTGCTGCAACGACATCGTGTCCAGATCCAGCAGGACGTTGTGTCCATTCGGAAAGCCCGCCGCAAAGGCACGAGCAATGCTCCCGCCAGAGCGATCACCCGACAGAGTAAACACGTCTCGAATGACTCGCGGCGACTGGCCCGGGGCGACGGTCACAAGCTGCTCATAACGACTGGCCACGGTCGGCGGCGTGAATCGAGTATCCGAAAGGGCTTTCCACAGCACCGCGATCTGAGCGGGCAGCGACTCACCGGCAACGCCTGGCACTGCGCGACGAATCGCCGGCATCTCGACACCCGGCACGATGCGAATGGGATTCTGCATCCACCGAAGAAAGTACCGGGAGCGAAGCCGCTGTCCCATTTGCATGATGTCAGAACCGCGAGTTCCCATCGCCACATTGCGCGGCTCGAAGGGACCAGCCTTGTGACACGCCAGACAGTTAAAACCTCCGGCACCCGCCAGTTGATTTCCAGTCAACAGTTCCTCGGGTGTTGCGGCCTGGGGATGTGCAGGATCGAAGTTGCGAAACAGTTCCTCGCGAGCCTTGTCGGCAGAATCTGGAATACGATCGCTCGCAATCAGATAGCGAGAAACACGGGCCACTTCTTCGGCCGTGAAGCGAAATGCGGGCATGCGAACATGCAGCCAGGGAAGGCGACGCTGACGTGATGTGCCGGCAATCGCCGCCTCGAGGACTTCATCTCGCAACCGATCACCGACCGCTGTCAAAGGCGGAGGAATCAAGGCCTGACTTTGCCCTCGAAGATCGTCTCGCTGTGCTTCGATCTGAGACGCCACAGCTGACAGTCCTCGTGTCGTATCGCGATCATGACACTGCAGGCAACCGTTACGCGAGATCAAAAGTTCGCCGGCCACGATGCTGGCTGGTTCAAGATCCGCCGGGATTGAGGAGATCCAGGCGGCGACCGCTTCGCGATCGTGCCGTCGCAACTGATACTGAGGCTGCATGATGGACTTGCCATGAACTTTGGTACCGGCCTCGTCTTTGTTTTCGGAAGACTGCAGGCAACTTCGCTCACTGAGCAGCACATCGGGATCGGAAGGCCGCGGCAACAGTTTTGGCGAGCTGACTCCAGGAACCTGATGGCAGGAAGCACATCGAGCCTGTTCAACCCATTGCTTTCCCTTCACCGGATCCGCGTCTCGGACAAGAGTCCTTGCCTGTTCCACTGTCATCGCCGCACTTGCATCGGTCTCGCGAGCGGCTGCTTCAGATGGCTCACTTGTCAGTGCCAGCACAATCTGACGTACTTCATCGTCTGACAGATCATATCGAGGCATTCTGTGCTCTGGATTCAAGGCTTCCGGCTTAGTCAGCCACAAGGCAAGCCATCGCCTTGATCGCCAATGGCTCACAGTTCGCAGGTCGGGGTTCTGCTCCACAGCAAACACCGAGTCGGCCGACTGCTCGAAAGCCAACCCGGGGACTCGATGGCAAGCTGCGCAGCCGAGCGTCGTGACAAGCTTCTGCCCAGCCTCAAGATCGCCGTCCGCAGGCTTTCCGGGCAGAGCCTCGTTCTTTCCCTGCCCGCTGTCTTCGTACGGCACTTGTGTTCTCAGGAAGGCGACAACATCTGCGGCCTGTTCGTCCGTGAGCGAAAAATGCGGCATCGCGGAGACTGGCTGCGAGAGAATCTTCTCAAGGATCAGTCGATCACCTGTCTGCTTCAATGACGTTCGCAAGTCTGGAGCTGACAGGATGGAAGCTTCCGACATTCCCTGATGGCAAGCGCCGCATCGAAGCGCATCCGTCAACCAGCGGCCTCGGCTGATCGAATGTGGATCCTTGACTCGGTTGGCGGCATCTCCGTCGAGCTCCGCTGGCAGATGACTCAGAGCATCCGCAGGGATCGGCTCGAGCGTAAAGGACGGGCTGGACCAGAAGACAGCAAGCCGCGGCCTGTCCAAATCGCTTTCCCCAGTCGGCGACCGATAGATCACGTCAATCTTGTGATCGCCGCCGGTCAGTTCAAGCGGCTCTCCGGAGAGAAACACGTTGCTTCCCGCCCCCTCAAGAACGCGTTGACCATCGATCAGGATCAGGCAGTGGCCGGTCAGCTCTGCATGGAATGTGTGAGGGCCGGCAAGACGAGCCAGCAATGTTCCGCTCCAGCGAATCTCAACGGGATTCTTCAAACGCGGATCAGGGCGTTCGACGGACCAATCGAAGCCCGGTTTGGTGTCGATTCGACTGACTTCGGAATTGCCGTTGGAAAGGCGAGTGACTAGCCCGGCTCGAGCTTCATCATCCTGAGCAACAGCAACTTCGCTCGACCAAACCACTGCGGAAAGACATGCGAGGATGCTGAGCCAGAAAAATCGTGTCGACCAAGTCAGCGAAATCATCATCAGTCCCCGGCCCATCGTCGAACATTGGACTCCCTGAAGGATGCGAGGAGATCGGATCGATCAGGCATGATTGTGTTGCGGACGAATCAACTCCAGTCTCGGGCAGGTCGAGTCTTGAGGCGGTTCGCTTCATCGTCATTGACGAATTGCATCGTGACTGGGTCAAGAGTCAGTGTTCGTTTCAAAAT
Source organism: uncultured Chitinophaga sp. (assembly GCA_964538835.1). Lineage (GTDB taxonomy): Bacteria > Planctomycetota > Planctomycetia > Planctomycetales > Planctomycetaceae > SXXK01. The sequence continues at coordinate 2,690 of CAZIGZ010000019.1, read as the reverse complement.
CCACGCGAGTGCGGCTGCATGACAGGCTACGTGTGAGTTTCGCATGACCTCGGCATTGGCGACGGTCGGCTTACGAGTCTTGATGCTGTCGAAGAAGTTCCTTGCATGAGCCGTTACATCAAGGCCCTTGACCTTGCCAGCGGCTTCCTGTAGCTCGCTCCTGAGTGTCTCGGATGAGACCACCGTTTCTCCGCTGTCTCCCGTTTCGATCGAACCTTCTTCGCCAACGAACTTCACGGGACAGGTTCCAAGTCGTGTAATCCAGTTTGGGCCGCGATCGCCAAACGGTGTCGCAAGGAAATCCAGCACCACGCCTACCCCGTTTGTGTAACGACAGAGGATCTGATTCTCCTGAGGCTCGTAGGTCACCGGCACAGTGTTGTCGGCATCATTGGCCCATTGGCACAGATCGAGGGTGTGAGCTCCCCAGTCCAGCAGCCTCGCGCCGGAATCAAAGTCATAGTAGCCACGCCATTTGCCGGCGACATAATGAGAATTGTACGGCCGCCACGGCGCAGGACCGAGCCACAGGTTCCAGTCGCAGACATCTTTCGGAGGTGTTGGTTCCGGAGCAAGCCAGGAATTGTCGAGCGTTGGGATATACACCGACGCAAAAAGGGTCTTGAGCTTTCCAAGCTTTCCCTGCTGAGCGATTTGAACCGCCTGGACGAAATTCGGAACGCTTCGACGCTGGGTGCCGGCCTGAAAAATCCTGCCGGTCGATTTCATGGTTTCTGCGAGTTGCTGGCAAAGTTCAATGGTCAAGCCACAGGGCTTTTCGCTGTACACATCTTTTCCAGCCTTTGCTGCCAGCATCGATGCGGTGGCATGCCAGCGGTCGCCCGTGGCAATCAGAACCGCGTCAATGTCCTTGCGATCAAGTAATTGACGGAAGTCTGAATAGAGTTTGCAGTCCGTGTTTCCGTAATGAGTATCCACCAGCGTCTTCCCAGCGTCTCGCCGTGAAGCCTGCACATCCGCAATCGCAACACAATGTACGTCCGGCAGTTTCAGCATCGCCTGAAGGTCGTAGGTGCATCGAGGACCAATTCCGATCACGCCGAGTGTGATCTTTTCAGACGGAGCGACAGATCCGTTCCTTCCAAGGACAGCTGGCGAAAGAACAACGGGAGCAGCAATCGCTCCCAGTGCGGATTGCGTAAACTGTCGACGTGTGCTCATGGGAAACTCCCGAACAGGAAGGAAGATGTCAGTGGCTTTGCTGCATCAGGGACCTCGCTTTCGGCGAGTGTCGTTTGAACCGCAGGGCCTCCAGGGCATCAGGGCGATTTTGGTTCAACAAATGTCACGATTGAAGGATTGCCAACCGCCACATAGTGACCCGAAAACTGAAGAGCCCCGGACTTCTTGTCCACTCGAAACACGGCAACATTGTCCGCTCTCTGGTTGCAACAGTACAGGTATGACCCTGTCGGATTAAATGTGAAGCTGCGTGGATAATTCCCGCGAGTCCATTCTTCGCCGACGTAGCTGAGCTCGCCAGTCGCACCAATCGCGAAAATGCCGATGCTGTCGTGCAGTCTGTTTCCGGCGTAGACGAACTTACCGTCGTGCGATACCAGGATCTCTGAACAGAAGTTGCTGCCTGCATAACCTGGGGGCAGCGTCGAGATGGTCTGTCGTTCTTTCAGACCGCCCGTGTTCGAGTCATAATCGAAAAGCACTAGTGTCGAGCCTTCCTCCTGAATCGAGTAGAACCATTTGCCATTCGGGTGAAAGTGAAAATGTCGAGGGCCATCGCCTGGTGGCAAAGTCACGAAAGGAGTCGCGGCCGGGGTCAGCTTGCCTGCCGTTGTGTCAAACTCCCACACATAAATTCTGTCTTCGCCCAGATCGACATGCAGCACAAACTTGCCTGAAGGATCCGACTGGATCATGTGAGCATGAGTCCGGTCGTGACCGCTGAAGGCAAAACTCCCCGGAGGTGCATTCGTTGCCCGTGCGGGGCCGATGGGGCCTGCGTCGTTCTTCACATCGGTGGCTTCCCCAAGCTGACCGTCGGGCAGAACAGGAAGCACAGAGACGGAACCGCCGAAGTAGTTTGCGACTAGCAGAAACTTTCCGTTCGGATGCAGACTGACGTAAGTCGGCCCTGCACCACCGGATCTGACTGTATTCAAAAGTGTGAGCAAGCCAGTCTTTGCATCGATCGAGAACGCGCTGACCGTGCCCTCCCCGGATTCACCAACACGATCGGTCTCATTTGCCGAGTAAAGGAACTTTCCGGAAGGATCGGCGGCAAGACAACTGGGGCTTGTCCCAAGATCGTAAGTTCCCAGAGGCTTCAGATTTCCTGTCTCTGCCGCAAACTCAAAGATGTGGATGCCTCGCCCATTGCCCGGCGGAAGGTCAACCTGAGTCGGCAACACATCCTTCAGCGGCGAGCTGAACGTCCCAACATACACAAACGTCTTTTGTGCCCGCGGCTGAGAAGGCTCGGAGCCCTGTCCACGCACTGCCGAAAAAACAGCGGCCGCCCCAAGAGCAGACTGAAGCAAAGTCCGACGGCTGGTGAGCTGATTCATCTTTACTATCCAAAGGAGGGAAGGACTGGAAGGAACCGCATGATGTCAAACCACGACTCCATATTCCAGCTTGCGTGTCGCAAAATGCCTTAGGTGCCAGCCACCTTGACACCAGAATTCAGTCTTTTTATTGTTCTTTTCTCA
>CAZIGZ010000018.1:1563-58663 GCA_964538835.1 uncultured Chitinophaga sp. | reverse complement strand
AACCCGCAGCGTGAGCGAGGGATGGTGCCGCGACGGAGGCAGACGCCGCTACGACCAGTGCTCGCCGCAAGCGGCTTGGTTAGCTCCCGGTCATGGAATGACCGAGCTACATGTAGTCGAGTCATTCCATGACTCACACTGAGGCACGCCTGCGACGACTGCCAGCGCCTTTATCCCAGCTGCAGACAGACTGGGCCAGGGGCGGAGGAAGCTTGTCCTCGCCGTCTTCGTTGCGTTTCAGCGACTTTGAGTCCGTGTTTTCAGATACAGCTCCATTGCGCGGCGGTTGGATTCGAAGGCGAAGTTCTTCAGCTCTTTTTTGCCCGGATGGCAGAAGTGCCAGCCATGGATTTCGCCATCGCCCGATTCGATCGTATCAAAAGACTCAACTTCCATCACGAAGAACATATCGGTGACGGGAAGAATAAAGCCCTGATAGACGTATTCATTCGGGAACGAACAGAGGTACGACATCGATCTGACCTTCAGTCGAATCTCTTCAAACACCTCGCGATGAAGTGCGTCTTCGGCCGTTTCACCGGCATCAATGAACCCGCCGGGAAGTCCGAACTTGCCTTTGCCAGGATCCTTTCCTCGGATCAGCAGCAGGACCTGTCCGTCCGCATCTGTTGTGATTGCACCGACCGCAGAGACGGGGCCAAAGAAATGAGTATGCCCGCAGGATTCGCAGTGGAACGGATTCTTACCGGTCTTTGTCGCTGGCGTTCCGCAGCGAGGACAGAACTTCCATGCCTGGCGAATCGGACGAGGACGAGGAGCCGTCGTCTGTTCAGGCACACTTGCAGATTTCTTCTTTGCCATGATGTCAGCTTTCGTCATAGCGCAAAAGAAGCCCGGTCTATGGACAGACCGGGCTTCGGAAATCGACAGCGACCGCAGATTACAGTGAGTATCCGCTGCGGTATTCGCGATGAACGTACTTGTTCAGTTCCGGCAGGTTCGTGCTGACCAGGTTCTTTGCATCCCACTCGATGCGCTGACCTTCGCCGGCTCGCACTGCCAGGTTGCCGACCAGGATGGTTTCTGTCAGTCGACCCGCATAACCGAAGTTGGACATCGTTCCTGGCTTGTAGTTGCCGCGGATCGTTTCGATGAACTCCCACTTCTGACGTTCGTCGTTGCTTCCCTTGTAAGGAATGCGAGGAATGGTTGGCTCCGGCTTCTTGAAGCTCTTGAAGTCGGCTTCCGGCAACAGCGTGTATTCAGCACCGTAGTCGTTCTGAGACAGCAGCATGCCCTTGCTTCCAACCACCAGAGCCGCGCTGGTTCGACCGCCGCCCTTCTTCTGCTCTTCCAGCTTCTTTCGGAAGCCTTCCGGCAGCTTGGCGACCAGATCATCATTAGGCAGGTTGCCGCCGTCGTACCAGTAGAACTTACATGGCACTTTGCCATTGCGTTCCGGAAACTCGAACATCAGCGTCGTTGCACCTGGGAAGGTTTCGCCTTCGACGATACCAGGGTTCTTCACAGCGGTGACAGCCACTGGATCCCACAGGTCCAGCGCCATCACAGGCAGGTTCGTTGTATGGCAGGCCATGTCGCCCAGTGCGCCGGTGCCAAAGTCGACCCAGCCGCGCCAGTTGAAGGAGTGATAGACGCTTTCCTTGTAAGGACGCATTGGAGCTGGGCCAATCCAGGAATCCCAATCGAGCGTGTCTGGAACCTTGTCTTCGCCCTTGGGTCGACCGATACCCTGTGGCCACACTGGACGGTTGGTCCAGACGTGAACTTCAGACACGTCACCAATTGCGCCGGAACGAATAACTTCAACGGCTTCACGCAGGCCGTTTTCTGAGGTTCCCTGATTGCCCATCTGAGTCACGACGCCGGTTTCGGCAGCGACTTCTCGCATCACGCGAGCTTCTTTGATGGACCAGGTCAGAGGCTTCTGCACATAGACGTGCTTCTTCATCTTCATCGCCTTCACGGCGGCGACGGCATGAGTATGGTCAGGAGTACTGACGCTGACGATATCGATCTTGTCACCCAGCTTGTCCAGCATTTCGCGGAAGTCTGTAAACTGCTGAGCCTTCTTGAATTCGCGAGCCTTCTTTTCCAGCGTTCGGCGGTCAACGTCGCAGATACCGACGATTTCGACATCCTGATCTGCGATATGACTGCTGTCGCTGTCGCCCTTGCCGCCGACACCGATACAGGCAGCGGTCAGAGACTCCAGAGCGGAGCGGGTCGGACGGCCGAACGTCTGGGGACCAACCCAGAATGCTGTTCCAAGGGCCGCGGATGTGCCCAGGAAACCGCGACGAGATGCTTTACGTGCCATGGGTATACCTCGAGGATCGTAGAGGAAGGATGTGCTGTCAGAGAGACGGTGCTCGCATGACAGTCCGGAGCCGCAGGTCAGGATTCCGGCATGGAATCACTTTACGATAACAACACGGCAGGAAACGGCAACGATTGGCCGGGAATCCTTCGGGCCGATCCATGTTTTCGCGACGATGCCTGAAAGCCGGGTCAGGTAATCTGCGAGGCGATTGAGGAAAAGACGGTGTCGATCAGTTTTGCCTGGCTCAGGTTCAAAGAAGACACCTGTCCGCTGACGGCGTTGATGCGAGTGGACGTTGGCTTGAACAAAAGATTCAGATTGACGTAATAACTTCCGGACAGCTGAGCGATTTCGCGGCCTCTGACGAGTCCTCGGGTTCCTCCGCTGTTGCGGTCCCACTCGAAGATCTTTCCATCCGGCGTCATGTAATGCCAGCGGTTTGTATTACTCAGAAACCAGCGTTCGTTACGTCCGCCAAAGTTAAAGGAGTCTGTGACTCCTGCCCGGAATCCATAGATGCTGGAGAGCGATTCCGCGACTGCCTGTTTGTCTAAGGAACCGCTGGATGTGGACACAGAGCCGGCTTCCACAATTTGTCGAATGGTGTACCGGCCGGGAAGCAGGTTGGTGAACTGATACCAGCCGGATTCCGTTTCACTGTCAACCTGCGAATTCCCGTTTCGATCCAGGTTCGTAGTCAGTGTGGAAGCAACAACGTTTCCTGCTGCGTCCAGGAGTTCAACACGCACGTCGTTCTTCCAGAACTCCTGGACGAACGCATAATGCTGAATCGCAGACCTGGACAGTCCGGAGATTCCGGAGATAGTCGTCAGCAGCACTGAGCCAGTTGCGGCAGACCATTCGAACACCTGGCCTGTGGAAGTGGCATACAGCTTTGTGTTGCGCGTTGTTCCGATTTGAGCCTCGTACCACGTGTTCCGAGTAAGCGACACGGGAACATCCGTCGGAGGTGCAACTTCGACGACTGCGACCGGCGAACCGAAATTCTGCTGGCCGTTCGGATCAAGATCGGTCAGCACCTGACCTTCAACAGTCACAGGTCGGTAATTGCCGAAGTCCAGTCTGCTGATCACTGAGCCACTGGCCACCGTGAATTCAGGGTTTTCGGCGGCATACAGCAGGGAGACATCCCGGAAGTATGGCATTCCGGGTGAAGCCACAATCGTTCCATTCAACGGTGCTGTGGCTGTGACCGTCTTTCCGTCCCAGCGGTACAGGTCACCGATCGGAGTGATGTAGTACCAGCCTGCCTGTCCGTGCAGCCACTTCTCTCCCTGCTTGCCGTAGTTTTCAAACAGGTTGCCCGTGGTGGTGAGTCCCAGCGTCTGGTCGAGTTGCCAGACTGCCTTTGCCTGAGAGGAAGTGCGACCTGCGCTCTGAGCCCATCCGGTGGGGACGACTTCTCGAACGAAATAGGTTCCCTGCGCGACGTTCTCGAATCGATACCAGCCACGTTCGGTTTCTTCCTGAATGATGTTGTCACCATTCAGATCAATGTCTTTTGAAACCGCTGAGGCGACAACAGTTCCGCTGGTATCCACAAGCTCGAACGTGAACCCGTTCATCCAGTCTTCATCGGCAGGTCCGTTGATCGTGAGCACAGCTGATGGATTATACCACGCGCGGCTGCCAAGGTTTGCGACGAGGCTTCCTGTGAGTTTCCCGCCCTGGCCTGACCACTGGCGGACTTCACCCGCCTGGTTCAGGAAGTACCACGAATTGTTGGATGCCGATCGGTACCAGTACTCCTTGCCACCGAAGGAATTGTAGAAGTTGTTCCCGTTCTGGAACTGAAGCTTGAGTGCGTTGAGTTCACCGCCCTGTCGAATTCCGTCGGCATTCCTGTCGTGCCACTTTCGACCTTCGACGATCGTTGGCACCACGGGATCTTCATAGGTGATTTCAAGTTTTGGGCGAAGCGAAGCGTTTGTGGAGTCGCGGCTGACAAAGCCCTTGATGACGCCCGCAAGTTCGCTGCTCTTCAGGAGCCAGCCAAAATTGGTGCTTGGATTATCGAGCCAGTTTTGAATGTCACCAACAAGCCCATCGCCCGTCCATTCATACGCGCCGGTTGAAAGGACGCTCGCGGATGCTGACGCGCCGCCGAAGTCACCGCCGGCAGAAGTCCAGCCAGTGCTGTCAAAGGATGAAAACAGCCATGTCGCATCGAAAGCCTGTGCCTGAGCCCCGTCGAACTCGTTGCCAGCGGCGTTCGAACTGGATTCACCCCAGGACTTCTGGGCGAGATGCACGGAAACAACGGTGGATGCCCCGACCGACTGAGCAAGATTCAGTGTGAGCACTGCATCAAGAATCGTCGCCCCTTCCGGGATTCCTGCTGAGGCGACATCAAAATGAATGAGGCCTCGACGAGCCGACGACAGACCTCCGGAACCGCCGACCACCAGATACTCACCCGCACCGTTGGCTGTGTCGCCAGTACTGATGTCGTAGATCGTCGTATCGTGGTCAGCACCCAACGTGACCGTCTGAGCGCTCAGGAGCTGGCGGTCTTCCAGACGTTCCACCAGGCACTGTTCGGTCGCCACAGCTTTGTTGCTGCGGCGAGACCGTTTCGCCGGAAATGAACGTGAAAGACTCATCTTCAGACCACCCAACTGCTGCTTGTAATTTCAGACAGTACGCAAACTGGAAACGGATGTGAGAACAAAAATTTTCCGCAGAATTAAGACGCTGCTGTTCCAAATATCCAACAAAAATGCCGGACACTGGTGCATTTTGCAACGACTCTGACCACGGCCGCTCGTCCGGAAATTTGAACGCCCCCAGCTGGAAAACGCTAAGTCGTTCAATCATCTGGCTTTACGGCATGAGGCGGTTGTGCCCTGTTCTGGGAAACGACAGCCGTCCTTCCATCCTGTCTTTGTCTTGGCAACTCGTGTGCCCAATGGGGCGGACGGGTCTGTCTTCTGCCTGCATGTTCGTTCAGGCGTGGCAATGCCCGGTCGAAAAACTCTGCGCGCAGACATGGTGCCTCTGACCTGGTGCTTCTGTCGGATCAGATCTCTCACAATTGCGGATTCAGCAATGCGATGACCCACGCGACGGCGATCATCATCGACAAAGCGGTGCCGAAGAACATCAGGACCATTCGCAGCGTTTCGGTCCGCAATCCAAGCCAGGCAACATAGGTTTCCACGATTGGCCCGGCGAAGAAGCACAGGTTTGCTCCAACGACAGGAACGATGATCCCGAAGAAGCCGCTTAGAGGGAGTGATGCCGGCCTGTACTGAGCAAAATAGACGGCGACGACGCAGATTACAGTCACCGCCAGAATGGCGTTGTAAACGATCCTTAATCGTTCCCAGGCCACGAAGATCCGGCGTGCCAGTTGATCCAGCGGAATATGCGGCAGATTTTCTTCTGCATGGACCTGATCTTCGACAGGTTGATATGGATTGAGACTCACGCCTGTGCCCTGTTCTGCAATTCTTCGATCTTTGGAAGCTTTGGAAGGACTTTCGCCGGGCTCGACGGCCTACAAGGCTATTGGGAGCAGGCAAACGCTACAACCGGAAAAGTCGTTCCAGCCCGTCGAATGCAAAGTTGCCAATACTCGACATTCTGAAGTCCGGGCGGAGTCAATGACCTAACTTTCCAGCAGTCCCGCAGAGGACATTTTTTGCCGGCTGAAGTTTTCCAGGATACGTCAGACAGGACGGATTTGATGAAGCCTTTACGAGATCTGCTGAAACATTCTTCGATCTATGCGATCGGGCAGATCCTGACTCGGTTAGCGTCGATCCTTTTGCTTCCACTGTACACACATTGTCTGACTCCGGCCGACTATGGGGTTACTGCGATCCTGGACCTGACCGCCGCGATCCTTTCGCTCATGATTGGCGGTGGCATGGTGATGGCGATCACTCGCTTTCACTTCGACAATGAGTCAGAAGAACATCATGATCGGCTGTGGTGGACGGGGCTGACATACCTCTTCGCTGTTTCATGTGCCGTGCTGGCCCCGATGTGGCTTGGCCGGCAATGGCTGTCCGATGTGACTCTTGGTGACAATCTTCCGAACGGTGCCTGGTTCTACACGCTGACAATGGCGACGATCCTGGTGCAGGTAATTGGCCAGATCGTCGATGCGTATCTTCGAGTGCTGAAATGGTCGGGTGTCTTTGTTCTGATTTCGCTCGGGCGACTGTTCCTGAATGTCGGGCTAAATGTCTGGCTGCTCGTGGGAATGAAGATGGGAGTCGAAGGACTGCTCCTGGGAAATCTTGCCGCGTCCACACTGCATACGGCAGTGCTGATGGCGGTCTTCATGAAGACTCGCGGTCGGTACCACTTCGACTGGACACTGGCTCACGGAATGCTTCGCTTCAGCGCGCCGATTGTCGTGACGGCATTGCTGGCGATGCTGATGCATGAAGCGGATCGTTACTTCCTTCGCATCTTCGTCAGTATGGATGAAGTGGGCGTGTACTCTCTGGCCCACAAGATTGGCTTCGCCGTCAACACGCTTTGTCTGCTTCCGTTTTCTTCGGTGTGGTACGTCGCGATCTACGATATCGAAAAGATGCCGGATGCGAACAAAGTCTTCGGCCGCATTTTCCGACTGTTCGTCGGCGGCGTCGGAGTGATGCTGCTGGGCGCTTCGCTGACGGTGCATCCGATCCTGCCGCTGCTGACTCCGGAAGCTTATGGACCTGCCATCGATCTGATTTCCGTGATCCTGCTGGGGTTCTTTATGTTTGGTCTGCAGATGCAGTTTGAAGTTCCGGCTCTGCTTCACAAGAAGACGGGACTAATGGTGCCCGGCAGTGTCGTCGGTGTCATCATCAACGTGGCGGGCAACTTCTGGTTGATTCCAAAATACGGGTCGTGGGCGGCTGCATGGGTTGGCGTAGTGACCTATGTCGGATTCTCTTTCACGACACTGCTGATGTGTCGACGAGTTCGAAAGATCCCGTATGAGTGGGTTGCCAGCCTTCTGATCTTTGTCGGAATGTGCGGGACTTATGTGGCGCTTCGATATGGTGTCTTTCCTCACGTGGGACGCTGGACGCAGTTAGCTCTCTCTGTTGCCGTCTGCGGCGTCTGGGGTCTGGCTGTGCTGGCTCGCGATGGTCTTCAGTGGTGGGCTTCTCGAAAAACGAAGGGAACCGCCGAACCCAGGAACGACGCTGCGAATTCCAATCGTCCCGATCCGGCCGTCGAAGCAGAGCTGGAAACGGAACTTCTGGTGGCAGGATCCTGACATGAAGACACTTGCAAAACGGATTACAAATCTGTTCTGTGGACTGCTGATTCTTCCGGCCACATTGTTGTTTCGAATCCAGTCAATGACAGGAAGTCGGGACTCGGCCTTTGCGGGCTGGACGCAGTTGCTCTCACTGCTGCCGGGCACGCCGGGCGTTTACCTTCGGCATGCTTTCCTGCGTCAGAACGCTGCGGCTTGCCATGATAACGCGTGTATTTCATTCGGAACGATCTTCTCGCATCCGGATGTCTCGCTGGGACGACACGCTTACATCGGAAATTTCTGTTCAATCGGAAACGCTGTGATTGGTGACGATGTTCTTATTGCGTCTCATGTATCGGTGATGAATGGTACTCGCCAGCACGGAACGGACCGTCTTGATGTTCCGATGAGAGAACAGAAGGGCGAATATCCTCCCGTCTCCATCGGCAATGACACATGGATTGGTGAGCGAGCAACGGTGGCAGCCAGCGTCGGTGCGCATTGCATCATTGGTGCGGGTGCACTCGTTCTTTCGGCGATCCCCGATTATTCGATCGCAGTAGGTGTGCCGGCTCGGGTGATTCGAAGTCGGCTTCCGATCGACGCTGCTTCGAAGTCGACGGCCATCGAGCACGAAGTTCCCTGCAGCCGTCGCTGAAAAGGCCGCGCGGTCGCAATTCGCAGCGCTTGCTGTTCCGAAAACGGGTCGCACGATAAACTTGGGATTCCGCGGCGTTCAGGGTTCCCTGGGAGACTGAACGCGGCAACGTACGACAACTCGTTTGCATGACCCCTGCCTCGGAATCCCGCCATGAATCAGCCGTTTTCTACTCGCCGCTCATTTCTTCAATCCACTGTCTGCACCGCTGCGGCAGGTGCCTTGTTCGCGAATGGTCAGTCGTCTTTCGCCAGCACTGTTTCCTCCACCGAAATCGATACGCCACTGAAGGGCCGCATCTGGAAGACACTGAAGATTGGCATGGTGAACGTTCAGGGATCTCTGACGGAGCGATTCAAGGCAGTGAAGGCCGCCGGTTACGACGGCATTGAGATGGATGCTCCCGGCATGAACGTCGAAGAGACCATCAAGGCCATTGCGGAAAGCGGGTTGCCTGTTGACGGCACCGTGAATTCCACTCACTGGCAGATTCGCCATACTGATGCGGATGCCGCTGTTCGACGCAAAGCGCTGGAGTCGCTGGAAACGGCAATTCGTGATACCCATGCCGTCGGCGGTCACTCCGTACTGCTGGTCGTGGGCCATGGAAATGATGGTCCTGAAACAGAGATCTGGAAACGATCGATCGACAACATTGCCCAGGCTGTTCCGCTTGCCGCGCGGCTGGGTGTTCAGATCGTGATCGAGAATGTCTGGAATCATTTTCTGTACGATCACGCTGGCGACCACACTCAAAGCGCGGAGAAGTATATCCACTATGTCGATGAACTGAATTCTCCATGGGTCGGGATGCAGTTTGATATCGGTAACCACTGGAAGTATGGCAGCATGGGTGACTGGATTCGCCAGCTGGGTCGACGAGTTTTCAAGCTGGATGTGAAAGGGTTCTCTCGCAAGGACAGCAAGTTTACCCGCATCTCCGAAGGTGATATCGATTACACCGATGTTCGGAAGGCTCTGAAGGAAATCAACTTCTACGGCTGGCTCGCGGCAGAAGTGGGTGGCGGCGATGCAGCCGAATTGAAGCGAATCGCCGGTGAGATGGACGCCGCGTTTGGTCTTGCCTGATTGCTGATCGTCATGGAGCGACGGACGGCTGTCGCTCCATGGCTTATGGAATGCTGTTCATTCACGCCCCGACGCAGTCAAAGTGTGTGACGAGTTTCCGGAGCGGGGTGGGTGGTTAATGAGGACTGGGGAGCTGGCAACAGGCCTGGGAGCGATTGAGGACAATCGCTCTACACAGCGGGTCAGAACAGTGAATAGATGAACGGTGCGGCGGCGCTTCCGGAAAGCAGCAGCAATCCTGCGAACAGCAGCAGCATGATGACGATTGGGGCGAGCCACCACTTCTTGTTTGTCTTCAGGAAGTAGATGAACTCCGACACAAGTGACATTTCATCTTCGGTCTGCGCGATTCGCGAAAACTCGGAGGGCTCTTCGGGTTTGTCTTTCATCCGACGTTCGTTCCTTCACCGCGGGCGGATTTGTTCGCATCAAGGATTCGCTGGACTCCCTGGCGGAACTCTCGCGAAAGACCAGTGACTTCGACCAATCCAGATTCCAGGGCTTTAGCTCGGATGGTCATGAGACCATTCAATTGCCATCGTTTCAGGATCGGAAGCAGCACCAGCATCCACAGGATGAACGGACCCCAGATGAAAAGACGAGTCGGACCAGGGGCTGCGTTTGACAGCATGATGGCCACCGCCGGAAGAAAGCCCGACAGTCCGGCTATTTGATTTACAGTCTTCCATCGCTGATGAGCCTTCTGTCCCAGAGACAGCTGAAACGCGCATTTGATCTGCCCAAACCCGGAGGCAACAAAGAATGGGATGGACGCCAGTGATGCAACAAGTGTCCACGGGAGAATCTGAAAGAACTCCATGGCATTCATGTTGAACAGGAACTGCAGCAGCGACCATCCACCCAGTGCGATGGCCGGGAACAACAGCAGAACGAAGGCCACAATTCGCAGGATCAGTGAAGAATGAGGTCTTGCGGTTGGTGTCAGCGGCATAGTTACCAGATTCTCGGTCTCGCCCGAGACGACGCATACGGGAGGGAAAACCGTTCGTTCGTGGCAGATCATGCCTCTTTCTGTCAGTTCAACAAAATCCGAATACCCTTCCTCAGATCGATCTCCTGTCGACTGCAGAGACGGAACGTAGGGGTTCGACTCCTCGTCGGTCAGTAAAGCAGGATGTGATTCTGGTTCTTTCATTCCAGCATCATGTCGTATTGATTGTTGACGGGCAACGGTACTTCGTGAATCGGCGGTCGACTTTCAATACTGTCGCAGATACCGACTCGACTCCGTTCCCTCACGCCGTTTCCTCCAGAATGTATCTCGTGCGGAAGTCTTCAGGAACAGGGGATCATGGCCGCGCCAGCGGAGGATCAGTCCCAGCGGAGTCATGAGGCCAAAATAGATCGCGGCGAGAACAACTCGCGACACCGTCCAGCCGATCGGAAACACCAGCATCATCCAGGTCGAGTAAATCGGTCGAAATAACTGTGGCCCGGACCATGCCGTCAGTGCGATGCAGACAGCCAGACTGCCGATGACAAGCGAACGCCCCGTGATTCCGTGGATCCAGGATTGCTGCACAGCCAGTCCAAGGATCAAAGCCGACAACAGGTACCCAAACTGCTGAAGAGTCTTCTCAGAGACTGTGCGACGAACATCCGACCATTCCATGGTGAAAAGCTCTCAATCGAGTGCAAACTTTGAAAGATGTTCCTGCCGACGGGATGAAGCGATCACTTCCGGTGGCAGCCTGCTTCGTTCAATAACGCAGTTCTCCATCACGAGCACATCCATTTCCGTGACCAGAAAACACTCCAGCGCCTGTTCGGGGCGACATACGATCGGCTCACCACGGACATTGAAGCTTGTGTTTACCAGGATTGGACAGCCGGTCAGCTCATGGAACGCGGACAGAAGCGGATAAAGTCGAGGATGGCGTTCGGAATCCACCGTCTGAATTCGGGCGGAATGATCAACGTGAGTCACAGCCGGAATGGACGACCTCTGAATGTGAATTCGGTCGATCAGATTGGGCGAACTTTCCAGAACCATACTTTCTTCCGCCGACAGTGTCTTTCGATGTCCGGCAGCAACATTCGCCACCAGGAGCATGTAAGGACTTTCCACATCCGGCCTGAGCTCAAACCAGTCGCTGGCATGTTCACGCAGTACGATTGGAGCGAACGGCCGAAAGCTCTCACGGAACTTGATCTTCTGATTCAGTCGCGACTGCATGTCGGGGGCTCGAGCGTCGGCGAGAATGCTGCGAGCCCCCAAAGCGCGAGGACCGAACTCCATGCGGCCCTGAAACCAGCCAACGACAAGTCCCTCGCTGAGCAACCTGGCGACAGTTCCATTCAAATGACTCGGTTCCTCATACTGTTCGAAGGGAATCTGTTTCGACCGCAGCAGTCTGGCGATATCCTGCGTCGCAAACTCCGGGCCCAGCAGACTTCCCTTCATCGAATCCCATGGTCTGGCCTGGCGAGGATTTTCCAGAAGCTGATGCCAGACGAACATGGCTGCACCGAGTGCTCCTCCAGCGTCACCGGATGCCGGCTGCACCCAGAGATTCCTGAAGGGGCCTTCGCGCAGTAACCGCCCGTTGGCTACGCAGTTCAGCGCGACTCCGCCTGCCATCACCAGATTGGGGAGTTGTGTTTCGCGATGCAGTTCCGCACAGATCAATAGGACAAGCTCTTCGGTCACCTGCTGGATGGAAGCGGCCAGATCGCAGTGACACTGCAGAATGTCAGATTCCGGAGATCGCGGTTTAAACCCGATCAGTCCGCTGAAATGTCGATTGGTCATCGTCAGGCCGTGACAGTAATCGAAGTACTTCATCTGCATTCGGAAACTGCCATCGGCCCGAATCTCCAGCATGTGCTTTCGAATCAGATCGGCATAGACGGGTCGCCCAAACGGTGCCAGTCCCATCAGTTTGTATTCACCGCTGTTGACCTTGAAACCGCAGTGGTACGTCGCGGCCGAATACAGAAGTCCCAGGGAATGTGGAAAATGCAGTTCGCTAGTCAGCTGAATGGTCCGTCCTCGTCCAACACCCACGGACGATGTGCACCATTCGCCGACTCCGTCCAGTGTCACGATTGCGGCTTCTTCAAACGGTGAAGGAAAGAACGCACTGGCGGCGTGACTTTCATGATGTTCAGTGAACACCAGCTTTGCCTTTGATGCTCCGGCGAGTGATGCACGCAGGCTTCTTCGCTGGAACAGCTTCTCCTTCAGCCAGACCGGCATGGCTTTCACGAAGCTGGAAAAGCCCCGCGGCGCAAAGGCGAGATACGTCTCAAGAAGCCGCTCAAACTTCAGCAGTGGCTTTTCGTAGAACGCGATGTAGTCCAGATCAGATTCCGTCAGCCCCGACTGCTGCAAACAGAACTGAACTGCCTGAACCGGGAAATCGGGATCGTGCTTCTTCCGTGTAAAACGTTCTTCCTGTGCGGCGGCGATAATCTCTCCGTCCACAATCAGCGCGGCCGCGCTGTCATGATAGAACGCCGAGATTCCAAGGATTGCCGTCACAGTGCGAGCATAAAACAGAGTAGAACTTCAGGGGACGGAACGACATCCTGCCACGTCGTTGAGCGTTTTGCTCGTGGGAGCAGGCAGGGATCGCTACTTTCGAACTTCCACCAGTCCAGCGGCTTTCGCAGCAGGTTCCGGATCTTCGTACGGCAGAGCTTTCAGGAACTCGACAAGGTCATCGATCTCTTGCGGCTTCAGATGACTTGTCACGCCATGTTTATCGCCGGCATTCTGTGTTGTCAGAACATCTCGCAGTGTCGCGGCTTTGCCGTGATGCAGGTACGGAGCCGAGCGGTAGACTCCCAGTAACGTCGGCGTGTCATACTTCGGCCCCATCAGTTCAGAAGGATCGTCGTTGCCGGTGCCGACATCGTGCAGCACAAGTTTCTCACGCTCGGCCGGACGAGAATCTGAATAGAGCGGTCCACTATGGCAGGTTGCACATTTGGTCTGTTCCGAAAGGAAGATCGTGCGTCCTCGCTGGGCCGACTCACTGAGTCCGTCTTTCGCCCACGGGCTGAGCGAAAACTTGTGGGAATTCGTGTAGGCCGCCAGTGCGTCAAGCGAATCGCTGCGTCCTGAAATTCTGTCAGCCATCGCATCGGGAAGAGATCCTCGTATCAGTCCCTGCCCCTGCATCAGCTTGCCGCGAATCGTGTGCTCGAAGTCCTGAACTTCATCGCGGTCCGATGACCAGTGCAGCGGATGAGTCCATGCGAGTCCCGCCATGGGCTGAGTATTCCGCAGTCCTTCCGGCTGCTGCCATGTTCGTCCGTCGGCATCACCATCGGGATGACAGCTGGAACACGAAATCCAGTTCCGCGACGACATCGGCTGCAGTGCGGTGTAGAAGAGCTTCTTGCCCAGGAGAACATCGTCCGGGAGCGGGTTCTTTGTGACGTCCACCGTCCCTTCGATGCTGCCATCGGTCAGGCTGTACGCCACAATGTTGAAGTCCAGCGCATTGTAGATCACGATCGACTTGCCATCAGGACTGCAGCGGACCGCGCGAGGATTATTGCCGAGCTTCAGGGCAGCATGATAATCGAGCTCGACATGATCATCGCCGGTGATGCGACAGACAAACAGCTCATTCGTTCCGGCAAACGCAACGCACAGGAAGTTTCCGTCTGGTGTCACATCACAATCCCACGGATTCGCCGTCACTCGCGCGCCGCGAAGAGAATCCATGGGAATGCGAGTTCGAGTGCCAGCTTTGTCGCCCGTCAGCCTCGCGACCGAAACGTAGGGAAAGATCGATCCGTTGCCATGAGCCGCTGTGACTCGCGAACGAATATGTGTCAGGTAGGCTTTGTCTTCGGACGGTGACAGAATGACCTGGCGACAGAGATTGTCTGTCGACGCACCGTCCCAGGATCGCTTCACACTGCCGTCTTCTGCTGAGACTTCAATCAACTTTGACGTCAGGTATTCGGTTGCGAACAGTGACTTGCCATCCGCCGACAGCGCGAGTCCCCGCAGCATGC
Organism: uncultured Chitinophaga sp.; assembly: GCA_964538835.1. Classification (GTDB taxonomy): domain Bacteria; phylum Planctomycetota; class Planctomycetia; order Planctomycetales; family Planctomycetaceae; genus SXXK01. The sequence continues at coordinate 44,383 of CAZIGZ010000018.1, read as the reverse complement.
TGCCGACATTCCAATCCGCATCGATCGCACCTGACTCTGTGCTGATCCGGAGGACCTTACCGGGATACTCGAGCGTCACAAAAAGATGCTGGCCATCTCTGGAAGAGACGATACCGTAGGGTTCATCAAAGACGGGGATCGTTCGTGTCACTTCACCGGAATCCGCATCGACGATCACGACCTTGTCATCACCGTAAACGCAGCAGGCCAGTTGAGAAGAATTGCCAATCCAGGCCACGCCTTCCGGATGCAGCCCGATCTGGACTTCCTTCAGAAGCCTGAGCTCTGGCCAGGAGACGATGGAAACCGTCCCGCTGTCTCGATTCGTACATGCGAGCCGCTTTCCTGAGCCGTCAAAGTTCATCAGCCCAGCGGAACGAGTCTGTGCCTGCACGACATTGGTCGACTGCAGCATGATCCACACGAAACAAAGAAAGATCACCGAACGTCGCATCATTTCATTCCTGATGATGATTTCCATGGTTGTTGTTCGCTCCCCAAACAACACGGCTCACATCTCATGCGGCCGTCAGCTCATCAACTCAGATCATAGCGAATGTCGGCCACAGCCGGAATCGCCCTGGTATGCCACCCGGCCTTTTGTGAGATCCCTGGAAGCATTCTGCTTCCGATGTGATCGGACTGTGACAGCACCTATGGTTTTGCAAGGATCTGTATCGCATCGATGATCACATGACCATTTGTGCCGGCCGTATCGATCGACACTTCGACCTTTTCCGAAGCCTTTAGAGTCATGCTTCCGATCTCAATGAATAGTCCATCGATGGGCGGTACTTCCTGCTGATTGACTTTCTTCAAGACCGTAGCGCTGGAACTCTTTGCCTGAACCACCACGTCGGTCGCTCGATTGGGATTGGCGGAATAGCTCAGACGAATGGAGTACGTACCGGCCTCTTTCACGGAAGCGGTAAACACCGCCTGCTTTGTTCCCTTTTCCATGTCACCATCGTGAATGTAATCAATTCCCACGTACTTGCCGGTGGAACTGCTGTGCGACCAGACTCCGGTGAGTTTCGCGTCGGCGTTGTCGAGCACGATTCCCGGAAGCTTCTCTTTCGAAATCAGGGGCTTTGCAGCGGTCTGAGCAGGAAGGTCAAGAACCTGCTGATCCTTCAGCATCTGTTCACGCAGCTTCGGATAGGGAAGGTCCTGCAGATCAAGATTGTTGTCTATGGCCAGAACAGCCGCTGTCGCAGCGCTCTGGCCGAGAATCATGAAGACCGGTTCCATGCGAATCGAACCGTAGGCGATGTGTGACGAGGAAAGGCAAACAGGCACGGAGAGATTCGAGGCCTGGCCCTTGGCCGGTACAATTGATCGATAGCTGATCAGATACGCTCCGCCGGGAGAAACCTGCACGTCGCCTTCATTCTGAACGTAGCCCTCATCCGTCACGAAGCGACGGACGTTGTGGGAATCCATGTTGTAACTTCCGAGTCCAACAGAATCGGGAACGATGCGTTCGCGGCGACAGTCCAGTTCCGTCACCACGTAGTCGCTGATCATACGGCGAGCTTCCCGGATATAGAGCTGGTGCGGCCAGTTATCGTTGTCCGTGAATTCATCCAGAGGCAGGCCCCACTGTGCCATCTCGTCACGAATCTTCTGCGGAACTCGCGGATGATTTGCCAGAGTCCACATCAGCCCTTTCTGGTAGCGAGCATGTTCGCGGACGATGGCCTCACGCTGTTCATAGGATGCGTTCGGGTAATCGTAATTCGCGCCCAGATAGTCGGTGGAGACAGCGCAGTTGTTGTTGGTGTCTGTCTTTCGGTTGGGCATCATGTCGGGCTTCATCGGGAACCGCAGATCGCCCGCTTCGAAGTTTCGCAGAAGCAGTTCATAGTCAGCCTCGTTGTAGCCTTCAGGTTTGGGAAACGGGCGACGATTCCCTGGCGAATTCGACATGCACATGCGAAAACAGTACGCCTGAACCCGATGGTCTCCCGTTCCGTCGACTCCGGCTCCTGTGGATTCGATACCAGGGAGCAGGCCGCTGGACTTGTCTCCAGGTCGCGTCCACGGATCGACGTTCTTCACAAATCGATGATTGTGAATATTGGCTTTCACCTGATTGCCGTTCAGCGTCTCTCCATAGACCGAATTTGCTTCACGTCCGACCGTGAAACGGACTCCGGCGGCCGCCATCAGGTCGCCTTCGTAGGTGGCATCAATAAACTGCTTGCCGAAATAATCGACCCCTGATTCCATTTCGATCGACGCGATTCGCGTCCCATTCATTGTGACTCCGGATTTGCGATTCAGTCGTTCCCCTTCGACCAGTTGCACTTTTGCTTCTTTGAGCATCTGTCGAAGGATGGCCTCGGCGACTCTCGGTTCGAAGGTCCACATGGCATCTTCGTTGGCACGATAGCGAGCATATTCTGTGGGCTTCTCCTGCGACCAGGCGGCTTCATTGTCGTAGTGTTTTCGAACCCTCTGATAGAACTCACGCGACAGTCCCCCGATGACTCGCTTGTCACCGCTGTCGGTGAATCCAAGTCCTCCCGAGGTCAGACCGCCGATGTGCCTTGTGGGCTCAATCAGGATCACCGAATGTCCCATGCGAGCCACCTGCACAGCAGCGGTAACACCCGCAGCGGTTCCTCCGTACACGATGACGTCCGCCGAAGTTTCCAGCGAGTCGGGTGAATCCTTTGAAGCCCCGGCAATACCGGACTGGGGGAAGGCTGCCACAAGAACCATGCTGCACACAATCGGCAGGATGTGAATTGAGGAGCGGCGTGACCCTGGGAGGAAGCGGGCAGGATCCAGGAAGGACAATGGCAATCGAGACATTCAGCAAGTCCTTGTGAAACAGCAGGCGGGCTCAGAACCTCGGGAATTCTGTGAACGCAGTGTAGGCGGAGAGGAAGTGAATTCCGAGTATCCCTGAGGCGGCGGAGCATCTCATTGTGAGTCTTCCGGAGCATGTTCGTTCAGAAGTCTGGTGAATCGTCAGGCCACTGATTGTGCCGGGGCGAGTCCGATGTCAAAATCCGGGAATCGACTTTTTGCTTCCCACGACCTTGTTTCGACCTGACTCATGACAGAACGAAAGATTGGCCCGTTTCGGCTCGGCAAACAAATCGGCGCCGGCGGTATGGGCATCGTTTACAAGGCGATCTACGAAGAGACCGGAAAGGAAGTGGCTCTCAAGGTCCTTCCGCCAGGACTGGTCGGCGACCAGAAACTGCTGAAGCGATTCGAACGCGAAATGGACATCCTGAAGCGGCTGCAGCATCCCAACATCGTGCGATATTACGGTGGTGGGACTCACGAAGGTCAGCGCTGGTATGCGATGGAATATGTCGACGGCGGATCTCTGTACGACATTCTGAAGAAAAAGAAGAAGCTCACCTGGGAACAGGCAATCCAGGTCGGTCGTCAGCTCTGCGCCGCGCTGGAGCATGCTCACAACGCAGGCATTATCCACCGAGATCTCAAGCCGGGCAACCTGTTCGTCACGTCGAAGGGCAAGATCAAACTGGGGGACTTCGGAATCGCGCGAGATACCGAAGCGACTGCTCTGACAGCAGCCGGCAAGACCGTCGGTACGTATGCCTATATGGCCCCGGAGCAGATTCAGGGAAACATGCCCCTGTCTCGAAAGACGGACCTGTACGCGACAGGCTGCCTGCTGTACGAACTGCTCACCGGTGAGACACCGTTCGTGACAGAGAACCCTGCGGAGATGCTGATGATGCATCTCAACAGCGATCCCTACAATGTTCGCGAAAAGGTGCTCGATTGTCCGCAGGAACTGGATGCACTGATTGAGCGGCTGCTGGCAAAGAGCCCCGATGATCGCCCCTATGACGCACTGGCCGTGCACACGGAGCTGACCGAGATCCTGAAGAAGGGCAATGAGATCACAACGCCTGCGTCTCAACAGGCCTTGAAAGAAGCGGGTGCTTCGGGAACGGCCACGATTGATCCAGTGACGGGTGAAGTCAAGCCAAAGAAGAAAAAGAAGAAGAAAGACAAGTCCGCGTTTTATGAACAGACATGGTTCCTGATCAGCTGCCTCGTCATTCTGATCGGTGCCGGAATCTGGCTGTCGATGGGACCGGGCGAAGATTCTCTGTACATCGCAGCAAAGTCCGCGATGGCATCCGGCGATCGAGTAAAGCAGGACGATGCTCGCCGTCTTTACATTCTGCCGTATCTGGAATCCTTCCCGGAAGGAGCCTACATCAAGGAGATGCAGCAGTGGCTGAAAGACGTTGAGATCGGACAACTGGAGGCTCAGACAGAAACTCGCGCCCGCGCGAAACGTGACGGGCGAAACGCTTTCCAGAAACTGTGCATTTTGGCCATGCAGGCGGAGAGCGATCCGGAGAAGAATCCTCTGGAAGCCATCGAGCTTTATCAGGGTCTTATTGACCGCACGAGCAGCAGCCTGAAAGAAGACAAATCGTCCGAAGCTGACAAGGCATCGGGCGACAAAGCAGCGGACAGCGAAGGTGCTGAACTGAGTGCCTCGCTGGAGAATGCAGAATTCTGGAAAGTGCTGGCCGAGCGACGTCAGGCGAAACTCAAGACGTCGTTCCTTGGTATGGAAAATCGTCTGACACTGGTGCGAGATCGAATGGTCTACGCCGACAAACAGATGGCTTCTGACAATCCTCAAAGTGGTGTCATCATCTTTGAACGATTTCGGGAAGCCTTCCGTGGCGACAAGGATCTCGAGCCATGGCTCGATTACGCTCGGTATCGCCGCGACAATCAGCAGGCGGAAATGCCAGCGGTTCCGGATTCGGCAAAATAGCTGCGTGCGGTAAAGTTGCGAACGCGGTTCTGATGTGAGTCCGTTATTCTTCGCGGGCAAATGAGTTTTCATCCTGACGTCAGAAGCGACTGATTCAGGCGTCACGACCTCGCATCATCGGACCCGATCGTATGGCGTCGTTTCTCGAGCGTACTCGCCGTGTTGAGTTTGTTGAAACGGACATGGCCGGCATCGTGCACTTCTCCAGTTTCTACATCTGGATGGAGCAGATCGAGCACGAGTTCTTTCGTTCTCAGGGGCTTTCCATCGTTCGACATCTGGAAGATGGCAGCACCATCGGGTGGCCACGAGTTTCCGCGCAGTGTCGGTTTGAATCACCAGCACGCTACGAAGACATCCTGACCGTTCGACTTACCGTGCAGCGGATTGGCGTGAAATCTCTGACCTTTGATGTCGTCTTCCGCAACTCAGAGCGAATCATCGCGCGAGGATCAATGAAAACGGTTTGCTGCATTGTTCGCCCGGGCCACGGTCTTGAGTCGATCGAGATCCCGGACGAGTATCGAGCGAAGTTCGAAGAACATCCTGCAGAAGAACTGTAGAGCAGAGCAGTTGTCCCCAACTGCTCCTGCTCCAGTCCTCTGAGTGTTACCTGCGATCACGCCGCGTCTGATTCAGGCGTTCCGCAGCCTGACGGCGTATTGGGAAACACGCAGTCGTCACCGCTGGACTCAACCGCTGGTGAATCCTCTTCGAAGATCCGGCTGGTGGTGAACATGGAATCGTATTCCGCGGACAGGTTGCCGGCGGAAGACAGTCGATCAAATTCCGATTCATCGAAGCCTGCGGACGATGTGGCCATCACGCCAAAACCGCCGCCGAGAAACATCACGCCCAGAAGGACGACAAAGCCGACGATGAGCAGAGACATGTCGCCTCCGAACTTCCGAATCTGGAACATGCCGAAAGCAACGGAAAGGATCATTCCAATCCCGGTTGCAGACACCATCGCTCCCATCGCAAATCGGATGGGACGCATCGAACGAATCTGGAGCGAACTGCTTTCTGCCGGACGCGTGGTCAGACCCTCGTTTGGCACAGAGACAGAATAATCGCTGGTGCCTGATGGACTCTGAACGGGCTTTGCACTCAAGTTGTTGTTCGAAGTCTTCAACGTCGTGTTCATAGGTGGCTCCCTGCCTCGGTCGCCAGATTCAACCTTCTCAACTCGCAGGTACTTTTTCTTTCCGATGGAGACCAACAGGACCATGCGAGCCGCGTGACGTAGACCACGCTTCCATCTGGCGTTCCCTGGCTGGGGGGATGATGAGCAAACGGTCGACACGCCGCCAAAGATCAAAATGGATGTTGTCTTTTTGCAACGTCCGACGTAACTACCAATGCGACAGTAGCTTACAACGGAAAGCCGCCTTACTGGGCCGATCTGAACTTGCGTCGACTAGTGGTTCGTGGTTTGGCGTTCAGTGGTGAACCGAGCCACCGTCAAAAAGAAAGGGACGGAACGCTGTCTCCGCACGCACCCGAGTACCGTGACCGCAGGGCTGCTTCCTCTCGGACCTGACCCGGTTAGGCTGGACCCGCCGCGATTGGAGACAGCGTTTCGTCCCCGTTTTCGCACCGAACCTGAAACCTTCGTCGACGTTCCAATACACTGATTTTCAGCGTCCGACGAGGGGGAGGGATTATTTCCAGCCGGACCTCGATTCGCAAGTGGCGAACTCCGTGATTGCCGAAATTGCTCAATTCCGACGGTTTGATTTCAATGTCCGGAGCGGCTAAACACTCGAATTCCGCGAACTGACTCTTTTGGTGAGAACCGTTGTAGAGCAGTCGTCGCCAACTGCTCCGCCCCAGGGATGCCCGGGAACCGGTTTCAGATTTCAAAGGTCCTGATGATGAAGAGATCCCGATTCACGCTCTTCTGCAGCCTCAGTCTGCTGTGCCTGGCCCTTCCAGTTCATGCACAGAACTCTGTGGAGACGATTCTGGGCAATGGCAAAGAAGGCAAAGCCTCGCCGGACGGTCAGGCCGTTTCCGTCGCGATTTCGCAGCCATTTGGAATTTCGACCGGCCCGGACCAGGCTCTCTATGTCTGTGAAGTCGGTTCGCATCTTGTTCGGCGAGTCGACCTGAAGTCAGGGCAGACACAGATCGTGGCCGGCACGGGGCGCAAGGGGTATTCCGGAGATGGTCAGTCGGCACTGAAGGCAGAGTTGAATGAGCCGTATGAAGTCCGATTCGACTCGGCCGGCAACATGCTGTTTGTGGAAATGCAGAATCATCTCGTTCGACGCGTTGATGCCAGGACAGGCGTGATCTCTACGGTTGCCGGAACAGGCCAGCCAGGATATTCCGGCGACAACGGTCCCGCCACAGCTGCCCAGCTGAATCAGCCGCACTCCATTGTGCTGGATGCCAAAGACAACATCTACATCTGTGACATTCGCAATCATCGTGTTCGAATGGTCGACGCCGTGTCCGGTGTCATCACGACGTTTGCGGGAACAGGCCAGCAGGGCAAGACGCCTGATGGTTCACCAGTCACCGGTACACCTTTGAACGGCCCGCGTGCATTGGAATTCGATGGCAGGTCGACCATGTTTCTTGCACTTCGCGAAGGCAACGCGCTGTTTCGTTTGGAACTTGTTGACGGACGTCTGAAACACCTGGCGGGGACCGGAAAAAGCGGTTACAGCGGAGACGGCGGGCCGGCGAAGTTGGCACAACTCGCCGGGCCCAAAGGTGTTGCCTTGTCTGCGACAGGAGATCTCTACTTTGCAGACACGGAAAGCCATACCGTTCGAGTTTATCGCCCGGCGAAGGACACAGTGGAAACTGTCATCGGGGACGGAAAGCCTGGCGATGGGCCGGATGGTCCGCCGCTGCAATGTCGGCTCGATCGGCCTCATGGCGTTTTTGTATCAGCGGATGGATGGCTTTATGTGGGCGACAGCAATAACCATCGCGTACGCCGACTGAAGATCACTGAGTGACGCGGGCATAGTATCTCGCCGCCATCATGGTTTGCAGACAAACTGCTGCTGAGCCTTCAGGAAGGCCTCGATCAGCTGTCCTGGTGCTGGCGGCTGGTGCAGCAGAAGCGAAAGACGATCGGACACAACTGTCAGAGTTGCGTTTAGTCCCTGGATGTTAATGGAACACCATGTCGTGTGGCGGTCATAGTCGATGGTGATGCCTGAAGGGGAAGAGGCTTCAATGCCGTCGATGATTTCAGCAACATCCAGTGGTTCCGAAGGCTGGAACTCGACGGTGTCAAAGAAACTGCTGAACGTCTGAGCGATGCCCGGTTCATGAAGCCTTGCCGGTTCCGGAAACTCCGACAACTGCCATCGCCATTCGACCTCGGTGACATCATCATTCGCCAGCGTGGCAATCAGTCGATACTCAAACCATGGCGTTTGAATCGTTCCGATGCCCGCCTCGGGATCGCTGACATTCAGGTCGACTCGCCGAAACCCAAGCTGCCGCCGAAAATCGGCAAATCGCTGATCCAGATCCTCAGAAATGTCGTCCGCTGCGATGCGAGCCACAAACGCGGCCGTGTGATCATTGTGTTCGGACGGAATCTGATGCGAACGTTTAAATCCCTTCAAATCGCGCACGCGAGTACGACGCGTTCGGACGAGCGTGACCTGCTGAAGAGAAGATCGTTGCAGCGAACTCATGGGATCCAGAATAGTCTATGATCTTCGACAATGGACAAAGCGGCGCCTGCCGAAAATCGACGAGGCCGGGCGTGAGCGGATTCTGCTGGAAACCAGGAGATCATGCAAATCGTCACCGTGACACGAGAATCTTCGACGAGGGGCCGGCGTGAAATGCGGCTGGATGAAACAGCCTGGAAGAGACATGGCCGAGGACAACTGTTCGACACTGAGGCTGGTCAATGCCTGCGGTCACTTTCTATGCTGCACGCGAGAATCTCAAAGGCAATGGAATCGGAGGGGGCTGAGGCATGAACAATTGGCGAGGGTTCTTTGTTCTGATGATTCTGGCAGCAACGATGACGACTACGCACGCCATGGCTCGGGGAGACGACTTTGCTCTGACACTGCGAAGTCAGGAGCTGCGAGCGGAATCCGGATCGGATTATCAGCGAACCGAAAAGGCTGCCAGCTGGAAGCCATCCGAGACTGCCATCATCGTGTGTGATGTGTGGGACCGACACCATTGTCTGAATGCCGTGCGGCGAATGACCGAGTTTCTGCCTCGCATGGACGCACTGCTGAAGGAGGCTCGAAGTCGAGGAGCCGTCATCATCCATTCGCCAAGCGATTGCATGCCGTCCTATGAAGGGCACCCGGCGCGAGTTCGTGCGATGCAGGTTCCTGTCTCACCCGTTCTGCCGGCGGATGCGGCCTTCTGGTGTTCACAGATCCCGGCGGAAGAGCAGGCTCTTTATCCGATCGATCAGTCCGATGGCGGCGAAGACGATGATCCTTCAGAACATAAGGAATGGGCTGCGAAGCTTGCAGCAGAAGGACGCAACCCGGGCATGCCGTGGAAGGCCCAGAACGAAGCCATCACGATCGATTCGGAGAAAGACTATCTGTCTGATCGGGGTGATGAGGTATTCAACATTCTGGAAGCTCGCGGCATTCGCAATGTGATTCTGGTCGGCGTGCATACCAATATGTGTGTGCTGGGACGGCCGTTCGGACTTCGGCAGATGGTGCGTTCGGGACGCAACGTCGTGCTGGCGCGCGACCTGACCGACTGCATGTACAACCCGGCTCGCTGGCCGTATGTTGATCACTTTACCGGCAACGATCTGATCGTGTCTCATGTCGAACGATTTGTCTGTCCCACAATCACCAGTGATCAGATTCTGGGTGGCAGTGCTCATGTATCAATGTTCGACAAACGCAGTCAGCGTGACATCATGCAGGTGGATGTACCTCGATTCACGGCAAAGACGGCGGGAACTCAATGGTCAACCGTACCGATCCCGGCGTCATTGAATGAGCTTTCATCGGAAACCCTCAAAGAGACTCGCGAAGATCTCTGGTACCGCTGCACTCTGCGTCTTCCTGCGGATCTGGTGACCGGCCAAAAGGTCGTGATCCGATTTTCTCAGGGGGAGCCGGCGATTGCCGGAGCATGGCTGAACGGGAAACCGCTGGTTGGCACAGCAAGCGGGCGGCAGCAGACTCTGGCGGTTCCTGAAGAGAGCATCAGTCTGAACGACATCAATCTGCTGGTCATTCAGACGCACTCTTCAACGGCCATTCAGACGACGATGGAGCCACCTGAGTTCGTTGCGGGCGATCGTTCCATTTCGCTGAAAGGCCGATGGCAGATTCGTCTCGGTCAGGAACCTGCGTGGTCCGGTATTCCACTGCCCGCGAAGTTCGGCATCGGCTCCGATGTGTTGTTTACGCTCGATGAGAACCTGTAAGTGCGGAAAGACAGCCGGGGAGCCATTGTCTGGCGGCGTGACTCCGGCTGTTACGTACTTCCGCTACACAGAGGCACATTCCGGTGCGCCGATTGCGAGGAAGTTTCGGAGCAGGTCGTATCCCTTTTCTGTCAGGAAGCTTTCCGGATGGAACTGGACTCCGTGTACCGGGAATTCCTTGTGTCGCAGTCCCATCACTTCAAATGGCTGGTCGGGATCCTGAACCCATGCCGTAATCTCCAGGCAGTCCGGAACTGTTTCCCTGGGGACGATCAGGCTGTGGTAGCGAGTGGCCTGGAACGGGTTTGGCAGACCCTTAAAGACACCGGAATCATTGTGAGAGATCAGCGACGTTTTGCCGTGCATCAGGCGCTGTGCACGAACGACTTTGGCACCGAAAACTTCTGCCATGCACTGATGACCAAGACACACTCCCAGGACCGGCAGCTTTGGGCCGAAGTGAGAAATGATGTCGCAGGAAAGGCCCGCTTCAGCCGGACTGCATGGGCCGGGGCTGATGATAATTCGTTCCGGAGCCAGCTCCTCAATCTGCTCGATGGTTGTCTGGTCATTTCGCTCTACGCGGATCTCCGCGTCCGGGCAGATCTCTCCGATCCGCTGAACCAGGTTGAAAGTGAACGAATCATAGTTATCGAGCAGGAAGATCATCCAAAGCCTCTTAACGGAATCTTTCAGCGGCCGCCGAACGCAGCAGTATTTGCGTGAAAAGGAATGCTGTCACCTCGAGGGCTCTTCAGACCTCGCCATGACATGGTAGTTCTGAAGATCATTGGTTGCATCCGGTTGACACAGGAAAAAGTCGAACGTCTCACCACAGACGAAGCGATCGTGCAATCCAGGCTCAGAAAAGCCTCGAAGAGCTTTTGTTAGATCCCCTTGCCCCCTGCGTCTTCCCCCTGCTTCGGCAGATTCTGCAGAACACGATCAGAAACTGTCTTCAATGTGCCAGACGCACAGTGAGACCGCCAGACTCTGGACTGCGATTCAGCATCGACGAGGTTATTTTGGGGAACCTGAGAATCTGTTGAATCTTTGACGGTCAGTGAGTTCGCACGGAGAGCAGTGTCGGACTTTGTCGGGTTCCACCGATCGTAGTGACTCTTCCGTAAAAATGTGTTTTCGCGTTTGGCGATACCCTTTCGAGACGGACGGTTGTGCTGTTCATACGATGTGAACGCACCGCTCAGGGACGAACGTGTTTTGCCAGACGAGCCACCGTCAAACGAAACGGACAATTCTCAGGTCAAAGGTTGGCAGAGAAGATCATGAAGTTCGAATCATTTTCCGGAAGTCGTCGTTCTCGCCGCCAGAACTGCCCGGTACCGGCTCCAGTGATGGTGGAAACCATGGAGACTCGAGCACTGCTTGCGGCTCCGCAAGTACTGAGTCCGACCGGAACGATCAGCGATTCCACACCAACGATTACCTGGGAAGCGGTCAACAACGCCACCAGCTACGATGTCTGGGTGACCGACGTGGAAACTCGTCAGCGTCTGGTTTATGAAACCGGCCTCACGACGACAAACTTCACACCGTCCGCAGAGCTGAATGTCGGACGCCTGCGAATCTGGGCCAAGGCCAACTTCGGCGACGGTTCAACCACTGGCTGGGGCGCACCGACGGACGTCGTGCTTCAGGTCGCACCTGTGATCACAGGTCCGGTTAATGCGAGCGAGCCGCTGACTCCGACCAAGATCAACAGCACGACGACACCGATTACCTGGACCAGTCCTCCGGGGGCAAGGTCATTCGAGATCTTTCTGAGCAACCAGACGACTCAGACCTCGCAGTCGATCCGCGTTGCCAACCTTGTTCCGGTTGGGGACGCCAACGGAAATCCGATTCCTGATGGCAATGGCGACGTGCTTCGCCAGGAAGTCCGCCAGTACTTTCTCAGCGGCGAAGTCGCAATCGTCGGAGCTGCACCCCAGGCGATTACCGGTGCATCGAACACCACAGACATCGTCATCACATCCACGGCTCACGGTTTGAAGACCGGTGAGAAAGTCCGGATCACGGGTGTCGAAGGAAACACGGCAGCCAACGGAACATTTTATGTCACGGTGCTGACAGCCAATACGTTCCAGCTCACAGGCGTGACAGGAAATGCAAGCTACACACAGGGTGGTTCGTTTACGAAGCTGACTGAGCTTCGCAGCGAACTTCCAATGGGGCAATACCGAGTCTTCATTCGAACAACGGACGATGCGGGTCGTGTTTCCGACTGGTCCGCCGCTTACAATTTTGAAGTGGCGACCGCCGTTCAGATTACACGCCCCACCGGACCGACTTTCCAGAGCCCCATCACACTTGAGTGGAAGCCAGTTGACGGAGCAACCCACTACGAAGTCTTTGTGAGCCGCCCGGGAGCGAATGAGTCGACTCCGGTTTACAACGTCAAATACCTGAAGTCCACGTCGTACACTCTGCCAGCCAATCTGGCCACTGGTGACTACGTGTTCTGGGTTCGTGCTCGTCGACTTTCACAGACCTCCGAAATCGCTCTGTCGGGGACTCCGACGAGCGGTACCTTCACGATCACTCTGAGAACAACGGGTGTCGGCGGAAAGACTCAGACAACCGCTGCTCTGCCATTCAATGCGACAGAAGCACAGGTTCGATCGGCAATCCGAGCCCTGGAGGGGTTTGAGACGGCCGATGTGAGAACGGGCAGGACTGCTCCGAATCTGACTCACATCGTTGTTCTTCCGCAGATGTCAGGACCGGTTACCGTCACAGTGACCTCGGGAATTTCTCCTGGCAGCATCACCGTCACGACAAAGAACTCGCCTGAAGTGGTCGGCTTGTGGAGTGCTCGAACAACGTTCTCCACGATCAAGACTCCGGTGATCACCGGCCCGGTCGGTGTTCAGACGAATGACCCGAATGTTCAGACCGTGACATCAGTCCGTCCCACGATCGAATGGACAGCAATTGACAAAGCGGCCCGTTATGAGGTCTGGGTAGATCGTACTGCAAGTGCGACAACTTATCTGAGGACCAATGCTTCAACAAACTCTTACACGTTTGAATCTGATATCCAGCCTGGAAACTACTGGGTTTGGGTTCGGGCCATCAGCACGACTGGCGAAATGACGTCGTGGAGCACCCCGTACAAGTTTACGGCAACCGGCGGTGCACCGGTCATCACCTTCCCGCTGAACGCAACGGGAGCCAGTGCGCTGCCTACGATCCAGTGGGCTTCGGTTCCGCAGGCCACCACCTATGAGATTCAGATCGCGTGGATTGGTGTTGACTACAACTACATCACCGAGACGGGTCTCACTGCAACGAACTTTACGCCGTTTGCCCCACTGAACACCGGCTCGTATCGAGTCTGGGTACGTGCGATCGCATCTGACGGAACCGCGATGCGATGGAGCAACCCGGTCACGTTCCTTGTGGACGCGAAGGCACCGGCGACCACCCTGGAGACTGAGTTTGAAGTCCTGACAGCGCTGCTTGAACCGGCAGTCGAACGTTCCGCAGAGTCCGAAGAGGCTGATGTTGAAGCCGTTCCCGCCGACGCTCCTCTTCAGGCGGAGCCCGCCGTTGTGGAAGCGGAAGTGATTCCTCCACAGTCTTCAGAGGCGGGCGAATTCCTGCACACGGAACTCATTGAACAGCTTGCAGAGAAGCTGGCCGCCGGTGAGTGGTGGATGATTGAAGGTGAGTCGGTCAACGGCCAGAAGGCTTAGTTGCGGTTTTCTGCTCGGCTTGTTGTCGAGCACGGTATGTCCGATAGGCCCGGTTCTTTGAACCGGGCTTTTCTTGTTGTTGCAGGACCGTTTGCGGCCGCAACAGGCAGACCAAGGCATGAAGATTGTCGCCCGCAGGTGGTCGCTCTCTCTCCCACGTTGAGGCGACAAAAAAAGCCCGACACAATGTGTCGGGCTCATCATGGCTTTTCAAATAGTGAGAGTGCTGCCTCAGGCGGCATTTCCCATGGATTCGTCTTCCGTCAGGCCATCTTCCTCTTCGTACACGAGGTAGTAGATGTTGCTGGCGGCTTCTTCCAGATAGTGCTTGATGTTCTCACTCTGGACACTTTCAATCAGCCTGTCGAGTGCATCGACGACTCGATCCACTTCTTCGCTGCTGATTTCTTCATACTCTTCCGTGTCCGTCAGACGGTACTGAAGGTCGTCGGTCATCCTGCTTACTCCTGTCTGCTATTGATGACAACCGCCATGCTCAGGCGTTCATGTTCACAATCTGCCTGATCGTCCGTTCCTTGAGATCAGGCTGACGCAGCAATGTCCCGGCGCAGAGCCAGACATTGCGCGGCCCGTTGGTAGATCGTCTTTCAGATCGGCTCTCCGAAGACCAACCGAAGATTTTCTCCACAGCAGCTTTCCAACATCAAGCCTGAGTCGCGCAATCAGTTGCATTCGCTCAGTCCGACCGTGGAAGTCGGATTGTGGGTTCGCAAAGTTCGGCAGAAACTGCTGAAATGCCGCGCTGACTTTGCTCTGATCTGCAGGCAGGGGTGTTTCGGGCGAGCCGACGTAACATCAACATGCATCCGAGTAGGATACTTTATGACCGTGTTCTCTTCTTCTCAGGTAACCGAACTTCGACATTCACTGGCACAGCACCACCTTGCATCGCTGCGGAACGTCAGGACAACACCATCACAGTTTCGTTATCACGCCGGAGTACTTGCGACCCTTCTGGCTGCGGAAGTGACAGCCACACTTCCGCTCAGAAAAGTCTCAGTCCAGACTCCCCTTGAGGTGACGGAGTGCCAGGAGCTGGATGCTCGGATTGCCGCTGTGCCCATACTTCGCGCAGGGCTTGGCATGGTCACACCGCTGACGGACATGATCCCGGACCTCGAGGTGTGGCATCTGGGCCTGTATCGAGACGAAGAGACAGCACAGCCGGTTCACTACTACGACAAACTGCCAGCCACTCATCCTCCGGACGTGGCCATTGTTCTGGATCCGATGCTGGCAACCGGCGGTTCCGCCTGCATGGCCATTCAGGCTTTGAAACGATGGGGAGTCGCCAGGATCTTCATGCTGTCCATTATCGCGTCCCCGGAGGGAATTCGGAAGGTCATCGATCAGTTTCCGGACATCCGAGTGATCACAGCAGCGGTTGACAGAGAGCTCAACGATCGCAAGTACATCCTGCCTGGACTCGGAGACGCCGGGGACAGAATCTTCAATACTCTTTCCCATTGACCGGGCTTGCCAGCTCAGCGACCAAATTCGAAGGGCAGAACGTCTGGACTGGGAGATTTCTTCAAACTTCCTGTGTGGACCAAAATGGCCACGGATACTCTGACAGTTCAAGCGTTTTGTGTGGCGTCAGTTTTTGAATCAACTTTTGGCAGGAGTTCGTCATGCGCAGTGCGTTTAGCAATCGGGTGATTCGACATCGTTCCGGCTTTACGCTGATCGAGCTGCTTGTGGTGATTTCGATCATTGCGGTCTTAATGGCGTTGATTCTTCCTGCGATCCAGAGTGCTCGCGAAGCGGCTCGAAGAACGCAGTGCCTGAATCACATGAAGAATGTTTCCCTGGCCATATTGGCAAACGCGGCCAAGCATCGCGACCAGATTCCGGCCTACGGGCATTTCATTCCGGTGATCCCGGCGGGCAATTCAAATCCTTCTCCATCACAGCTCGGATGTGCTCCCGTCATTAACTGGGTCGTGGAATGTCTTCCGGAGCTTGATCGAGCAGATCTGCATGAACGATGGAACTTTCAGGTGAACCCGACAGACCCGGGTAACCTTCAGGTGGGCCGTGTCAATGTGGAGGTGCTGACATGTCCGAATGATCAGTCGTCATATGGCAGAGATGGCGGCTTGAGTTATGTCATCAACAGCGGCTATGCAGAACGGAACACATTCTATGCGTACTCCGCCGCCATCCAGGCGGGACAGGTACCGACACAGGCAACAGTCCACATGTACAACATCATCCCGGCCGACTGGGACGGTGATGGTGAAGCTCCAGGAGAACCTGGCGCATGGACCGAGCCCGACGACGAAGATATCACGCGTGATACAGGTGTCTCCTGGCTGGCCGTGCGAGCAGACAATTTCAGCCTGAAGATCTCTGAAATCTACGACGGGGCTTCGAACACGCTGCTTTTGGCTGAGAACATCAATGCGGGCGGATCGGGTGTCTGGTCTGATCCGGCGCCGCCAAACTGCACGTTCGTGTATCCCATTGAGCCATCGCAGGTAAACCGTCAGAACTTCAGTGACCCGCCTTCACCGACTGGAGTCAGCGGGCTGCCAAACGTGATGAAGAACGCCGGTGAGGATACGCCATTTCCATCGTCTAATCACTTTCAGATCGTCAACTTCGCACTGTGTGATGGTTCTGTGCGATCGATCAAAGAAAACGTGGATCGGACGGTCTATCTCAAAGTTCTGACGCCCGCTGGTTCAAAACGGCGATTTGCCGATTTCGTTCCAGAAGAACTGCTGGACGGCCGGGATTTCTGATGGCGTTCGCTTACCGTGACGTTGGTTGAAAGGGCAAGCAGGAGATTCGACTCCAGGATTGCCATGAACCATGCAGAAACCGGTGCGACTGGTGGAGGCATGCTTCCGCAATCGTCTCACGACTGCAAATCAACGTTCTGAACGATTCCAGGTCAGGACTTCGCATGTTGCCAGTTGCAGAAACACGGAAAACACCGACTGCAGCGCGTTGACGCAGGGGGGGCGTCTGCGAATAATCTGCGAGTTCGGACGTAAACCTGTGGCTGAAGAAGGGATACGGTTCTGCAGTTTGAGACTCTGACTGCAGAGGCAAGGGGCTTTTCTGGAACCTGGTTTTTTTGTCCGTGCCGTCGATTGATTTTTGGAATTCGTGGGTATGCTGGTTTTCCTAACAGCCAGTTGCTCACAGAGGAATATCTGGCAGGTCATGTCAGCGGAATGCTGACAAAAGCGTGTGTCTCACCAGGGAGGCACGGACACTCGTTGAGTCATGGAGCGGAATGCTCCGCCAGTGTTGTCGGCGACACGCGTTGCGACAGGGCTGGATCTCTTGGAAGGGGAATCGCGTGTATCGTCTGGACGTGGGATTGAAGGCGATCATCGAAAAGGGCAAGGAACGTGGATTCGTGACGGTCCAGCAGGCACATGCCTGGCTGCCGGATGAAGGCGGTGACCCAGCGATGGTCGACAGCCTGATCATGGCACTGGACGAAGCTGGTCTGGACTTCATCGAAGATCCTGACATCCCACTGGAGCCCGAACCGGTTGAAGAGGAAGTCAAACAGGCGCAGGCAGAGAAAGCTGCTCGCGCTCTTCTGGGACCGGAGACTTCTGCTCTGTCTTCCCGTGACCCGATCCGCATGTACCTCAGCCAGATGGGCAACATCCCGCTGCTGACCCGTGATCGCGAGATCTTCCTCGCCAAGCAAATTGAAATCACTCGCAAGCGCATGCGTCGTCATGTGCTTGAATCAGATTTTGCTCTGAACATCGCTGTCGACACCATCGAGAAAGTGCGACGCGGTGAGCTTCCCTTCGAACGTACTCTGCGAACTTCCGAAACCGAAGAGGTTCGCAAGGAACAGATCGAAGGCCGAATGGAGCTGAACCTGCGGACTCTTCGTCACCTGATGGAAGTCAACAAAGAAGAGTTCTATCGCTGGCGTGCAACGCCTGAAAATTCCAAAGAGCGAGCGGCTCTGGCGGAAAGCATCAAGATTCGTCGCCGCAAGATGTGTTCACTCTGCGAAGAGCTGAGCGTTCGTACTCATCGCCTTCAGCCAGTCATGAAGCGTATGCTTCAGATCGGTGAACGTATCGAACAGCTGCGTGACGAAATCGCGTGCCTTCGAGGAATGCGAACGGCTGACACCGAACGACAGGCTCTGGAGCGAGAACTGGAAGAGTACATCCAGATGCTTCTGGAAACTCCGGAACAGTTCCTGCGTCGCTGCCGCGAAATCCGTAAGCGAATGGATGGCTGGACAGACGCCAAGCAAAAGTTGTCCGGCGGAAATCTTCGACTGGTGGTGTCAATCGCCAAGAAGTACCGCAACCGAGGACTCAGCTTCCTGGACCTCATTCAGGAAGGTAATGCCGGGCTGATGCGCGGGGTTGAAAAGTACGAGTACCGTCGCGGTTACAAGTTCTCAACTTACGCCACATGGTGGATTCGTCAGGCGATTACTCGGGCTGTTGCGGACCATGCTCGCACGATTCGAATTCCCGTGCACATGTTCCAGAGTATTTCGATGCTGAAGGCCAAGGCAGAAGAAATTCGCCAGGCCACTGGTCGCGAGCCAAGCAATGAAGAGCTGGCAGAAGCGGTCGGAATGAGCATTGAAGAAACCGAACGCATCATGAAGACCTGGAAGCATCCAATCAGTCTGGATACTCCGGTCGGAGAGAGCGAAGACAGCAGCTTCGGTGAATTTCTGGAAGACAGTCACGAAAGCAGCCCGGCAGAATCAGCTGCCAAGCAGATGCTGCGTGACAAGATCGACCACGTACTGAAGAGTCTGACCTACCGCGAACGCGAGATTATCAAGCTGCGTTACGGCCTGGGTGACGGTTACAGCTACACGCTGGAAGAGACCGGCCGAATCTTCAAAGTGACTCGCGAACGTATCCGCCAGATCGAAAGCAAGGCCCTCAAGAAACTGCAGCACCATACTCGCGCAGTGCATCTGAAGGGATTTGTTGACATGGCGGACGATGCTCCGCTGCCAGTCATCGAAGATGTGGAGATCGAAGAAGCCGGCGTCATTTAAGGCGTCTGAATTCATCGCATTCTGAATAACCCGCAGACCGATCACTGTCAGTGATCGGTCTGTTTTCGTTGAGTGGCTCCCGCTGAACCACCTTTACTGCAGCACATTCGCGTTTGTGGCTGCTCGCTTCCACCATCGGTCCGCCCTGTCCGGGAATCCCCGCTCTCTGAGTGTCCTCGAGCGGACAATTCGTGCACGCCTCCACCTGGGGATGCCTGGGACTTCCCCGCAGTTTCTGCTCGGCGGGTGAAAAATCGCAACATGCGATGCTCGCCTTCGACAACGTGATCTAGCGTTGTTCAATCGCACCATGGTTTCCCTTGATCAGGGTAGTAGATTCCCGAAGTTCTGCGGTGTCTTATGAGTATCCGTCACCAAATCACGATGATCCTGATTGCCCTCTCGGCGATCTTCGTGTCGACGTCGTGGCTGATGCAGCAGTTCTTCATTGAACCGGCGTTTGCCGCACTCGAACTCGAATCTGCCGACAAGGACCTGCGGCGATGCGTTGATGCGCTGAACGCTGAACTGGAAAGTCTGACCGAACTGTCCGGCGACTGGGGAGCATGGGACGATGCCTACCAGTTTGTTCAGGGCAATGCTGAAGAGTTTAAGACCAGCAATCTGATAGACGAAACGTTCACGACTGCGGACCTCGACTATCTTTCTGTCATCCGGAAAGATGGTCAGGTGCTTTGGTCGGATGGCATCAATGGAGAAACAGGCCAGCATTTCGACGCCGGGGCCATTGATCGAACTCTGACCGGAGAGCTCCGCGACAAAACGGCATTCGCGACAGTCGATGACAGGCTGACCGGACTCATCACCACTGCTCAGGGGCCAATGCTGCTCGCCTGCTGCCCGGTTGTTCCATCGAATCGAAAAGGTGATCCGATCGGCATCATGACAATGGGGCGGCTTTTGACAAAAGATCGGATCAATGAGCTGGCTCAGCGAACACATCTGGATGTCAATTTCCTGTCAAAGGACTCCCCGGAACTGTCCCCCGCGGAACGGCGGCATCTGGCCGTCACGGGAGTCAGCAGGAACATTGAGACTGCGGAAGACGGAAGTCTGGCGGCCACAACAACGCTGAATGATGTTCTCGGCAAGCCACTGGTACTGATTCGACTGTCGATGAATCGAACCGTGACGCAGCAGGGGTCGATTGCCGCTCGTGCAGCGATGTGGTGCAGCCTGGGCGGCGCGCTGATCACCGCGCTGGGAACCGGGATGGCTCTGCGCCGAAGAGTTGTTGAGCCTCTTCAGGAAATGGCCGACCATGCCACGCGCGTTGGTGTTCAGGATAACCTCGATGCGCGAATTCGATTTCGCCGAAATGATGAGATTGGAAAGCTCGCATCAACGTTCAATCTGATGGTTGCGAGGCTTGCGGATTCTCGCGACAAGCTTCAGGACGCTGCTCACCGTGCCGGTATGGCGGAGATTGCTTCTGAGGTGCTGCATAACGTTGGAAATGCGGTTAACTCCGCAGGATGCTCAGTGGAAACGCTGACGGAGCGTCTTGAAAGCAGTCGATTGCCAGGGCTCGACATGGCCATCAACCTGTTGTCCGAACAGGCACCGAGGGCCGCTGATTTCTTCGCGAACGATCCCCGAGGCCCGAAGCTGATCAATTACCTCGGGACGCTCAATGGGACTCTCCAGCGCGAACACGGTGAGTGTCTGAATGAGCTGAAGCGACTGACCGAGACGGTTGCCCATATTCGCTCTGTCATTACATCGCAGCAGGATCATGCCCGAAAATCGGACTTTCGACAGAAGGTGGAACTTGAAGACCTGCTGAATGAAACACTCCACATCAATGAACAGTTGCTGATCGGAACCGGCATTCGAGTTCATATTGAAGCACCGGAGCTTCCTCCGCTTCGGCTGAATCGCAGTCGCATTTCCCAGGTGCTGGTGAATCTGCAGAAGAACGCCATTCTTTCGATGCTGAGTGTTCCAGATAAGGAGCATGTGCTGACAATCAAGATGACCGCTGAGGCTGAGAATACTCTCGCAATCTGTGTGACTGACACAGGGACCGGTATGTCGGCGGAAGTTCAGTCACGGCTGTTCCAGCAGGGCTTTACGACCCGTGGCAACGGCAGCGGACTTGGCCTGCACTACTGTGCCAATGTCATTCGTGACCTTGGTGGTCAGATCAGTGCCCACAGTGCCGGACCTGGCACAGGAGCAACTTTCCGGATCACGATTCCTGGAGCCATTACTCAGCCAACGCCGGAAGAGATTGAAGTTCGTGAATTCTCAGTGCCGTCAGATCTGTCCTCGTCCAGTCCACAGTTTGTTTTCACTTGATCAGAATGTATCGGGGCCACGTATGAAGACCAATTTTTCACTGAAACCGGGCAGCTACGACCGCGTTCAGCGAATTCTGATTGTGGACGACAATGAGTCGATTCATGAGGACTTTCGCAAGCTGCTGCAGGCGGCGGCTTCTGACAACCTTCAGAAGGCGGAGCAGGATCTGTTCGGAACTCCGGCGGCTGTGTCGGACGACCCCGGCTTTGATTTCCAGCTGTCGTTCGCGTTCTCCGGTAAAGAGGCTCTGCACAAAGTGACTGAGGCAGGTCTGCAGGGACGACCGTTTCGAGTCATGTTCTGCGATATTCGAATGCCTCCCGGCTGGGATGGAATTGAAACGATCAGCCAGTGCTGGAAAGTCGACCCTGGCCTTGAAGTCGTGATCTGTTCAGCGTACTCCGACTACACATGGAAGGACCTTGTCAACAAGCTTGGACGAACCGACCAGTTCCTCGTGCTCCGCAAGCCGTTCGAGGCTATTGAGATTCGACAGCTTGCGATGTCTCTGTGCATGAAGAACCTGATGAAGGCCAGCATGCGTGGTGAAGTGAAGAATCTGGAACAGATTGCGGAAGAGCAGTCTCGCGTTGCCGCCGAAGCCGAAAAAGCCAGCCACGCCAAAGGTGAGTTTCTTGCAAACGTCAGTCATGAAATCCGAACTCCGCTGAATGGTGTGATCGGGATGCTGGAACTGCTCGCATCAACACCGCTGAATTCTCAGCAGGAACGATACCTTCGAGGTGCTCAGTCATCGGCCGACTGTCTCCTAAGCCTGGTCAATGGTGTCCTGGATCTGTCTCGTGTCGAACACGGACAGATGGAACTGGAATTGATCTCCTTCGATATCCGAACGCTGGTCGAGAATGTGACCGAGATGATGTCGCCGACCGCGCGAAAGAAATGCCTCGAGATCAACTGTCAGCTGAGCCCGGACCTTCCGGAATATGTCTCCGGTGACCATAACCGGCTTCGTCAGGTCATGCTGAATCTTGTGAACAATGCTGTGAAGTTCACCGAGCAGGGGCGCGTCACGGTCTCTGCCGAAGTCGTTCAGAAGGGCGAAGAAAGTGATGTCATTCGAGTTGCCGTGAGTGACACCGGAATTGGTATTCCGAAAGATCGCCAGGGTCGCCTGTTCCAGATGTTTTCACAGATCGACGCCAGCACAACACGCCGTTTTGGCGGCACCGGACTTGGCCTCGCGCTTTGCAAGCGTCTCGTGGAACTCATGGGCGGAACAATCGGAGTCGAAAGCGAAGCAGGCTGGGGCTCCACGTTCTGGTTCTCCGTGCCGCTGAAGAAGGCTGTCGCTGAAGCACCGATGCAGGTGGTACCAGCCTATCTGAACGCGATGCAGATACTTGTCATCATCGGAGACGACTCCACACGAGCCTCAGTGACTTCCGCTTTGGATCAGTGGAACATCAACTGCTCGGCGTTTCGCACGGTGTCTGAAGCCTCGTCAAGCGTTGCTGCGTCCGTGTCCAGAGGCGACCAGTACAGTCTGGCCATCGTGTCAGCTCGCGACCATGGTTCAAGCGGACGACTGTTGATTGAGGAATTCCGTGGCACCGACGGGCTCCAGGACCTGCCAACCATTGCTGTGATCAACGCCAACGATTCCGCACCACTTGAGTTCCGCCAGCGATGGCGAATCTCGGAAGTTGTGAACTGCCCGGTTCGACGTTCTCGTTTGTTCGATGCTGTTCAGCATACGTCCAGTGAGCTTGTCGGAACCGAAGTCGCCAGCATGGTGTGCGAACTTCCGACGGAGAAACTGGCGACCGCAGGACACGGTTACCGGATTCTTGTGGCAGAAGATTATGAGATTAACCAGGTTGTTGTTCGTGAATTCCTGACCCGGTTTGGGTTTGAGTGTCAGCTGGTTTCTGACGGGCAGGAAGCTGTCGAAAAAGTAACCACGCGCCAGTTTGACCTGGTTCTGATGGACTGCCAGATGCCGGAGATGGACGGCTTCCAGGCGACTGAGGAAATTCGCAAGGTGGAGCTCACAAGTCGGGGGCTTTCACGTTCCGGATCGCGCCTGCCGGTAATTGCCCTGACGGCCAACGCAATTTCAGGTGACCGGGAAGTCTGTCTTGCCAGCGGCATGGATGACTATCTCTCCAAGCCCATCAACAAGAACGCGCTGCTCGACGTCCTTCGCAAATGGCTGCCTCGTCAGCCAGTTGTTCAGGCCGATCAGGGAAGCGCAGCCACTGCTGCGTCCGGGGCGGGCTCCATGCATTCGTCAGCCATTTCCGGGTTTGATCGCAATCAGCTTATTCACCAGTGTTTCGGTGACGTCGATCTGGCGATCGAGTTGCTCAAGATGTTCGAAGTTCGTGGAGCGTCGAGTCTGAAGGAGATTAAGAAGGCTGTTGCCGACGAAAATCGCAAAGCACTCAATCACATCAGCCATGGAATCAAGGGGATCGCCGGCAATCTGTGTGCACATGGTCTGCAGAAGTCCGCTGCTCAGCTGGAAACTCGCTGCAAGGACGAAAGCGTAACCCTCCACAGCCTGCTGGAAGAGATCGAGACATTCTGCGGCGATATCCAGACCTGCCTGAGTTCTGCGGCGCCTCTTCGTCAGACTCTTCAGACTCAGAAAGCGTGATGAAATGTCTTCAGCTATGATTGAACCCACGATCTATCGAATTGGCAATCAGACTTTTGTTTCCAGCCCCGGCACTTCCATCATTAATGAAGTGAAGGATTCGGTTCAGGGCCTGTCTTTGCCCCTCACGAATTCTCAGGATTTCCTGCAGAGTCGTATTCTGATCATCGATGATGAAGCGATTAATGTCCGTCTGATTCAGAAGTGCCTCCAACTGGCCGGGTACCGGGATCTGGAAACTCACACTGACCCGGAAACTGCCTTCGACTGCATTCGACGTCTGCATCCTGATCTCGTGATCTGTGATGTCATGATGAGTGTCTCTGGTCTCGACATTCTTCAGCGAGTCGTTTCGGATCCGGAGATTCGCACGACGCCCATGATCATGGTGACAGCCACCGACGATGAGAGCATTCGATCGTGTGCACTGGATCTTGGCGCGACGGAGCTGCTGACGAAGCCGCTGCGAGCCACCTCGCTTCTGCCACGTGTGCGAAATTCGCTGCTGCTGAAGCACAATATGGATCGGCTCCGCAACTATAACCGGGAACTGGAATCGCGAGTTGAAGAGCGAACGGCAGAGCTGACACTTTCGCGTCTGGAACTGATTCACTGCCTCGCAAAACTCTCCGAATACCGCGACAACGAAACGGGACATCATGTGGTTCGTGTGGGACGTTACGCCGGATTGCTGGCACGTTCGCTCGGTTTGCCGGCCAGCGTGTGTGAGCTGATCGAACATGCGGCTCCGTTGCATGACATCGGCAAGATCGGGATCTCCGATGAAATTCTGCATAAGCCGGGAAAGCTGACTCCGGAAGAGTTTGAGCTGATGCAGCGTCATGTAGGACTGGGGAAAAAGGTCTTTCAGCCGCTTCCCTCCTACGAATCGCAGCAGCTTCGGTCGCACACACTGCTGGGCGAGATGATGGTCAATATCGGCTCATCACCGCTCCTCCGTATGGCGGCGGAAATCGCACTGACGCATCATGAACGATGGGACGGCACAGGTTACCCGATCGGGCTCAAGGGCGAAGAAATCCCCATCAGTGGCCGAATTGTCGCAGTCGCAGATGTCTTCGATGCGCTCAGCAGCAAGCGAGTCTACAAGCCCGCTTTTCCGATCGAACGATGTCTTCAGATTCTTCAGGAAGAAAGCGGTACGCACTTTGACCCCGCGGTCATCGATGCCTTCATGAAGGTTCGCAATGACATTGTGAGAATCCGAATCGACCTTGCGGATGTCGATTAGCGGAACCTCGTTATTCGCTGCCATGTTGCCTTCTATGTCTTCACGCCAAGCGCTGATGCGGGTGTGTGGCTGGCGAGATCAGCAATCATGTCGCGGATCGCCGCAACGACAGCCTGACGCCAGTTGGCTTCTCCGAATTGTTCGCTGTAAGGCTTGCGCTGCCATGCGAAGTTGATGCCACGGGAACTGTTGACGATCGCACCAAGCCCGGACGCATCAAAGGCGGACGCTGTGTCGGCAGATGTTCCTCCCTGAGCACCGTATCCAGGGATCAGCAGAGGCACGTTTGGCATGCGCGTTCGAAGGCTCTTCAGCTGTTCCGGCCATGTCGCGCCGACGACTGCTCCAACAAGACCATACGGACTGTCGGATGTTGTCGAATCCAGACTCAACCGCTGCACCGTGTCTGCAACCACTTCATAAACCGTGCGGCCTTCGCTTGTGCGATCCTGAAACTCAGCAGCGCCGGGATTGCTGGTGCGAACGAGGACGTACAGGCCCGCATTCCGCTTCTTTGCAACCTTGACAAATGGCTCCAGCGAGTCTGTGCCAAGGTACGGGTTAATTGTCAGTGCATCGGCTGGCCAGTTGGCAGCATTCGGATCTTCACCGGCCAGCCATGCTTCTGCATATGCCTCTGCGGTCGTTCCGATGTCGCCTCGTTTGGCATCCGTAATCACGATCAAACCGGCTCGCCGAGCATGCAGCATGACCGAATGCAGTGCTGTCATCCCGGGAACACCCAGCTGTTCGAAGAATGCCACCTGAGGCTTCACAGCCGGAATATGCGGCGCTGCAAGATCGATCAGTTCGCGACTAAACGCTTCGTAGCCGCGAGCCTGCTGTTCGGCCACGCTGCCGCCCAGAGATTCGGCCCAGCTGCGAATGTCCTTTGGAAGCCAGTCCCAGCGAGGATCAATGCCCATCAATGCGGGTGTCTGAGTCGATCGAATCTTTGCGTCGAGTCGTCCGGAGTAACTGGCCATCAACATGCTCACTGGTCTGAACTTCGCCTGGGAATCCTCCCTGCACAATCCATGGAGCAGGACTGTAACGCCCTCCGTCGACCCTGCCGAGGGTTCAGAGGGGCGTTCCGATTTCTGCGATCCTCATCGGAACTCCCCGGAACAAACACTGCGGAGTGTCGCCCTTTACGACCAGTTCTGGCCATTTCAGCCCTTGTCAGGCCGTTCGCCGTCGTGATTGAATTCCCTGAGCACTCTCATGTGATTCCAGTTGAGCCACTGCCATCTGGTTCTGTCGCGCGATCGATTCCAGAATCCTATGAACTGTCGGCGACGGAGCAGCAAGAGCAAACAACGGTGCGCGTTTCGGAAGACGACGACTTCCTGCGAGAATATGGTAGTAGCTGGTGTCTGCAAACGCCTCCCGCTGAAGTACATCAAACATGCCGGTTTCGTCGTAAAGGTCCAGACGATGCTTCAGAGCCGATGAAAGCGGAGCTGTTCGAGCGGCCGTCCAGAAAGCTGTGTCCGTTCTCTGACTGAGCCAGTAGTGCATCTGAACAAAGTCGCGAACATCATCGTAGAGTTTTGCAATCGTGGTGTTGTAATGTTCGCGCGGTGCGGACCAGTCACCGTTCAGGGAAAAAAGCTGCAGGAACAACTCAATTCCGACCTGACTGAGATGAATGCCCGTGGACTCCAGCGGCTCGAGGAATCCTGCTGACAGTCCAACGGCCAGGACATTGTTCTTCCAGAAATGCGACTGCCGACCAACTCGCATCTTCAAAAACCTGGGAGTTGCTCGGGAGAGATCAAGATCCGGAACGGCCTGTTGGAACTGTTGCCATGCGGTGTCTTCCGAGATGAACGGCGAACTGTAGACGTAGCCAAGTCCCACGTGCGCGACGAGCGGGATCTGCCACATCCACCCGGCCTGCAGTGCCTTTGAGACGGTAAACGGCGGAATGAAATGACCCCCTGGAATCTTCCACGCAACGGCTCGATCACACAGAAGTTTGTCGTTCCAGCTTTCGAATGGATCCTTGAGCGTTTCATGCATCAGGATGGAGCGAAAGCCGGAACAGTCGATGAAGAAGTCTGCCGTGACCGTCTGTCCCTGAGTCACATGGACCATCGACACGTCGCCGCGGTCCGTCAGGATGGCTCCTTCGACCGCTCCATGAATTTCCAGAACGCCGGCGTCGAGGGCCACCTGTCGGAGCCAGCCGGCCAGGGCTTCCGCGTTGAAGTGAAATGCGTATGACTGAGTCTCTGTGATGGGGGAGAGGCCCTGAACAAAATGTGGTCCTCGACGCTGCGCACACGCCTGGTAATGCAGTGAGTATTCGTGATATGGCAGCACGGTCTCTCCGCGACTGACCTGAGCCATCCACCACGGAAACAAATCCCGGCCGTCAATCTTTGCTCCGCAGACACCGAACGGATGCCAGTGGTCACTGCCAGCATCGACCCAGTCCAGAAACCTGATGGCCAGTTTGTAGGTACCCTCACATGCCCGCATCATCTCCGCTTCATCCGCCTGAAATCGTCTCAGAAGGCTGACGAGCGATGGCACCGAAGCTTCACCAACACCAATCCCACGCGGGCCGGGAGGTTCAATGACGGTAATGCGACACAGCTCTTTGGGAATCGTGCGAGCCAGCATGGCCGCTGTCATCCAGCCGGATGTTCCTCCGCCGGCAATCGCGATATGGCGAACTTCGCTGCGTTTCGTTCTGTCGTTCATTCGTGGTTCCATCCATTGAATGACTGTGGCGAATGGCACTGCTCACCGAAACGCCCGATCGATTGCCTTCAGCTATCCTGCCTGCGACGTCTCCTCGAAGACGCCGCGATCCCGATTCTTGCGTGATGTGCGAGGATCAAACACTTTGCCGCTCATCGCGATCCAGACGCCGTCGTCGCTTTGGGCCTGAAGCACACCCAATGCCATGCCAACGTTGAAGACTGCGTCTGAGTTTTTGAAGTTGGCTGGCTGCATCGCGCCTGTCAGCACGATCCGGCGTTCAGGGATGTCTGCAAGAACGAGCGCCGTGTTGATCATTGTGTCCGTGCCATGAGTAATCACGATCAGTCGCTCAGGGGAATCCAGCACAGCCTTTCGAACAAGCTGACGATCCTGATCCGTCATGTCCAGGCTATCCTTTCGCATGATGGACTGCACGGTGAATTCAAACCCGACCGGGAGTTCCTGAAGGATGCGTTCCACGCCCGGGGGACCTACCTGGTACTGGCTGAGCTGGTCAAAGTAGACCTTGTCAATTGTTCCGCCACAGGTCAAGAATCGGATTCGCATACGAAGGACACTTTACGAAGGACAATTACCGTTCAGACTGAGTGAAGATTGAAGGGGCGATGACGTTGACCAGAGTCGCGTTCAGGCAAATGGTCACGGCATTTTGGCCTTTTCAACCTTAAGCTCAATGACGTTGGAGTCCTTCGCTTCGATGACCACAAACAGCGGTGATGTCGAATAGGAAGCGTAGGCCGGATCGACCGGGGCGCCGTGATCCAGCTGGTGCTTTGTCATACCGTCGTTGACGATCAGCTGAGTCACTATTGCAATGTGCTTGCCGGCACATGCACCGTCGTCAGGCGAATATGTCCCAAGGACAAAGGTGCCATCCTGATTGATGGTGCCCGTGGCGTTGATCTTGTGTTCCTGGGATAGAAGTTCGATCGTGCCAAGCCTCACAGGACTGCCGTCCGGGAATACGACTTTGCCCGTTGTTGGATACGTTTCGGGTCGGCCGCTTCCGCACCCTGGCAGAGATGCTGTCAGGCAAAGCAGCGTCAGCATCCAATTCCTGCGTCCTGTAGATTTCACCGACAAAGCTCCTGTCCTTTGATCAGATCATCCCCATGAATCGTCGAAGCGACTAATACCCTTCGAACCGCAGTCCATCACTCCGGTTACAGAGGCTGGCAAGAACCTGCGTGCTGATGGACGAAGAAATCGCCCGAGCACTTCCGTCGCATAATGCGAACTGTGCAGATTCGCCGTGAGCACTTCCGAAGGAATACACGTTCGCCCGCTGATCATTGGGGCCGTGTGCAATGGGGACTCCGGGACCTCCAACGCGAGCGAAGTGAGTCATGTGGCGACCAAAGTACGCGGGCCCATTGTAGGGACTTCGAGTCATCATGTCGGATGGAATATGCGGTTCGCCGATCAGCAGTGTCTGGCTTGTGCCGTCCTTAATGTCCGCCATTGTTACGGTGTCCACCCAATCACGTTCCAGAACAGGCTTGCTGTCCGTCGACTGCGAAGCATTCAGCTTTGGCTGGCTGGAGATCAGTACTCCATTGCCACGACCGCCCCAGTAAAAGTCCGTGTCTCTTCCGATCGCACCTGCGGAGTTATCGCCGTGATTGCCAACATAGTCGGCCACAGCGCCACCAGGAATCACCTGGACGCCACCAGGACAGCCACAGGGAAATCGAATCTCCATTCGAACGTCATCTGCAACGGCATTTGTCGCGGAGTGTCGCTCCGGACAAAGAAACGTTGGAACGACTCGGCGCCGAACGGCTTCGCTGTGTTCGCCGTATGTCTTGAAGACATCCCATTCGGCTGCCATGCCCGCCTGTTCGATGTAGGGAAGGATATGGATGAGCCAGGAAGGTTCATCCATCCCAGGCTCTGTTGCGAATTCGTTCGTCGTTGTTCGCTGCTTGTTGATGATCAGCCGTGCCGGCGGGAACTTTTTGTTCGAATCATGGAAGCCATGTAACGCCAGACCCATCTGCTTCAGATTATTCAGGCACTGAGTCCGCCTGGCAGCAGCACGTGCCTGCTGAACTGCTGGCAGAAGAATGCCAATCAACACGGCGATGATGGCGATAACCACCAGCAGCTCAATCAGGGTAAAGCCCCTGCGCGAGCCGTTTGGACCTGACATATTTCGGCGCATCGAACGCATGGTTGTGATCCTTGGACCGGTTCCGGAGCTGATTTCAGGATCAGACTTGTCCGTCTGTCTCAGGAAACCCCCTGACTGAGGACACTGGAAAACTTTACGGTGAAGCGAGTCCAGACGTATATCTTCGCAGATTGTCACCGGGGAACAAAAGGCTTGGTTGTTCAAATTCAGCATCCTCAGCAACAATCGGAATACCCTGCCTTCCGGCCATCGCAAAACTTGATGAAACCTCAAAATGTACTGAAGATTGTCATCCGAAAGCCGACTGTTTCGTTCGCGGATCGTGCCAGGTTTTTGAGCAGGCCGACGAATTACGCAAACAGCCTGGTCGTCCGACAGGGAATTCTCGTGACTTTTCGAATGGCTCCGTACAATCCCCTGTGTCCCAACTCGGTATTCTGAAGGTGTCCCGGTACCCCAGGATTTGATTTCTCTCGCCAGTGTTGGCCCCCAGTAACGGCAAAAATGCCTCACTCGAAGATCGCGTTCTCAAAGATATTATGAAACTACTTCTTCGACTCATTTTGATCGCATTCGTCTCAGCCGTCCCTTTGCCTGGCCTCAGCGCTCAGGAAGAACAGGGTGAGTCAAAAGAGGCAGCGGCCGGACCGTTTGGACGGTTTGTCACTGTCAAGACTCCCATTTCCGATCAGACCGTCAGTCTGATTAACAACACGGCGGTGGAGCTTCAGGCTCAGGCCGTTCGTGAATCTCGGCAGGCCATTCTGGTCCTGGAAATCGAATCCGGCTCCAGTCGGTTTGGACAGGTACGCGATATCGCTTCGTTCCTGACCTCCGCCGAACTCAGCAACGTGCGCACGGTGGCGTGGATTCCAAAAACTGTCGAGGGAAATCATGCGGTCGTCGCGCTGGCCTGTCATGAGATTATCATGCACCCCGATGCTTCACTGGGTGATATTTCCCGTGGCGAACCACTGGAAGAATCTGATGCCTCGTTTATCCTGGCACTGGCGGATCGTCGCCGCAACAACCGACTCTCCCGCGGCATCATCAATGCCATGATCAATCCGACAGTGGCTCTGCGAAGAATCACAATGACGGACGAAACGGGGGCGAAGTCCCAGAAGTTTGTAACGGTCGAAGAACTGCGTTTGCTTCAGCAGCAGAATATTGAAATCTCCGATGTGGAGACCATCAAAGAAGCTGGAAGCCCGGGCGTATTCTTCGCTTCGGACGCGATGAAGTCGGGGTTTCTAGTTGGGCGAACCGTGAAGACTCGCCCAGAACTCACGGAAGCTCTGGGATTGCCACGTGAAGCCATGCGGCAGCAGACGGAAGGAAAGCCCGTGAAGACTCGCCTGATCGAAGTTCATGGTGTCATCGGGCACACCATGCAGGATTTTGTCCTGCGTGAAATTCGAACAGCGGTGGCTGACAACGTGAACCTGCTGATCCTGGAGATTGATTCA
This sequence comes from uncultured Chitinophaga sp., assembly GCA_964538835.1. Lineage (GTDB taxonomy): Bacteria > Planctomycetota > Planctomycetia > Planctomycetales > Planctomycetaceae > SXXK01. The sequence goes on along the minus strand of CAZIGZ010000018.1, from coordinate 12,894 downwards.
CCAGGTGGCAGCAAGGACATTGCCGAAGAAATCTCGATGACTCTCGCCGACCTTGATCCTTCGAAGATCACGACCGTCGCGTGGATTCCTCGCGGCGCATGGAGCGGTGGTGCTCTGATCGCGTTCGGCTGTGACCAGATCATGATGCATGCCGATGCTCAGATTGGCGACATCGGTGTCATCATGCAGACTCAGCCCGGCGGAGCATTTGAACGAGCTCCTGAGAAGATCGTCAGTCCGTTTCTGGAGTTCGTTGCGTCAATCGCCAGGCGAAAAAACCGAGCACCTGGCCTTCTTCAGGCGATGGTTGACAAGGATCTGGAGATCTTTGAAGTGACCAACAAGAAGGACGGTCGCGTCACGTGGATGTCTGAGCATGAAATCCAGGCTCAGCCGGACGAATGGATCAAGGGGCCCATGGTGCCGGAAAGTCGTAAAGGGATCCTGCTGACTCTTCGCGGAGAACGGGCTCATCAGCTGCGACTGGCAGAGGCACCCTGTGCAGATTTCTCTGAGCTTCGACGACGCCTTGGGGTTCCGGAAGAACTGGCCCTGCAGCCTGTCCAGAGAACCTGGGTTGATGGCGTTGTTGCGTTTCTGAACTCAGGCTTTGGCGGATTCCTGCTGCTGAGTGCAGCGATCATCTGTCTTTATGTTGAAGCACATATGCCAACAGGAGCGTTCGCGGTTCCGGCTCTGATCTGCTTCACGCTGTTTTTCTGGAGTCGATTTCTGGGAGGCACCGCAGGTCTGCTGGAACTTCTTCTCTTTGTGCTGGGTCTTGGTTTACTGGCATTGGAGATCTTTGTCATTCCAGGCTTCGGTGTCTTCGGGATCACGGGCATTCTGCTGCTGATTCTGTCGCTCATCATGGCAAGTCACACCTTTGCCGGAATGAATGCGACGGAGAGTTTTGAGGAGTCGATGGGAAGCCTCGGGTCCCTGACCGGGGCGATGGTGACCGTAATCGTCACCGCGGTGATCCTGAATCGTTTTCTGCCGTCCATCCCGTGGATCAATCGCCTGATTCTGACGCCTCCTGGATATGCGGCTGCCGGAGAAGGTCCTTTGCTGAATCCTGCACTGACAGGGGCTGGAAGCGATTCGGGGCCGGTCGATCTGGGATGTGTCGGTTCCGCAGCCTCTGCTCTTCGTCCATCCGGCAAAGGGATGTTCGGCGACAAGTACATCGATGTCGTCAGCGACGGAGCGTATATTGATCACGGAACTCCCATTGAAGTCATTCGCATCGCCGGCAACCGGGTGATCGTTCGAGCCATTCAAAAGTCGGATTCGGTTTCAGAGAACATCGGTTGAGGTGACTGAGGCAAAATCCATGACTGAACAGGCACAGGAAGAGCACGAGTCCCGTCCGTCTCTGAACGAGGAACAGGCTGACCAGCTGAAGATCCTGGTTGCTCGAAGCCAGAAGGTGATGGCTCACGGCTGGATGATTCGCACGTTCATCAAGCATTGTGATGAAGTGGAGGACTTTCCGGAGCTGAACGAGATGGCTCGGACAATTTTCGATGTCTTCCGAGCTGTGGAGACTCAGATCGAAGACCCCGTCAGCTACTTCCGAACCGTCCGCAAGAAGGTTGCCAAACTCAGGTCAGCCGCGGAGCAGTTTGAAAAGGACGCCTGGCACGCGTCAACTCACACGAATTTTCAGCAGTGCGCTGTTGCCGCGAAGTTCCTGGGAGAACAGCTGCAGGAACTGTTGACCGAGGCGGAACGGCATATTCCCCGCCCGACTCCTCCCAGGATCCAGCTGCCTGTCACCCGGCCGGCTACTGGTGGGGCCTCCGCAGAAACTTGAGCCGATTTTCCAGTTCCCCGAAAATCCTCTGCGAAGGTAAGCAGACTTTGCGGACAAAGGCATGGGACCTCCAACGGCTTTGCGGGTTTTATCCATCGTGCCAAAAAGGAAGTTCTGCCCGTTGCATTCGGTCGCCGAATTTGGAGCATGAAGAAGTCTGTCTTCTGACCCTGTCGTCATGCTGAGCAGTCCAGAGCCATGCCCAACGGTGCCGTTGCTTCCGGAGAGCTGAAGATCCGCCAAAAGCTTGGAAAATACCGGATCGAGCGAAAGCTTGGTTCCGGCGGATTTGCCTCAGTTTATCAGGCCATGGACACGGTCCAGGGGATCCGAGTGGCCATCAAGGTGCCGCATTCCCAATACACGACAGAAACCGTTCTGACAGAGTTCCGGAAGGAAATCCGGACGACAGCGCCGCTCGAACATGACAACATCCTTCCGATCAAGGATGCCAGCATTATCGAAGATCGGCTGGTCGTGGTCTTTCCGCTGGGAGACGAAACCCTGCAGCAGCGGATGACTCGCCGAATTTCCCTCGAAAGCGCGTTTGAGATTGCTGAGCAGATTCTGAGAGCCACCGCGCTGGCCCATTCGCACCACGTGATCCATTGTGACATCAAGCCGGAGAACGTCATCGTGTTTGCCGGCAATCGAATTCGGCTGGCAGACTTCGGAATTGCCAAGGTGTCGCAGAAGACTGTGCAGGGTGGTGGAACGGGAACAATTGGCTACATGGCTCCGGAGCAGGCGATGGGTAAGCCCTCGTTCCGCTCGGATGTGTTCTCCATTGGACTGATCATCTGGCGTCTGCTGTCTGGACACTGGCCTGAGTGGCCGTTTGCCTGGCCGCCCTCAGGATACAACCGGCTTCGAGGCCGCATACATCCGGAGTTCATTGACTTCATGCGGCGGGCCATCGATCTGAATCCTCGCCGCCGTTACCGTGATGCTCAGCAGATGCTTGCGATCTTTCTGAAGCTCAAGCATCGCACCATTCGCCACGCTCGCAGCCGACGCCGCCAGTCGGCCTGAGCTGACGCTGTGTCTTTCGCGAGTAAGGATCTAGCCGCCGATCTTGCCACTACACAGAAGCAGCGCATCTTCAAGGCAGCGGACTTCCCGGATGTTCTCAAACAGCCTGTGGCAGGATTGCTGAATGGCCGCGACGGACTGTGCCCGGAAGGCCGCATCGTTCCCAAGTCGCACCACCAGTGACACATACGCTTCGATCGAATGGACGACCAGGTCCGTGTAACCCATCGTGCGATACAGAGCCTGTGTAATTCTGCCTCGAAGAAACTCGCTCGGCAGCGTCACAATCGGAGCTCCCATCGCCAACGCTTCATAACTGCTGTTGCCGCCACCAAAGTGCAGCGGATCAAGTATGACGCTGGCCTCCCTGAGAAGCCTGAGAAAATCCGGATGAGGAAGCGGTGGCAGGAAATGACAACGCTCACTGACACTTGCCATCGTTGAGGACCAGCGAGCCTTCAGGCGATTCGTCCATTCCGATACCCGTCCGTCAATCATGATCAGGTGACCGTTCGGATCCTGTTCAAGTATCCTGCGGAACAGAAAATCGTCCTCCGGATGAATTTTGAAGAGCGTTTGAGGACACACATACAATGGACCGCTTTTCGGCAGACCGATGCGGTCTCGAAGCGAGGGGTCGGGCGATGGCTCTGCGGGACGCTCGTACCACGTGCCTGTCAGTGGCATTCGAACTAGCGTTTCGGAATAGTGGCTCTGTGAATCAGGCTCGTCGAGAAGTTCGCTGGAAAGGAAGTAGTCCATTTCCTGGCTTCCCGTCGTTTCAGGATGCCCCCAGGTCACGCACTGAACGGGCGCCATGCGAGAAAATGCCAGCGTCGAACAGAGCGCGTCCATGCCGACATCGGCAAAGATCAGGACACCCAGCTTCAGGGAACGCAGGAGTTCAACAGCCTTCGGGACATCCCGCGGAACTGTGACATAGTTGTCCGCTGCCTGACGGAACCGATTCGTAAACTCATCCTGCCCTGCGAACGCACTGCAGACAGTGACGTGGAATCGGGAACGATCCAGATGCTCGACGCGGCCAATATTCAGGCGGCCGATCGTATGATTCCGAAAGTAGGCTGAAAGAAAGCCAACCCGAAGACGCCCGTCAGCCGCTGCAACGCTCGATTCGCGAGTCCGTGATGAACCTTGAATGACGGAGCCTCGCAGTTTCATGAGTGCAACATCGTTCAGTCCCTGATACGCCCAGAAGAAGGTGGTTGGCACCAGGCTTTTGGCAGCGTCCACCACGATCCTGTCATCCGCCATTCGCTGCAGAGCTGAGTGCTGTCGCTGTCGCCATCGATGAATATCTTCACTCGAACGATAAACGATGGGCAGCACCGACGACGCAAGCAGTCGATTCATCGGTGAAGGGTCGAATGTCAGAAGCTCCTCATAGACAGTCATTGCGCGCTCAGGGAATCCCTGATTGAAAAGCAGGTAGCCGAGATTCTGTCGGGCGGCAGGCATTCGCGGATCCGCAGCGGCGGCTCGTTCGTAGCACGTGATGGCTTCGGCCTGGCGGTCCTGCTCCTGCCGAAGATTGCCGAGGGTAATCCAGGAGGCTGCGTCATTGGGGTTTTGCGTCAGCCATTCTTCGAGATTCGACGAGGCTGGTCGTCCGGATGGAAACGCGGCGACGGATTGCGCCATCTGAGCGCCCAGTCCCGGCGCGGTGGAAATGACGGTCGACCACATCAGTCCGGAGCTGGATTCACCGGACACTGCGGAGGTTCGAGCAGGCTCTGTTTCGGATTCCGCCTGACTGAACCACGGCCGCCGGGTGTTGACGGCCGGGACCTTTCCTGCAGCAGGAACAACCCAGACATCATGCTCTTTGCCGCCAGTGCTGGAACCCGCGACATACGGGCATGTCGCTCCCTGGGCAACTTCGACGGCGAAGATCTCCGTGACCCCGGAAAGAAACTGAAACACAGCCACCGTACGTCCTGAGAGGAGGTCGACGACGCCGACACCGCATTTCAGATTGTGTCGGTGTTCGGCAATCGGCACTCCTCCAAAGATCGATGTTTCACGGATCCTGGAAAGTCCCACAAACGCAAACTGTCCACAGAAACTCAACCCGCGAACGTATCCCGGAAACTTCTCAACAATGTCCCGCTTTCCCGTCGCAGGGTCGACCGTTGCGAGGGCACCATGGCCGGAATCCAGAACCCAGAGACGGCCCTGATACCAGCGCGGTGAATGGGGCATCGCAAGTCCTCGGCAGACCGTTTCCCCGGAAGCCACGTCGATCAGGACTCCGCTTGAGGCCTTCGTCGGACGCCATCCTGCCGGTGTATCCGTTTCTGACATGGCCGACACAAAGGCAGGCTGTCCATCCTTCATCGCCAGTCCATTCAGATGGCAGCGGTCCTGGTCCGCGAGTTCGCTGATGAAGCGAGGCTTCCATCGAGGAACAAAGCTATAGTCTTCGTGCAGAGTACAAAGACAGGAGAACAGCGTATTCACAACCCACAGGCCTTCGTGCCCCCATGCCAGGTCATGACCATGAATATTGCCGGTCCACGTGGACGTTCGAGGAACAAAACAGATGTCCCAGGTTCCTTTCGGATCGACGGAGCCCGCTACGTCCCGCTTGCCCTGAAGAAAGTTCATCTGCCTTCGAGTTCCCAGGGCCATTCGATCATTCTGAATGGCCAGTCCCATCGGTTGCTCGTAGCTGGCAAATGAGATTCGCAGGGCTTTGTCGTGAACACCAAGGACCAGCAGCTTTCCTGCCTGATACGTGGTCACCATCAGGGATGCTTTGAGATGCGACAGAATGTCGGCGAGGACCGGAGTAAACTCATAGCGAACTTCCATCATGGGTTCACTGTTTGCCGGGGATTCCGTCTGTTCCGTAGCCATGTCTGCACCTGAAAGCGGCAGTCGTCAAAATACAGAGGAGTTCTGTGGAGATTCCAGCGATGACGACTCTGTCGCCGATCGTCTCGGCAGCGTGTTATTGTGATTCGCAACCCTCTGAGTTATCTCCGCCTGTGGCAGAATCTAGAGTCTTCGTCGCTCGATTGCGACTTCAATACTCACTCGAATTTATGGGCGCAAGTTGCGAGTCGGTTTGAGGCTGCCAGCGACGTGAACGAAGCTGCGGTTTCGATCTGTCTGGCTACTCCCGGGCAGTGACTCTTCAGCGGTTTCTCTGTCCATGTCCGCACATTGATGCTCAGCGTGGCAGGAAACCAGTGGCGAATAAACGAAACTGCTCGACCTGTTCGGAGGCCCATGATTCGGTACGGCCGAGTTCTGCCGCCATCGTCCTGGCCACCGCAGGAGCTGCTTCGATCGCGGCCTGAGCATGAAGAAACAGCAGACGGGATCGCCTGGCCAGAACATCAGCAACGTTTCGAGCAAACTCATGACGGACACAATGGCGGACAAATTCAGCTTCTCCATCGTTCAGTCCGCTGCCTGATGTTCGATGATTGAGCCCTTGAGGATCTCCGGCATCGGTCATTTGAACAGGAAGTTCTCCAGTGACGGAAACTCGATGATTCCAGTCTGAAGACTTTTCGACAAGGTCGATGAGTTCTTCTCCCATCTGTCGATAGGTCGTCCACTTGCCACCAATGACAGTGATCAGTCCTGATCGCGATGTCAAAATTGAATGCTCACGCGAAAGTGCAGCGGTTGATTTCGATTGCGAACGCCGTACGAGTGGTCGAAGCCCGGCAAAGACGGCTCGCAGGTCAGATCGCACAGGGGCCGGGTTCAGGTATCGTCGAAGATGGTCGAGCAGATAGCGAATCTCGTCGTCATCTGGAACCGGGTCCGTGGTAACTTTCGACACGGCTTTGTCGGTCGTTCCGATCAGAACCTTGCCATGCCACGGAATGGCAAACAGTACTCGCCCGTCGTCAGTAGACGGAATCATCATCGCATTCTTGCCCGGCAGGAAACGGGAATCGACGACCAGATGAGTACCGCGACTGGGAGCGATGGATTCCGACGAGTGCATATCTCCAATGGCACGACGATCGCATTCCAGAAGATGCTCGGCGAAAACTCCCGTGCAGTTCAAAATTCGTTTGGCCCGAATCACGTGCCGTGTGTCTGATTCGACATCTCGCACTTCCGCACCGCAAATTCGGCTGCCTTCGTAGAGGAACTTATCCACGCTGACATAGTTCAGGACAACCGCACTGTGTTGCACAGCCGTCATGGCGAGGGCCACGGCCAGACGAGCGTCGTCGAACTGGGCGTCGTGATAAAGCACGCCGCCGCGCAGTGACTGAGTCTGCAGTGACGGGATCAGGTCCAGCATGGCCGAGCGACTCAGCCACTTCGAAGTCCCCATGGATCTTCGGCCCGCGAGAGCATCGTACAGACGCAGACCAAGATAGTTGATGGCTCGCTCACCGACTCGATACGCCGGCAACAGGAAACTCAGAGGCCGCACAAGAGTTGGTGCGTTTCTGAGCAGCCGCTCTCGCTCCAGAAGCGAATGGCGAACCATGCCAATCTGGCCCTGCTTCAGATAGCGAACACCACCGTGGATCAGTTTGGTACTTCGGCTGGATGTGCCTGCCGCAAAGTCGTCGCGTTCGACCAGGGCCACACGGTAGCCGCGGCTGGCCGCTTCGACCGCGGCTCCCAGTCCAGTTGCTCCGCCACCGATAATCAACAGGTCGAACGGATCAGAAGATTCCGTGAGTCGTTGCATCATCTTCGAACGAAGCATCGGGCATCTCGCGTGAATCCAGAGTCTTGAGCAAAGCCCTGCAATCAGGTGTTGCGATACTGGCGAACCTGATGGCCTGTCATCGCTCTCCAGACACCAATGATGAAGGCAAGATTGGCCAGCAGAAAACTGTAGGCAAACGCCGTCCCCGGCAATCGAAGTCCTCGACCATTCAGCATCATGTGATAAAGAGCCAGCAGGTACAGTCCTGCAAAAGGACAAAACGCAGCCGCAGTGACGAGTGATGGCCGGACAACAAAAAGGGCACCAAACGAAAGAGTCGCCAGCACCAGAAAGACCGGAGACAGCCAGCGAAGCAGCTTGTGCGACCAGAGAGCAAACGCGTAGCCGGGATGACGAAGCGGATTCAGAAGGTGACTGCGGGTCCATGTCCCCTGCCAGTTTCGAAGCGTCATGCGAATTCGACGCCGCAGCGAAACACCGGTATCATCTTCAAGGTCAACGATTCCAATGGCTCTCGGTTCATGGACCACGCGGTAACCCTGGCTAACCACATCCAGAGGAACGATACAGTCTTCCCCAATCGAAGGATCCATCGGCACGAACAACGAACGTCGCATCGCAAAGCAGGCGCCGGCGACGACGGCCAGCAATCCCAGTCCTGACTCCAGAGTTCGCAGCTTCAGTTCATAACGCCAGTAGTATCCCTGGCAGGCGTGAAGATCCTGAGCATCTTCGTTTCCAAACAGGTATCGACCATCGACCGCACCAATGGCCGGATCCCGAAAGTGCTCGACGACCAGATAGAGCCATTCTTTGCAGAACTGTATGTCAGCATCGGTGAACGCGATCAGTTCTGTCTGAATCGTCTCTATCGCAGCGTTCTGAGTCGCCGTCTTTCCGAGTCCCGGACTTTCGAACAGGCGAACGCCCTTCGAAGAGTATTCTCGCACAATCGCGTTTGTGGAATCGGTCGATCCGTCAGAAGCCACGACGACCGAACAGCGTCCAGCCGGATACTCGCACGCCAGCAGATTCTCCAGCTTCTGCCGGATCAACTTCTCCTCATTATGAACCGTCAGCAGGACCGTGATCTCAGGCCACTCGCAGGCATCGCCCCGGTCCGTCCCGGACTGCCCTGCCCCATTCGATGGAACGCACGAACTCCCGCCAATCCTGACTCCTGCGACAGCCGCTACAACCTGAAGGAAGCGACCATAGCCGTCATAGATCCAATAGAGAATGGCAACGGCGCCGCCGCCCATGATCCAAAACGCCATCGTGACCTCCCTGTTCGTCTGTGCACTGCGCAATTCCGTGCCTGACAGACTTTATGGCCAGTCGGGCAAAGGACTCAAGGCCGGTCAATTCGAGCATCAAGGTGCCAGGCACCTATATTGGAATATTAAGTGTTTTTGCTGGGAATTTGAAACGGCTGCTACACACATGCGGATCAGTGTGTGGAGGCGACTCGGCCAGCTTCCAGGAGCAGGAGGCGGGTGCTGATGTGCTCGGGAGGGAGCTGCCAGCACTTCTGGACGGCGTTCCGGTACTCTTCGAGCTGCGGGGCGTAGTGTTCCTGTTTCTCGCGAACCCAGCGGGCGACGTCGCCGACCAGGCGGTCAGTTTTGAAGTCCACGACATCCGCGGCCAGCGTCCGGCCATGCAGAACCAGACGGACGAGGCGGTCAATGGACCCCTGAATGATCTCGCCGTTTCGGATCATCACGAACGGTCGTTCGCGGTCGACTTTCAGAATGGCCTGCTGAGAACGCAGCACGTCCATGTGTGGAGAAAACGACGGTGCGAGTCCTGCGGTCCTTTGATCGAACACCGAACGAATCTCCGGCGACTGAAGCATGCGCAGAAAGTCCGGCAGCACCTTCTTCACGGTCTCTTCGGAGATCGTCAGTCGACGAGCACAGGCATGCAGCTGCTCGACGTCCGGTACGTCACTGTCATCGAGCCATTCGATACATTCGAACCAGGCATGCATCAGCGTTCCGCGAACTCGGGGGTCGACTGTTCGAGTCTTTGTTGCCGGAGCCGATTCACGCTTCATGATCGCGCTGACATCGGGAAGATAAAGGCGTGTTTCATCATGCCGTGACGGAGCACGTCGCTGAAGTCCTCGGCGTCGTCCGTCCGGCATTGATGCCAGAGGCACATGAGGAATCTGCTCGCCTGCGGATCGCTTGCGAACGGTCGGTCTCTGCATGTCCGGGATTCCGGTGAACCAGTCCGCGCAGCCCGTTTCAAACAAGGTCGATTCCGGAAGAGCCTGCGACTGATCCGTCAGTGATGCCAGCAGCAATCCGGCATAGGTCTTTGGGACTCGCTTGCCCGAAATCGGCTGACTCAGCAGATGCAGCGCGTAGCGAGCTCGTGTCAGAGCCACGTAGAAGACGCAAAGACTTTCCGAAACCTGTCGCGCGATCGTGTCATCGAACGCCTGCTGAATATCCGGTGGTAGCAGTTTGCGAACAGACTTATTGCTCCACACACAGACGCGATCTGGTGGATCCGCCACTGACGGGCTGGAAAACGCAGCCTGCGGCGCCTTCATCAGGATACCATCTAGTTCGGGAAGGAACACGATGTCGAATTCGAGACCCTTGCTCTGGTGAATCGTCATGACACGAACCGAGGCAGGCTCTGATTTCTGAAACTTGCTGTTCTCCAGCAGTCGAACAAAGTCGCTGGCGTTCAGAGAACCGGTAGCATCGAATCGCCAGCCTTCCGAAACAATCTGAGCCATTCGCAGAATATCGCGCGCGCTGCACGAAGGACGAACGGCTTCGGAAAGCCATTGCAGCGTTCGTCCGTAACCATCGTCCATCAGCCGTGCTCGAATCATCGCAGCTGCCGTTGATGCCTGATGATCGTCGCGCCACGTTGTCAGTCCGACAACAGCCCCCAATGGCGACGTTGCGATGTGGAATCGTGAGATTCGACAGGCAGGATGCGACGCAAAATGGAGCAGTGACATCGTGGCCAGGACCGCTGGGCTGTCGGTTGGCGGCGTACCACCTTCTTCGCTCGCGGGAACGCCCAGTGAATTCAACTCATGGACGAGCCGAGCAACCGTCGAGTTCTTTCGTGTCAGTACACCGATTTCTGCACCAGGGCACTGCTGATGCTGTTCGCGAATCTGTTCGGCGATCCATCGAAACCAGGGGCCTCGTCGTTCTTCCGCGCCTTCTCCAGCCATTGACGGCGAGGTACGGAAACAGGCATAACCTGGCATCGTTTCATACGCTGTCGAGTGGTGTGGGAACTCACTCGACCATTTCGAACACGCGTCAGCGTACTCATCGAGCGCTGGATGAGACGCCACATGTTCGAAGACCTTGTTCACCGTTTCCATCACAGCCGGCGATGATCGTCGACTCTTGTCGAGCGGCACCTGTTCAATGTCCGGCACGGCTTCCGGCACGGCATCCAGAATCGCAGCCACTCCGCCTCGCCATCCGTAGATTGCCTGCTTTCCGTCGCCCACGCAGAAGAAGCTGGACTGCTTGCCGACAACCTGCAGATTGGTCGCCAGTCGTCGCAGGATCTGCCATTGATCCGAAGATGTGTCCTGAAACTCATCCAGAAGGAGATTGCGAATCGAACTGTCGAGACGGAAGCTCATTCGCGAACCACTTGCTGCACCCGCAGAACGTGAAAGCACCCGGGTCACATCGCCAAACCTGAGCCAGCCATGATCGGCTCGCAGTCGTGAATACTCACGATCAAATCGCACCATCAGACTGCGAATGGCCTTCATCTGGTTGGCCAGTCGTTCCACCAGCTCCGCCTGCGC
>CAZIGZ010000018.1:0-1463 GCA_964538835.1 uncultured Chitinophaga sp. | reverse complement strand
GGAAGTCCCAGTTCCAGAGTGAGACTGCGAGCGACCTGCTGAAAGAAACTGTCCAGCGTGCAGACTCGAAGCCGATGCAGGTTGTGAGTCAGCTCGGTCAGCAGTCGTGATGCATCGGTGGTCGTAATCTGTGGAAGGTCCAGAGCCTGAGCGAGCTTTGCGGCTTCGTCCGGTTTCGTTGCCGCTTCGGCAAGCCGCGTGAGAACTCGACCGAGAATCTCCCCCGCGGCTTTGCGAGTAAACGTCGTTGCCAGGATGGTTTCCGGCCGGTGCTGCAGAAACAACTGGCGCAGGAAGTGCCCGGACAGCTGGTACGTCTTGCCGCTTCCGGCGGACGCACGGATCAGTTTGTTCATGGCGACATCCGTTTCTACATGAGGTCTGAACAGGCGGACGGCCTTCAACCCGTCTTTGATTCACCAGCCAGCCGAAGCGTCTGATTCCGAAGACGACAGCCGGCAGTTTGTCAGGTCAGCGGACTTTAGGAGCCGCGTACATTTCCGGCTGAGCATCGTGGACTTTCAGCACTCCATGTTCCGCATCACGTGCCAGTCGGACCGGATGTGGAAAGATCGGAGTCGTCACGCTCTTCACAGCGCGAATGATGTCGATCTTGTCACGGTAGCTGCCGCCCCACAGTTCCGCGATTTCCTTCGAGCCCAGTGACATTTCTTCGATCAGGAAGACAACGTCCGCTGTGTGCACCAGAGCTTCGCCGCCGACTGGCGCACCGGTGTCGCGAATCTGTCCGACGCAGACACACGTGACACCCTTTTCATGGTTGTAGGTTTTCAGAGCCGACAAATTGTCGGCCGTGCGATTGCGGCTTGGATCAAGCATGTTCAATGAGTCGATCACAACGAAGCTGATGCCTTCCTTCTCAATCAGAAAACGATACTTCGTCACAAAGTCATCCCACGTGTGCCCTCGATGGTACTGACTTTCCAGAACGAACATGTTGTCCAGTACCTTCTTACGGAAGTCCTTTTCATTCAGTCCGGTGACTCCCATACCGATCTTGCAGAAGCGACTGCAGAGATCATCGCGTCCATTTCCATCACGATCATGAAAGCCTTCTTCGGCGACGACGAAAGCGACCTTCTGGCCACTCATCGCGACTTTCGCCAGGCCAGCCAGCGTTGTGCGAGTCTTGCCCTTTCCTGGAGGCCCGGCGAGCGCCATCGTGCAGCCTTTGGGCACACCTCCCAAAGCTGCCGAGCCGTCTTCCGTCAGACACAGAAGGTCCAGTACGCTTCCGAGCGACACACCTTCCTGGGATTTGATGAGATTCTGCAGCAGTGCGGGACGAAGGAAGTCTGACGACAGTCCGGCATCCTTGTCGTCAACGGCCGGCGCGCCGGCAAAGGGCATGGCGGCCGGGTCCATCATAGCCGGCGCCATACTGCCAGCCATCATCATCTGCATCATCTGGGCCATCTGCAGCATGGGGTTCGGCATCATGG
>CAZIGZ010000017.1:4735-58969 GCA_964538835.1 uncultured Chitinophaga sp. | reverse complement strand
CCGCAAGCACCTCGCGGCCCTGAAGCCTTATCAGGATCCGAAAACACACTGCTGGCATCAGGTGATCGATCATCCGGAAAGCTACGATGAATATTCCTGTACATGCATGATCGGCTTCGCGATGGCTCGCGGAATTCGACGTGGCTGGCTGCGGCCCGAAGAATATCAGCCCACCGTGGATCGAGCATGGAAGGCGATCGAATCACGTACAAGCCCGAACGGTGACCTGGTCAACGTCTGTACAGGAACCGGAAAGCAGAAGACTTTGCAGGATTACTTTGACCGACCTGCCATCAACGGCAAAGATGATCGCGGTGGTGCGATGGGACTGATGTTCGCGACCGAACTCATGTCCGCTGCCTCGCCTTGAGACAACACCCTTCAAAACTCAGATACGTTGACGTTGAACATATGCAGCCAGCCACGGAACCTCATCGCTTCATCAGCATTACCAGAGAGCTCGAACCGCATGCACCGCTTCATGCTCGGGTGGTCCGCGTTCTGGAGCAGTTGCCGGAAGAGGTTCAGCAGGACTTTCTGAACGATCATCGATTTCGGATCACGATCGAGAACTACACGCCGGGTCAGGGCTGGACACTGTTCATGCCGACACCGGGGCCGCTTGGTTTTGGAACACGCTGCGTTGTGCTTCGGCTGAAGCTGTCACACTGCGATGAGGCATTTGCTTTCTACGTCATTGCGCATGAATTTGCTCACGCTTTTCTTCGCAACGGCCCCTGGGGCGACATCACCGACGTCGAACAGGCCGCCGATGCCATGGCCGCGACCTGGGGATTTCATCGCCCTCGTTAGCGAACAAAGTACGGAGACCAGTGTGGACGGTGTTTGTCGAATATCGCTGAGACGCGTAAGCTGTCGAAGATCGAATGATGGATATCAAAGTTTGTCAGCCCTCAGCAGGAGTCGTGAGTCATGAAGCCCAGTTTTTCGCGTCGCGGTTTTCTATCGACTACGTCTGCCGGACTTTCGTTGCTGACGGGAGGCTCTTTGATTCCCGGCCTTGCTGCCGTCGCCGATGAGCAATTGCGTCCGGCGAAGGGAATCGTTCAGCTTCGACCCGAGATTGAACCGCTCGTTCGGCTGATTGAAGAAACGCCGCGAGAACGCTTGATGGAAGAAGTCGGATCGCGAATCAAGGGCGGGCTGAGCTACCGCGAAGTGCTGGCCGCCTTATTGCTGGCGGGCGTAAGAAACGTGGAACCTCGTCCGGCCGTGGGATTCAAATTTCACGCTGTGCTCGTGGTCAACTCGGCGCACATTGCCAGCATGAATTCTCCTGAGGAAGACCGGTGGCTGCCGATCCTGTGGGCTCTGGATGAATTCAAGAGTTCCCAGGTTCGTGATGTCAGCGAAGGCAACTGGACGATGGCTCCGGTGGACGAAGCGGGAGTTCCCTCTGTCGAAAAAGTCCGCGATGTGTTTCATCAGTCGATGAAGTCGTGGGATGTCGCACAGGCCGATGTCGCTGCCGCCGGGATCGCGCGGTATCTCGGAGCCGTGGAGACTCTTGAACTGTTCGCATCTTACGCGGCTCGTGATTATCGCAGCATCGGACACAAGGCCATCTACCTCGCCAATGCATGGCGAACGCTGCAGACAATTGGATGGGAACACGCGGAGCCGGTGTTGCGGTCTTTGGCGTACGCTATCCTGAACCACAACGGCGAACCGAATCCTTCGCAGAGTGATCTGGCTCCGGATCGATCCTGGCGATCGAATGTGAAGCTGGCCGGACAGATTCGCGGCGGCTGGGAATCCGGAAAGCCGGATGCTTCCGCGACGGCTCAACTGTTGTCGGTACTGCGAACCGGAACGGCCGATGAAGCAGCTCAGTGCGTGACAGAGCGGCTGAACGCCGGCACATCGCCCCAGTCGCTGTTTGATGCGATTCACCTGGCCTCCGGCGAACTGCTGATGCGCCAAACCGGCATCGTTTCGCTGCATGCCATGACGACGACGAATGCCATCCGATTCCTGTTCGATACAGTTGGCTCGTCAGAAACTCGCAAGCTGCTTCTTCTTCAGAACGCGTCGTTCCTGCCACAGTTCCGCGAGTCGATGAAGTCACGCGGTCAGGTTGGCGACACAAAGATTGATGAACTGGTCGCCGCAGAATCGAAAGAGTCCGTGACCGTGGATTCGATCTTCAGCAGTGTTGGCCAGCAGTCAATGCAGGCCGCACAGCAGACATTGTCTTTCGTGCAGTCTGCCGAAGATGCTGGAACGCTGATGAACGCGGCTCGCCGCCTGATCTTCCTGAAGGGCAACGACTCGCACGACTACAAATTCAGTTCCGCGACTTTGGAAGACTACTACAAAGTCTCCCCCGACCACCGCAACCGCTTCCTCGCCGCCAGCACCTTCTATTTGAAAGGCTCCTCGGCGGCCGACAACAACCTGGTGACTCGTATCCGCGCGGCGCTGGGCTAAGTTTGTGGTGGATCTCGCCAGAGATCCTGCGATTTTCATAGGTGATGGGAACTCTGGCGAGTTCCACTACAGCGCAGAGCGCCTGAAGTTCGCTTTGGAAAATCCTTCACCGCGTTGGGCATCAGGCCGCCGCGTCGTCGGATTCCCAGTCTGGCTTTCGGCATTCGTCCGCCAGGGAAGACATCCGAGTCGACACGATCTGCATGAATGCATCGCGGCTGCCGTTCCAGTGAAAACCTTCACCGACAAATACATCGCAAAAGAACGGAACCAGAATTCCTTCGCCGCGGGGAAGTGACTTTCCAAGTCCGTACATGAAGACTGGAACGACCGGGACTTCCTGATGTCGTTTTGCCAGATGCGCGATTCCGGTGCGGAATTCCTGGAGCTCCTCCGGCTCTCCACGGGTACCTTCCGGGAACAGGATCAGAATCTTGCCGGATTCCAGTGCCTTTGAAACAGGCTCGAGCGGATCATCACGCTGCGCTCTGATGCGTCGGTTCAGAGGAATGATGCCGATGATCTTGTCCGAAAACCATTTCAACAGCCGGTTTCTGTGGAAGTAGTCTATTGCTGCCACCGGACTGACCAGATGCAGCCGACTCATGCCAAACAGTGTCATCAAAGTAATCGCGTCGAGATGACTATTGTGGTTGGCGACGATGATGGCCGGCCCATTTTCCGGCAACAGGTGGCGACGGCGCACATTCAACCCAAGAACGATCAGGATGATGGGTCTGACCAGCAGCAGGAAGAAGGCAAATCGCAGGGTTCGGGACATGACAGTCGATCTCCGATCTACTTCAGCAATAACAATAGTGCACGAAGTGGAAGAACAGCGGAGCCGTGTAAGTCAGACTGTCGATTCGATCCAGAATACCTCCGTGCCCGGGCAGGATGGTCCCGGAGTCCTTGACGCCCAGGTCCCGCTTCAGAGCTGAGATCGAAACGTCGCCGGCGAAGCCACCCAGGCCGATGATCATGCCGGCCATCAGGGAACGCTTCCAGTCGATAAACGTCAGATGAGGCCCCAGCAGGCAGGCAATGAGCGTTGTTGTCAGGACACCGCCCAGAAGTCCTCCAAGCGTTTTTCCAGGGCTGACTCGCGGCACAACTTTTCGCCTGCCCAGAGTCTTGCCCCAGATATACTGAGCCACATCATTTCCCTGAGTCAGCAGGATCAGCAGCACAAGCAACCCGGGACCAGAATGCACACGTCCGGTCTCCGACGGCCAGACAGGCGCAAGGCGAGCGGCTTCCATCGGACGAATGACAAACAGCATCGCTGCGTGTGACAGGCTGAAGACCGTTGTCATCAGGCCCCAGTGCAGAGTTCCCACAGCGCGAAGAAAGCCGCTTGTTTCTCCAATGATGACCATTCGGGCCGGCAGCAGGAGAAACATGTAAACAGGAATGAAGATGATGAACATGCCGTACCATTCCTGGTAGACCCAGAGATACTGAAGCGGGATGGCGAGATATGCAAGGAACAGAACTCGATGATCGGCGCGGCGCGTTGGAATGAGCGACAGGTATTCTTTGAACGCCAGAAAACTGACGAAGGCGAGGAATACGAGGGACGCAGTGCGGTTGAGTGCGACCGCAAGTCCAAATAATCCGACGATGACCCACCACGTGCGCACCCGCAGATGAAGTTCGCGATAGTCCCGGTCGGGGTTTCGCATCTTCAGAACGCGCCATGCAATACTGGCAACCACCAGTGCGATGACGATGCCGATCATGGTCCATCGGACTTCCGATGCCAGATGACTCAGGTCAAACAGACGCATCAGTTTTTCCCTGTCGAGCGTTCATCAGTTCCGCGATTTTGCGGAGACGGCGAACAGAAGTCACAAGACCACCCACAATGATCACCGCCAGAGCGGCCGCGGTGATACCAAACGCGTTTTCCTTATGCAGAATCTGCAGTCGGGATGGAAGTACGATGCCAGCAACGCAGACGATCGTCATCAGCGCCATTCGCTGCTGTTTGGCAAAGGGTCCGAGAAACACCTGACCGACCCCAACGCTCGCTCCGATGGCGCGGACATAAGCGACAAACACGGAGACAAGCGCTGCCCCAAGCCCAAGCAGCGGGCATCCGCCAAAAGCAAAGCCGGCACCGATCAGAATTGCCGGGTCGGAAATGCGATCGGGCACCTCATTGTAGAGGTCACCAACGGCGGACTTCTTTCCTCCTTCAATCGCCACCATGCCATCGAGAAGATTGGCGATCAGCCGCAATTGAATCATCAGTGCCGACAGTAACCAGCAGCCTCGTCTGAGAAGATCATGGCTGACATGATTGGTGGCGATCAGGCAGCCGCAGGCTCCGGTCGCAAAGATCACGCTCCAGACAGAGATCATATTGGGCGACACATCGCGCCGGGCCAGAGTTGCTGCGAGCTTCTGAAAGACGGGCCATTGTCGAGTCTTCAATGGCCGACGGCCTGATGGCATCTCGTGTGTTTCAGACATAGGCTGTCGATCCTGCAGTTGTGCCCCTGGGCGGTCGCGGACAAACACTCCCGTCAGAATTAGACCGACAAACGTGAAGCCTGCAAAGGAAGAAGCTCGCGGTGGAACACAAAGTGGTTCCACGCGAGCTGTAATCAACGGCTCAGGCGTCGGACGATGCCGTTTGGCCTGACTGACCTTCGTTATTCGTCTTCTTTCTCACTGTCGGAATCGCTTTCACTGCCAGCCTTTTCCGGCAGCGGAATCACGTTGGCTTCGAACTTGAAATCAAACATGTACTTGCGATCCCCAGCTTCGCCTTCTTCGGTCAGCTTTGCATTGCCGATGATGCGGCCGCCTTTCAGTTCGGCCGAACCTTCAAGGCTGCCGTTTCCGCTGACCGAGACGTTGTCGGCCCACAGGTCGTAACTTTCCACCATGCCATCCGCGTTGATAATCAGGCGAACCTGCGGCTGAAATTCGTTGAATTCGTTATCGCTTCTTTCCCTGGCAAGGGAGGCCTTCAGTTTCGTGATGTTTGCCGGCTTTTCGGACAGGTAAACACGCGTCATTTTGTCGCCGTAGTAGTCGATTTCGTAAGCGACGATGTTCTTCAGCGTGTAGGTCTTATCGCCAACCTTCAGAGTACCGACAGACGATTCTTTACCTGTCGCCATGGCCTTTGTGGAAGTCTTTGCGGCCGGCTTTTTGTCAGCATTCTTTTTTGATGAGGCTTTCGGCTTTTCTGATCGCCCCGGAATTCCTTTGAGTGCCTCAGCGATCTGAGCATTCGCATCGCCCAGGGCTTTTTCCACTTCCATTTCCGCTTCTTCGCGGATTTGTCGTGCCAGCTCCGACTCTTCCATTTCTTCGTCTCCGGCTGCTGCTGCCGCTACGGCTTCTTCTGCAGCCTGAGCATTCTTGATGGCTTCCTTTGCCCGCTCTTCTTCTTCCTTCCATTCTTCCTTTGTCTGATGCTTGATCGTGACATCAGTCACTTCATCCAGCTTCTTCAATTCCAGGGTAATCATGTCTTCGGCTTTGTTGCGGAAGACCATCAGACCCTGTGGGCGTCCGAAATCATCTTCGCTCTCAGCAATCTCTGGGGCGGTGGACTTCCAGCCCTGCTTCGCGAGTGCTGTCTGGTAGAACTTTCCAACAGCCTCGTAGTCCATGGCTGTCTGGAAGCTGAGGGTCTTGAACATCGGAGTGAATTGCAGTTCCTTCGCGTCAGCAGGGGCTGGCAGGTCGGCCGACATCAGCGACACGTTCATCATGATTGAAGTCTGGTTGTTCTGTGCGGGTGCGACAGAGATCATCACGTTCAGAAGAATGGCGTTCTTCTTCAGGTTGAAGATCTTCTGTTCATCACCGAGGTTGTTTTCTCCGTAGGACGTCCATCCGGCTTTTGTCAGCAGCTCTTTCGTTGCCGCAGTGACTTTTTCAACAGGCTCTTTGGTGGAGTAAATTGCGGTGATCGCATTGGCAAAGACCGACTCCGCTCCTTTGACGACGGGCAGTGAAGACAGTGCGACGTTGCCATGATTATTCAGGGCCACCATCGTTTTTCCTTCGCCGATCATGGTCGTGGTGATGGAAAGCGTGTAGCCGGATTTCTGGAACGAACCTGCCGCATAGGCTGCGTCCAGCGACGTGCCAGGAAGCTCTGTCCAGCCAGCCTTCACAAGCTGGTCCTGGTGAAACTTGTACGCAGCTTTCGGATCTTCCGATGTGTTGTACGTCATGGAAGAAAGCTGGCGGTCACCGGACGGTTCAGCCATCGCCGGCAGCGACAGCTTGCGAAGGTCCAGAACCTTTGCTGCCTCTTCGATTGTTGCGGCATCGTTCTTCGCACCCTGTGCGCGGCACGTTTCGGAAAGGACAGCAATCCCTGCCAGAAAACACACAGTCAGTACAGCACCGCGAAGGACCGTCATAAACGATAAGTTCAACATGGGTTCTTTTTCCCGTGGAATTCAACGCCGGCACAGTCGACTCGTAAGGCGGCCAGCAATACCCGTCTGGTACTCAAACGCAGTCCAGGCATGGATCGCACAGGAATTTCTGAGATTCTGTTTGGGTAGCCTGACGCTGGGGAGAGTGAATTACTGAGGAACGGAGATCGCCATTTGAAGGCTTTCCAGTTCCGGAAGCAGTCGCTGACCTTCAGCACTGCGGCCGGATTGTTCGAAAAGCGTTAAGGCGTCTGTGAGGCTGGCAGCGGTTGTTGGCGGGTCCCACGGCTCCATCAGCGGCATCCACAGCAGGCACGTGATGGCTCGATCGTTTTCATGCAGCTGCATCAGCGCTCGGCCGGCGAGAAATTCGCCCGGGGATCGAACCTGTCGATCGAGTTCCTTCAGGCGACGCTGCCACTCTTCGACCTCCAGAGCCGCGAGTTTCTCCGGTTCGATGAGTTTGAGTCGCCAAAGCTGCAGCTCGGCCAGCTGAGACATCGTCAGGTCGCTCTCTTTGCGAACACTCTGCAGCGTGGCCGTCGCCTGACGGCGATGTTCTTCAGTACTCAGCAATGCCGATGCGGCGGTCAGTCGTTCTGCGAGCGACTTCGATCGAAGCTGAGCAACGTCGGCCGAATACTTCTGGGCGTCGGGAAGTCGTTCGTCCCAGACCAGAGGCAGGCTGAGCACATGGCGGCTGGAAGGATCGTCCGCCAGAATCTGCTCCACGGTACGGAGGCATTCGGCAAACTCACGTCGCGCTCGATAACATTCCGCGATTGCTCCCAGAATCTCGCGGCGTACCCAAGGACGACGTTCGTCGCGATGAGCGGCTGTTAAGCTCTTTATCGCTTCAAGCCACTTTCTCTGCTGCATCGCTCGCAGCCCGGTTTCGTATTCCGCGGACTTCGAAAACTCAATGCGTTGCACATCCCGAAGCACGACAACTTCCACCTGGCCATCGTTCTGTCGCAGGATGACCGAGTGTCCTTTGAGGTCGCCAATGGCCCCCTGCAGAATCCTGGGCCGCGCGGCGCCTTTCGGTTTCAGAATGACCTGGTCTCCGGAAACCGGAGGCAGCAGCGATTCGTCTGCCTTTGACTCAGCAGGCTCCTGCGACAAGACATGGGACGGCAGGACAATGACCATGGCGCAGATCGCAAGGATCGCCATGATCGGTGCTCTGAGGCTGCAAAAAATCTGAAGGGAAACGAGACTTTGCACGGACCGGCTGTTCCCAGTCGCCAGGCTCTTGCCGACTGCTGGAAGCAACGGATCTCTTCGCGGCCCCAGGTTCATGCGAGTTCCCCGGGAGACTTTGATACCACAGGCCCGTCTGAAAGACGCAGCTTTGTTTCGACCATCGTGTTTCGAAAGACACCGTTGGGATCCATCCTGCGGCAGACTTTGCGGAATGTCGGCAGCAGCGGATACAGCCGATCAATTGTCTCGGCGGATGTCGGGCACCACTTGCCCCAGTGAGTGCGAGCATCAAACAGGGTGCTCATCGCCTTCGCAAGAAACTCTGCGACCACGAAGAACTGATCGCGAGGCTTCAGGTAGGTGATCAGACTGATTGAATACCAGTCTTCCTTTGACCCCGATGCATCCACGGACGACATCGACAGCAGGGTGTCATCGACCAGAATTCTTCGCACACAGATGGGGTAATGGTGCACCCAGGTTCCGGCGATCGACGTCACTTCGTCCAGCATACCGATTTGTCGCAACTGATTCCGGATGGGCTCGCTTAGAGTGAATGACGCATCATCCGCGAGACTCAGGATCTCGCGGACAAACAGACAGGCATCCTTCAGGTATCTCCGCTGAATGAAGATTTCTTCTTCCAGGTGCCGAAACAGCTCATGTTCCATCGTCAGCTGCAGATCGCTCCGATCGACCGGCTTCCATGGCGGAATGATGGTCCAGGGGACAATCCACTGAAAGAAGAACTTCACCGCCCATCGCATCTTCAGCCAGACGGCAGTCAGCAGAATCACCAGGTGCATTCCCAGGTCCATCGTCAGGAACCAGTAGACACGATACAGAGCAGCACCGTTCTGGCGCTGCGTGTGTTCCGAGATCTTCCGGCGCTGGACGTAAAGAGACCATGAATGGGGAATCAGAAAGAACTGCTGCAGAGGCGTCGACTCCTGCATCTCAAGAATGTGATCGATCGATCCGGCTGGAACGAGCTGCTCCTGAACGAAGTACTGTGGAATCACCGGAATGGTGACTTCCACAACAACGCCGAGACAGCCCAGAGAACACTGAGCCGCTCGCAGTTCATCACCTTCACGAATGTCGCGGATGATGGCGTTCTCACCAGACTCATCAAAGCACGCGATTCGGACCGCTTTCAGATAATGTGACAGGCAGTAGCGACCGGAGCCATGGGTCCCCGTCGCTGTCGCGCCGGAAATTGTCTGTTCCGTAATCAACCCGAGGGCCGGAGGCGCGAGGCCTCGCTGGTTCAGCTCAGCAATCAGATGCTTAATCTGCAGACCGGCTCCGACTGTCGCGAACTTCTGTCCCTGCTCTTCGTGAATGCGCACGTGTCTGAAGTTTCGCATATCGATCACGACGCCGGCCGTCTCAATCAGCGGACTCCAGGAGTGCTTCGAACCCATGACTCGGACGCGTCCCAGGCGATGCTGCTTCAGCAGTCGCAGAAGTTCCTCTTCAGTTAGAGGCGCGATGATTTCTGCCGGTCGGAAGGAGAGGTTTTCTCCAAAATTCGAAATGGCAGCGGTCGACATGAGCAATGACTTTCGGCAGCGAGGCGCGTTCTGTTTCGTTGGATCAGGCCGAGTGTAATCGTCCGCGGAGGTTTTGCAGTCCCTTGTTCCATGATATTCTGCCCGCATGACGAACACCGAGACAACCAACTCGCCGCCGGAATCTGATGTGACTCGCCTTCAGATGCCGGTGCAGTACGTCCGTGGGGTAGGGCCACATCGTGCGGAACTGCTGAAGAACCTGGGAATTGTCACTGTTCGCGACATGTTGTTTCATGTGCCGAACGGGATCAATGACTTCACCGACGTGCGTCCGGTGCCAAAGCTGGAGCCAGATCGAGAGCAATCGGTTCACGGGATTGTTGTTGACCGCGAACTGCGGCAGCTGCGCAACAATCGCACACTGGTCGGAGTTCTGCTTGAATGCCAGGGACATTTTGTTCGAGGCCTGTGGTTCAACCAGCCGTGGATGTACGCTAAGTATCGCGACGATGATCACGTTGTCTTCAGCGGAAAGCCATCGAAGAAGGCTGGCCGCTGGGAATTCAGCAATCCTCGTGTTTACGTTCTGTCCCCGGAAGACGACATCGAAAACGCCGCCGGCGTCCTGCCTCGGTATGCCCTGACCGATGGTATCAAAATGGATGCCATGAGGCAGATGACCAGGACCATGACGGAGCAGTTTGCTCATCTCGTGCCGGACCCCATTCCTGAGTCCTTTCGAGCGGCTCATGGTCTGCCGGACCTGCCAACTGCTCTGCGAAGACTGCACATGCCTTCGTCGGTGAAGGACTGGGAATCCGGGCGGCATCGCGTGTTGCTGGATGATCTGCTGGAGTTTCAGCTGGGACTGGCACTCCGTCGTCGATCCAGTCGAATTCTCAAGGCCGTGCCAATTGAGGTTTCCGCCAAGGTGGATGCGCGCATTCGTCGGCTTTTCCGTTTTCGCTTTACCACCGGACAGGACACGGCAATCTCGGACATCGTCAAAGACATTCGGATGTCGCAGCCGATGCATCGACTGCTTCAGGCGGATGTTGGTGCCGGCAAAACAGCTGTTGCGGTGTATGCTATGCTGGCCGCAGTGGCCGCCGGAAAACAGGCTGTGCTGATGGCGCCGACGGAAGTTCTGGCCACTCAGCACTGGGAGACATTTGATGAACTGCTGGCCGACAGCAAGGTGAATCGATGTCTGTTGCTTGGCGGTATGCCAGCCGCGAAGCGTCGTGAGCTTTTGCAGAGTATTGCCGATGGATCCATGCACCTGGTGATCGGGACTCAGGCCGTCATTCAGGACAGCGTGCAGTTTCGTCATCTGGCGATGGCCGTCATTGATGAACAGCATCGGTTCGGAGTTCGGCAGCGTGCCGCATTCACGGGTTCGCTCGAGAGTCCTCATGTGCTGGTCATGACGGCGACTCCGATTCCTCGAAGTCTCTGCCTCACTCAGTTTGGCGACCTGGACGTGTCTGTCATTCGCGACCTTCCTCCGGGACGTCAAAAAGTCGTGACCGCGAGGATTATGGGTGCGCCGGAGCAGGCTCGTGTCTGGAGTTTTCTGCGGGAACAGATTGCGGCCGGACGGCAGGCCTACATCGTGTGTCCTCGAGTTGAAGGGCAGGGCGATGATGACGTGGCGTCGGCAGAATCGGTCTTTCGCCAGCTGAGCCAGTCAGTGCTGTCCGGGCTGCGAGTGGAACTGCTGCATGGGCGAATGGACCGAGACCGACGTCATGACGTGATGGGACGATTTCGTGATCATGAAATCGATGTGCTGGTTTCGACGACTGTGATTGAAGTGGGTGTGAATGTTCCCAATGCCACGATCATGGTGATTCAGCAGGCCGAACGATTCGGACTCGCTCAGCTCCATCAGCTTCGGGGGCGAATCTGCCGCGGCAGTTATCAGGGCTATTGCTTTTTGTTCTCGGAGGCGGACACGCCGGACGCGGTTGATCGGCTGACTGCCGTTGAGAAGACCACCGACGGATTTGAACTGGCAGAGAAAGACGCCGAGCTTCGCGGCCCCGGGGACATTCTGGGACTTCGGCAAAGCGGATCCATGCCCTTGCGAATTGCCGATCCGGTCCGCGATCTGGCGATCCTTCAAATCGCGCGAAGGCTGGCCCAGGAGTTGGTCGACGACGGTCGCTTCGATCGTCCGGAATTCCGGGAACTGCGAGCCATTGTTCTCGAACGTTTTGCCAACGTGTTCGATCTTCCACAGACGGGCTGAGTGTTTCCCGTCGAGCCGCCTGGTCGGTCACGACTTTCACAAAATCTCTGTCAACGCGGTGCGTGGAAGGGGCCAGGCAGGGGAGTTCATCGCTGCGGAGAGCCCCTGAGCTCTCTGAAAACGACCGTGTATTTCGGAGAATTCTCCTGGCCCTCTCAGTCGAGATTTGACGGCCTCCGTCGCGGTTCGTATTCTTTTGGCACAAACCTGTGTGCGATTCCTGCACACTTTATCCCGCCGAAACCTGCCCGCCCCTTGACCCACCCCGATGCACAGTCCGTGCAAAAGCCCGGCTCAGGATTCGGCTTGTTCTCTCAGTGTCCAACGTGTTCAAAGCTGCTGCGTTGAAGGAGCGACGCTGAAAATCGGACCAACTGGTTCGGTTACGGAGTTGTTCGATGGTTTCCTCTGGTGATTCCCCCCCCCCCTTTTTCCGACCGCTTTCTGTGAGCATCCTGCTTCTGCTTGCTGCTGCCTCATCATTCTGCGCGGCAGGGGAAGTTCTGGATGTCTGTCTGAACGAAGGCGATGCCGTCCCTGAGTTCGAAGCGAAAACGGCCAGCGGTGAGGTCTGGAAATCGACGGATCACGTTGGAAAAAAGTATGTTGTGGTCTATTTCTATCCTGCGGATCTGACCAACGGATGTACTCAGCAGGCCTGTGCCTACCGTGATCTGAAGTCGGCGCTGGATTCTGCGGATGTCGAAGTTGTGGGCATCAGCGGAGACTCGGTGGAGAATCATGCATTGTTCACCCGCATGCACTCGTTAAACTTCACGTTGCTTGCGGATCAGGAAGGACGAATTGCAAAATCCTTCGGAGTTCCTGTTCGTGAAGGTGACACGATCATGCGTATGGTGGATGGCGTTGAGCACGCGTTTACTCGAGGGGTCACCGCCAGCCGCTGGACGTTTATTATTGGGAAAGATGGGAAGGTTGTGAAGAAGAGTACGGCGGTTGAGCCTCAGAAGGATTGCCAAATCGTTCTGGAAACCGTTCGACGACTCACCGCTGACGCCGAATAATCAGTCCGCCTGCAAACGGAACGTGAGTGAGAAGACCGGTTGTGTGCCGGAGTTCTCCAAGTGGAAAGTTACGAGACACAGTCTCGGTAATGATGAAGGTCCTGCCTGGTGCCGGACTTTCTTTTTTGTGGACCTGTTGAGGGAGAGTTGTCTGATGAGGAAGTATGTGGCTGCATGTGTGCTGAGTCTGATGGTGGCAGGCCTGTCGGCCGTTCATGCCTCCGACCTGAAGTCCGGACTGCAGGTGGATGAATTTCCTGCTGCGTTCAACGTGACCGACATTACCGGTCCTTCTGAAGGGCAGAAGCTGTGCTATCGCTGCCAGTACGGTAACCGACCAGTCGTCAGCATCTTCGTCCGCAAGATGGACGAAAACACGACGAAGCTGGTGAAGGAAATCGACGCAGTCGTTGGCAAGAACGAAGAAAAGAAGATGGCCGCTTTCGTGACCGTTCTGAGCGAAGATCCGGATGCTCAGGAAGCCGCACTGAAGAAGGTCGCTGAAGAGAGCAAAATTGCTCACACTCCGCTGACCGTGTTCGAAAACGCAGCTGGCCCAGCCAAGTACAAGATCAACGAGAAGGCTTCCGTCACCGTCATGATGTGGGTTGACTCCAACGTGAAGGTCAACTACGCCTTTGAAGACGGCAAGCTCGACGCCGACGCCATCAAGAAAGTCGTTGAAGATACCAGCAAGATCCTGAACTAAATCAGTTCGTCGATCTGATCCTGAACCAAAGGGGCTCGGTACTGACAGTACCGAGCCCCTTTTTCATTGCTGCGCTGTGAGTGTTCTGGTGGGGTGATCCACTGCGCGAATCGGCAATTCGGCAGAAGCTGCCGCTCGACCGATCTCTGAAGCAACGAATGCCGGCCGTTCCGGGGTGCGATGATTGAGGTGACGGAAATGTGGTGCAGATCCGTCTCGCGGCTCAAGTTTGGATTGTGCTAGAGTCTGCCTGAGCGGCGAACATTGTTTCAGGACGAACCATTGGACGCCGCAGAACCTTGAATCACCAGGACTGCTGGCATGATGCTGAAACCTCTCATCCTGTTCGTTGCTCTTCTTCAGGATCCGGCTGCTCCGGCTTCACCGGTGCCGGTGCCGTTGCCGGCTCCCGTGGCCACCGAAGCAGCCGACGCGTCGAAGCCTGCTGAAGCCACCTCTGACGTTCAGTCCTCCACTTCAGCGCCGGCCGCCAGCGAATCTACGGTCGCTGAAAAGCACCTGCTTCGGTATCAGTTTCATCCGTCGCAGAAGCTTCGATATGAATCCATTCAGAAGATGACGCTCGACGCGACTGTCGGCGAAGCCAGGAAGGTGGACGTGTCCGAAGTCCGACAGACGCGACTGTTCACGGTATCGACGATTGAACCAGATGGCGCCGCAAAGCTGTCGATGCAGTTTGAAAAAGTCTGGATGCAGAAACAGGTGGATAACGACCCGCCGGTTCAGTTCGACAGCTCCATGAAGCCGACAGAAGTACCGGGCATGTTCAAGAGCGTTGCTCATAGTCTGAAGGGATCGGCGGTTCAGTACTGGATTTCGACCATGGGGGCCTCGTGTTATCCAAAAGATGCTCCTCAGGCGATCCTGCTGGACAAGGGTGAGGAATCGATCAACGGCTTTGCGGCGTTTAACGCAGCGGCAACTCGTAAAGATCCAGGATCATTTCTGATGCTGCTCCCTGAAACGGCAGTAGCTCAGGGTGAAACATGGAAGGAGAGCATTCAGGTACTCGTTCGAGGGTCAGAGAACGCGGCATTGCCTGTAACGATCCTGCGAACGTACCGACTGGAAGAACTCAAGGACGGAGTGGCGCATGTGTCCTTTCGTTCGTCCGTGAATACACCGCTTCGAGGCGTGATGATCAAGACTCAGCTGATTCAGGCGACTCCGTCCGGGAAGTTTCGCTTTGATCTGAAGCGAGGCGTCATGCTGTCACGTGAGTTTCGCTACAACGAAACCGTCATCGGAGCTCTGGGACCGGAGTCTGTGCTGACATCCAAAGGTACCCAGACCGAAACCCTTATTGAAGAGGCCGCGACGGCCGCAGTGCAGGCTGGCGCACAGCCGTGATCTCGGGAAGTGTTTGAGTACCTGTGACGCTCAACGTTGCAGCGCCTGGCTGCAAGCCGCGCAGGCGCAGCAGGCGTGCGGAGTGGACTCACCGGACGGCTTGCGACGTTCCGCTATTTCAGGTCATTTTCTCCTTCAGCAAACCTCGCGCTTCGGCAGCAAGGAAGATGGAGCCTGTGATGCAGATCAGGTCTCCGGCTTCCGTCAGGCTTTGAGCTTTGTGCAGTGCTTCATTGGGAGAGTCTTCTCCGTGGATCACCGGTTTGCCGTTGCCGTTCTTCAGAATGTCGGCTGCCATTTCCTGAAGCTGTGCGACAGGAACGCTGCGAGGATTTCCGAGGAAGCGAGTCAGCACGACCTCGTCGAAGTGAGGCAGGATGATGCTCATCATCGAACGCACGTCTTTGTCAGCGGAAGCGGCGAAGATCAAAACACGTTTTCGATTCTTCCACTCGCTGCCTTCCAGCACCTGGCAGACGGCTCGCATGGAATCAGGATTGTGCGCGGCATCCAGCACGATCGTCGGTTCGCCGTCAAAGATCTCAAAGCGAAGCGGCCAGTGAGTCTGTTGCAGTCCATGAGCAATCGCTGAATCATCAATCTGCGGCCAGCGGCCGTCTCGCAGTATTTCGCAGGCCATGACGGCCAGACTGGCGTTATGAGCCTGGTGAACACCCAGCAAGGGAATCGACAGTCGGTCATATCTGCGATTCGGAGTCAGGATCATCAGATTCTGATGTCGCTGTCGCGCGGGTCCCGATTTGGATGAAGCAGACGCTGATGGAGCGGACTCGTGCCACGCAAAATCTCGACCACAAACAAGACGCTGACAGCCAAGTTCGGTCGCACGTTCTTCGACCACGGCATCCGCTTCGCCTGGGAGTTGTCCCTGAACAACCGGAACACCTGGCTTCAGAATGCCGGCCTTCTCAAACGCGATCTTCTGGAGTGTGTTGCCAAGAATGTGCGTGTGGTCGAGACCAATGCTGGTGATCACTGTGACCAGCGGGTCGCACACATTGGTGCAGTCGAGCCGACCGCCGAGCCCGGTTTCCAGTACGGCCAGCTGCACGCGTTCTTCCTCAAACAGCATCCAGCCCAGCAGAGTGGTCATTTCAAAAAATGTGGGCTCACGATCACCGGCTTCCGCGTCGGCGGTTTCCAGGATCCGGCTGAGTTGTGCGACCAGCCGTGTCAGTTGCTCGGGCTTTGGCATGTGGCCGCACACCCGCATGCGTTCTTCAAACTGCTCAATGTGCGGTGATGTGAAAAGCCCTGTCCGAATCCCTGCGGCCTGCAGGATCGAATCAATCATGGCCGCCGTCGAACCCTTGCCCTTGGTTCCCGCGATGTGAACACACGGAATGCGCTCCTGAGGCGAGCCGATTCGCTTGAGAAGCCGCTGGATCCGTTCGAGCCGAAAGGGACTCTGCCCGGTCGGACGAATCCGTTCGTAATCGATGCGATCATAGAGCCATCGCAGAGCGTCCTCATAAGATTCGATGGGCGTCGGACGAGCCATATTCATTCGAGATTCCCGACCATCAGCTCCATAATGTCAGACAAACGTTGATGTGGGCCGTCAGTTTCCGGTCCACCATTTTGTCTACGCTCCTGACGATGATTGTGTCTCAATTCCTGTTGATGTCTGCATTCTGGTACATCTGAGACACGAGTATCTTAGCTGTCAAAAGCTCATTGCAAATCGTCGTTGTGCCACTAGGATTTACGGCCGGTTTTTGAGTTGCAGAGATCCAGTCAAATGTCAGGAAATTTCGATGAATCATGCTGAGCGAGTTGTCGGTTTCATGCCCAGGATTGAGGCGTCTGACCCCAGCAGCCAGCACGCCGGAACGACTCCCGGCAGCTTTGCAAGGGCTCCTCGTCTGGCTCCGGGCCGCGCTGGCGCGCTGACGTATTCGTCGCCGGATACGCCGGGAATGCCTGAGCCATCCGAGAAAACCGCGTGGGATTTCATGCCTTCGGACTGGGTTCGCAAGCCTGGTTTTGAAGCCAGCTACGAATGTGCCGAGGCCTGGCAGGCTCCGGAAGGATTCGAGCCGTTTACCCAGCTGGAATATGCTCGCCTGGGCATCACGACGCCGGAAATGCATCGAGTCGCTGAGCGCGAACAGCATCTGACGGCCGAACAGATTCGGGATGAAGTGGCGGCCGGCCGCATGGTGATTCCCGCCAACAAGCAGCACCTGAAATACGCTCTGGAACCGATGTGCATTGGCCGCGCGTCGAAGACCAAGATCAATGCGAACATGGGTGCGTCGCCCGTTTCTTCCGGCACCGATGAAGAAGTGGAAAAACTCCGCTGGGCAGAACGCTGGGGCGCGGACACGGTGATGGACCTGTCGACCGGCGGTGATCTGGATGCCTGCCGCGATGCAATCATTCGCAACAGCACGGTGCCGATCGGTACTGTGCCGATCTATTCGATGATCATCGGGCGACGCATTGAAACGCTGACCATTGAACATGTGCTGGCGACACTGGAGCATCAGGCTCAGCAGGGCGTTGACTACTTCACGATTCACGCAGGCGTGCTTCAGGAACATCTGTCGTACGTTCGCGATCGACTGATCGGGATTGTCAGCCGAGGCGGTTCGCTGCTGGCCAAGTGGATGATTCATCATCGTCAGCAGAACCTGATGTACACAAACTGGGAAGCGATCTGTGACGTGATGCGACGGCACGATGTGACATTCAGCATCGGTGACGGTCTGCGTCCGGGTGGTCTCGCCGACGCCACGGATATTGCTCAGCTGTCCGAACTGTCGACTCTTGGTGAGCTGACAGAACGAGCATGGCGAAAGGGCGTGCAGGTCATGATCGAAGGACCAGGTCACGTGCCTCTCGATCAGATCGAATTCAACATGAAGCTTCAGCGACGCCTGTGTCACGGCGCGCCATTTTATGTGCTGGGTCCACTTGTCACCGACATGTTCCCTGGCTACGACCACATCACCAGCTGCATCGGCGCGACGAATGCTGCATGGCACGGAGCCAGCATGCTGTGTTACGTCACGCCGAAAGAACATCTCGGCCTGCCCAAGAAGGATGATGTCAAGCAGGGCTGCATTGCCTATAAGATTGCTGCTCATGCCGCCGACGTGGCTCTTGGCATCCCGGGAACTCGTGACCGTGACGACGAACTGACGAAAGCTCGCGCCGCGCTGAACTGGCAGAAGCACTTCGAACTCAGCTTCGACCCGGATACGGCCCGCGCTTATCACGACGAAGACCTGGACGTTGATACGGACTTCTGTGCGATGTGCGGCCATGACTGGTGCAGCGTTCGCATCAGCAAGGAGATTCAGGAATTCGCCAGCGGCAAAGCCGACGCCTTCCAGTGGGACAAAGCCCGCGTCACGGATGCTCTTTCAGAAGAGCAGAAGGAGATCCTGGAAAAGCGAGGCGTCCTGTCGCCTGAGGAAATTCATCGCCTCGCCAGCAAGACTCGCAAGACCGTTGGGGCCGAACACGGCAAAGCCAACTGCCACAGCGATTACGTCAGCGACGAAGAAGCCCAGCGCATTCAGCTGGTGCAGCTCAGCACCAACAAGAGCTGAGCAATCCACTAACCGCACCACGGCTCTCCGCTGCGCGCGTTTTTGCGTCGAAGCTAGGATGTACGGACGGACATTGCGCTCCTTCATTTTCTGTCACCCATTTTTTGTCGGACTGCAGCCCTCGAACCTGATGGCAATGGCACCGTTCCCGCCATTGAGTACACGGCAAAAACAGAATGACGTGCATCCTGGGTTCCTCGATGTAAGCACTGCTCGGCAGGACCAGAACGCTTGACGTTGCGTTAATGGGTGATTATTTTTGTGCCGTCTAGTGATAACAAAAATACCACCCATGGATACACGTCATGAGCAAGCAGAGAAAGAGTTTCGGGTACCGTCAGCGAGCGTCGTTTCAGGCTGTGACACTGATCTATGACGCGACGTGGTGGTTCTGCGAGACGTTTCTGAAAGATCGTCCATCCACCGCCAGTCAGATGCTCCAGGTGGCTCGGGACTGTCGCCACAGTCTCGCCGATGCCGGAAGAAGCCTGATGCAGTCTTCGGAAGTGGAGCTGGATGGGACCCGGTATGCTCGCCGGTGTCTCGAAGAACTTCTGCTGGATTACGAAGACTACCTGCGACATCGCAGACTTCCTCAGTGGACGCTGGATTCCGCAGAACTCAATTCGATTCGCAATGTCGCTCGGCGACCCAAAGACAATTCCGCACCGAACGCATCGGCGGGGACGACCGACATGTCCGCGTTGTCCGATCATCAGCGATGGTCTCTGTATGCCGGATGGCTGGAACACAGTGATCCGGCCGTTCGAGCCAATGCGGCCATCTGCCTGATTCATCAGGCCAGCTTTCTGCTGGATCAACGCATCGCGACTCTGGACGGCAGTGCCCCGGATCGGGCTCGGGGACACAACGGCGAGACCACTGAAGTGCCAGCGATTGTCGGTCAGCCCTTGTCTTATGCTCAAAGTCACAATGCCAGTGTGTCTGCTCCACCGGTGATGACTCCATCGTCCAGCGTTCAATCACCTTCCCCATCACAAGCGACAGCTGTTGTTCCCGACGCGTCAACTTCTTCCGTGACTGGGCCCAGGTGTCCGAAGTGCGGCCAGCAGATGGCTCTGCGAACCGCCAAGCAGGGCCGAAAAGCCGGCCAGAACTTCTGGGGCTGCACCGGCTATCCTGACTGCAAAGAGACGGCGCGATTGTAGCCGTCGGTTCTATTGTCCCGAACGTTTGTCATACTGCATTTTCGGCAAGTGAAACGACTTGTCGTCATGCCCTTCGAAATTGCCTTTGTCTGTCCACGACCAGATTGGCGCAACGATCGAGCGGCATGCCATCTGAACCCACAGCAGATGCGGAGGCGAGAATGCAGATGTCAGATACGACCACCGAACCTCGGGATGGGTCCATTCCGCCATGGAGTGTGGCGGAATTGCCGGTCCCGAAGCCGCTGGGTCTGAAGAATCTGGCAGGGCTGATTGGGCCCGGCATCGTCATGTGCGGCATTCAGATCGGTGGCGGTGAATGGCTGTTCGGTCCGGACGTGACCGCCAAGTACGGTGGCGGTCTGATGTGGATCGCGACGATCGCCATCATTACTCAGGCGTTCTACAACATCGAATGTGGCCGGTACGCCTTATACTGCGGCGAGCCGGTCTTCACCGGGTTCATGCGAACCAGTCCGGGACCTCGGTTCTGGATGGGTGTCACGCTGCTGTTGAGTCTCACGTTTCTGATTCCAGGCCTCTCGACGAATGCGGCCGTGCTAATGGCAACGCTCTGGCTGGATCGTCCACCCGGACTGGAAGACGGTACGCTGGTGAATGGGATTGCGTATGCCTGTGTTGGTCTTGTTGTGTTGCCGGTTCTTGTTGGCGGAAAGGTGTATGACACTCTGCAGTTCATCATGACAATCAAGGTGTTTGCCGTTCTGGGGTTCTGTCTGTTCATCGGAGTCTTCTTTGTCAGCTGGCAGGGCTGGCTGGATGTCTTCAGTGGCTTCCTGAAGTTTGGCAATGTTCCGGTTGCCAGCCCCAGTGGCGGAGAAGAAGTTGTGAATCTGTTTTCATTCTTCCGAGAGCATGGGACTCTTCCCACACTGTCGCTGACGAACATCGCCATGCTGGGAGCGTTCGCGGGATACGCGGGCGGCGGTGGACTCAGCAATTCGTCCTACAGCAATTTTGTGCGAGACAAAGGCTGGGGAATGGGAAGTCAGGTCGGTGCCATTGCGAGTGCCGTTGGCGGTCACAACATTACTCTCAGTCATACCGGCCGGATCTTTGAACTGACCGCAGAAAACCTGCGTCGATGGAAAGGCTGGTGGAAGTACATCCTGTCCGATCAACTGCTCGTCTGGGTCCCTGGCTGTTTCATGGGAATGGCACTGCCGGCTTTGATGTCGATTCAGTTTGCGAAGCAGTCTGAGATGTTCGCCAGTAAGACTCCGTATTCCCAGCCTCTGATTACTTCGGACGGAATTCTTCACTCGACGGAAGCAGGCAGCTGGGCACCGACGCTGTGGGTCATCTCAATCATCGTGGGACTGCTCGTGTTTCTTCCCAGTCAGATGTCGATCGTGGACGACTTTGCTCGCCGATGGACCGATATTCTCTGGTCCGGCAGTCGTCGAATTCGAACGATGCTGAAGGATCACCAGGTGAAGAATGTCTACTACACAATCCTGTTCGTGTACGTCTTCTGGACGTTCGTCGTCACCACGATCTTCCTGAGCTTTGGTAATGCTCCCACATTGATGGTGACCGTGATTGCCAACTTCAACAACATCGCTTTGGCTGTGACAGCCTTCCATATTCTGTGGATCAACTGTCGGCTGCTGCCAGAACCTCTCCGTCCTGCATGGTACTGTCGCGTTGGCATCGCGAGCTGCGGGCTGTTCTACGCGGGCCTCGCAACAATCGTGTTCTGGACGAAAGTGCTGCCGGAGCTTCAGAAGCTGTTCACAGCGTAGAGCATTTGTCCTCAACTGCTCCGCCACAAATCGTGCGCTAGCACGGGAATCGCAACTGGAATCACCAACGACTGGGGACAGTCGTTTTACACTGGGCCGACAACCGATGTGATCTGCTTCAGGTCGGTCAACAGGCGGTCAGGTCGAGTCGTGGGGTTCTTCAAAACGTCGGCCGAGACTTCAAGGCCTGATTTCTCGGCGGCCAGCAGGGCCGTCTTCATCCCTGCCGCCTTTGCCGGCACGAGATCCGTCATCAAACGACAGCTGATGTGCAGGATCTCATCCGGACGAATACCAATGCTTCGCAGCTGACTGACAGCGTCGGTAAACAGCGACTTTGACGGCTTCTTCACCCCAAACGCGCTCGAGAAAATCAGTGTCTGTGGACGAAAGACCTCATGAAGCGGCGGAAGGTCTCCCTGCATCGACAGTGCTCGCAGCATCTGCACAAAAGTAAACGACTGGCCATCGGCGAGACATCCCTGCATGACGCCGTTGCCGCAGATGTGACTCATCGCCAGCACCGCATTCGCGCGAGCTTCCGTGGCCTGAAGGTTGGCGTGGAAGAAGTAGGCGACCTTTTCGCTGAATTCATCAAGGTCACCATACTGACCTTCGTCAAACGTGTATTCCTTCTCGAACAGCTTTTCGATCAGCGCATGCCACACATCGGCAAGGCTGACTTCTGTCACATCCCCCTTCGCGGATGCTCGCATCGACATTCGCTCGATCGTGGATTTGTAGATTCCGATCATCGACTGCCACGGAGGTCCGGGCTTGCGGTACATGTGGTTCCACATGTTGAATTCATGAATCGTCTTGTCCAGCGCGATCTGCAGGCGGACTTCTTCAGCCGGCAAAATCGTGTAGTGCCCGTCGGAAACTCGCAGCAGCGTCCCATAGACGTCCCACAGAACCGCCTTGATTCCAGGCAGAGGTGCGATCGAAGGAGTCGCAGTGACTGGTATCGGCTTTGGCACTTTCGGCCAGATCAGTTTGCGCCCGTCGAGAGCATCAGCGTATTCAGCAAGTGACAGCGACATTGCGGTATGAGAATGAAGTGCAGTCAGAGGGAAAGGCAACAAAGTTCCGGGGGGCGCATTGTGGCAGCAGATCTCGACGGAGGAAACAAGGAATGCTGCGGAGACTGCAAAACGAAGACAGCAGAAATGAAAGAGGCCTTGTCCGCTTCCACAGACAAGGCCTCTCTCTAATGAATGCTCGCAAATGAACAGAAACAGGAGAACAGACTGATCATCTCCATATGAACCACGCGAGCACCGTCCGGAGCCCCCGGACCGGGATGGAAAATCGCTCTGAAGCAAACTTCAGAACGAATGAACCCGAAAAGAAGTGCACTTCGCATGATCAAACGAAGTGCCAGGTCCATCACTCAGCAAGCGCTGTGCCAAAGAGACACAGTCACTTGCGGCGAAGACTATATCCACCAGTACAGGCATTGCCAAGACAACTGTACAGGAAAATGTCTTTTCAGGCGGCAGAACCAGTGGAGCATTTTGCCTGAGGCGCAAGCGTGGCTGATGAATTCTGCGTCACCGACCGCGTCGACTTTTCGGCGACGTGATTTCCGCTCTGGCTCAAGTGATCGTGAAAATCACCACTTCAGACCATGGCCCCAATCCCGTGTTGTTGGGGAAAGTGGTATATGGCCGGATCCACGCACGATACGTCCCTTTCGGCAGAACGATCGCAGGAGTATGCTGGGTTCCCCGCAGCGTCTGTTCCCGAATGACGGCGATTCCGCGATCATTCTGCACCCAAAGGTCATAGGTGGCTTCGAGGTCATTCCAGGTGAATCGCAAGATCGGGCTCGTTTCGACTGTCAGCTTTGCCCGGCCGCCGATCAAAAACTCATCCGGCTCACTCCAGCGTCCGATTGCCGGCTGGCCGCCGGAACCAAGGTCCGTGATCGCAGTGACCTGCCAGATGTAACGTCCGGCCCCCAATGTATTCGTCGTTACGAAAGTGTCGTAGTTCCCGAGGAGACTGGAGACCCCAGTTCGGTCCACGATTCGCCCGGTCACGGCATCCTTGACCAGCACGTCATAGGCCTGAGCGCCGCTCACCGGCATCCATGTCAGCCTCGGATTGTCTTCGTACGTGTCGGACTGCGGAACAATGTCCTGACGAGGCTGAATGGTGGTGTCATACGGGACAGACCATGCCCCAATCGTTCCGTCCACCGCAACGCCACGGACCTGAATTCGATATCGGCCCAGGTTCTGATCCGCCGATGGCTGCCATTCCGTTGCAGTTCGCGTTGTGGAATTGATAAGAGTCAAACTGTCATTGGACGAAAGCCGATAGAACTCAATCTGATATTCTCTGGCTTCTGCGATCGCCGGCCATCGAAAGACTGGCCTGGTGAGATTTGCTGCTGTCGATTCCGTGATCGGCCCGGAAAGACGATTTCCCGGAGAGGTGAAGCTGGCTGACGACCATCTTCCGATGGTTCCTGCTTCAGAAATGCCACGGACCCAGACCTTGTATCGGCCCAGCACCACAGGAAACGTCAGCGATGTCTTCGAAGCGTCAACCGTTTGAATGCTGGAGGCAGGTGGAAGGCCCGGAGCGGGATCATCAATCCAGACCTGATACGACCCGACACCGTGAATTGCGTCCCACGAGATGGTCGTTGTCAAACCAGGAGCCACAACGGCCGGGACCGAATGGAGCTGTATCGCCTGTCCGGTGGAAAACGTCTTCTGCACAGACCACGCGCCGGGA
Source organism: uncultured Chitinophaga sp. (assembly GCA_964538835.1). Lineage (GTDB taxonomy): Bacteria > Planctomycetota > Planctomycetia > Planctomycetales > Planctomycetaceae > SXXK01. Next base: position 34,760 of record CAZIGZ010000017.1, on the reverse strand, counting down.
ACACTTCCGACTAAGCCGCGAACCCAGGCAATGTAGTTTCCTGTGGGAAGTTCAGCCGTGGGCCTGAATGATATAACGGCCGTGTCAGTCGTGTAACGCAGGGAGGCGACGGATGGCGTTCGAACATCACTGATGACAATCTCATACTTTTCGGCTTCGTAGATGTCGTCCCAGGTCAGCTCCGGACGCCAGCCGGTCTGTCCGGAAACTCCCGAAAAGGAAGGAGCAACCCCGGTCCTGAATGTCCGAACGGTCGACCATGCACCAACGGTGCCATCTGCGGCGACGGCCCGAATCTGAAGACGCAAGCTGCCAATCGGAAGTGGTGTGGCCGGAACGAACGATGTTCCTGCGCCGGCTGTAAAGGTTCGCAGGAATGCGGTTGAAGGTGTCCGTGAATCCGCCAGGAACAATTCGTACTTTGCCGCACCCGGAACAGGATCCCACCGAAACGTCGGTCGCCGATTCACAGAATCGTAGATCGTACTCAGCTCCGTAGTGGTGTTGATCGTCAGTCGCAGCGGCGCGGACCATGCGGAGAATCCTGCCTCATTGCGGGCACGCACCTGGACCGTAATCTTTCCAAGTCCCAGACTTGTGGTCGATCGATAACGGTTATCAAAAGCCTGCACACCATTTGCAATCACAGTGCCGGAGGAATCGTTTCGGATCCAGACTTCATAGGAAGCTGCTCGGCCCGATTCATCCACCCACTGAATCTCCGGGTATTGGCTTTGAGTCACCGAAATCGCCGTTGTCATGCGCGGAGCATCGGGGCGATTTGTCTGTGCTGCCATCGTGTCGAACGTGGCGAGGTAAAGACTGCTTTCTCCGGTCGCGAAAGAGAACAGCGGCATGCCGATCAGCAGCTCTGGACGCCCGTCGCGATTGACATCGTTCAAGAACGAAAGGGAAGTGACCAGCAGCGACAGTCCGGGAAACGCGGGGTTCGATGCGATACCAGACCCCTGATCAACTGGCACCGAATTTCGAATGGTTCCATCAGAATTCATCATCAGCAGGAACAACCCGCCACCCTGAGTCTCCTCGTTCAATTGATCCACGGCAATGATCAGATCATTGATCCCATCTCCGTCGGCATCTCCAGGAGTGACCACATCATTGATGCCACCGTAAACACTGTACTCCGGAGCACCATTCCGGCCTCTCTGGAAAGATTTCTGGTAACGAGTACTTCCGTCGCGATTCAGGCTGATGATGGAGACCATTCCTGAACGCGAGCCGAACTGGTCACCAATCTGAGAACCGACGGCAAGTTCCGGCGTCCCATCGTGGTCCAGATCGCCGAGGAACGAAACACTGGAGGCGAAGCCGCCTTCAAAGTGCAGGATGTCGTCTGAACGACTAATGTTGTTCATCGTCCATTTGGCAACAGTACCGTCACTCTTCATGAACAGGACATAGAAGACACCATCTCCGTTGTTGGCGTCCGGAGCGCCGACGACAAGGTCCGTTGTTCCGTTTCCATCCAGATCGCTGATCGACTGCACCACGCAGAAGCCGGTATCAGGACTCAACAATGGCATGCCATTGAGGGAACTCGCAAGTTTAGTCACCTGCTTCAAGGTTCCCGTATTCGTCAGCCGCAGAATATAGACGGCTCCTGCGCCCGTGTTACCGGTATCGTCACCAAAGGCACCAACCGCGATGTCGCCAACGCCGTCGCCGTCGATGTCACCGATCGATGTCACTCGTACCCCAAAGGCGTCGCCTTTATTGAGCTTTGGCCCGCCATTGACTTCACTTGCGATCTTCACCGAGCGTTTGACGGTCAGGTCGGCGTTCAGGAACATCACATAGACAGCTCCGGTGTCTTCCGTATCACTCGGTGCCGTAACAGCGACGTCGCCAATTCCGTCTCCATCAATGTCGCCGATCGAAGCCGTGGAGAATCCGGACATATCTCCGGGCACGAATGCCGGCCCGCCATTGACGCCGCTGGCAATGACTGTGTTCTGCGCGAATGACGGAGCCGACTGCGACAGCGTCAGACGTGGCCGAATGTCGAAGCGATAGTCTTCCACTTCACCACCGGATGCACTTCCGGTCGAGTTCGCAGCGGCTGCATCGGTGCTCAATCGGAATCTGGCGTAGGTCGATCCGATCGACGTCGGGCCGGCGAGGGGAAATGTCAGCGTGAACGTGCCGGCGCTGGTTCCGCTGGGCACTGCCATGCTTGTTCGTTCCGTCGCATTGTCAAACACACCATCGCGATTCAGGTCGATCCAGCCATAGAGCGTGGCGGCTTTCCCGGTCGTGTTCGTCGCTGTCAGCGTGACCTTTGGCGTCGTTCCTATCGTGGCCGCCAGATCCAGCAGATCGGTCACGCCGTCTTCATCGTCACGCCCTCCCGCGCTGAAGCGATCATCTGCTTCGGCGCGGGCGTTCTGACTGGTGCCCGCGTCACCATCAACACCAGCGCCCAGGAAAAGTGAGGTGCGCGTCGCATCAATGACATGGCGAGGACCATTGTTGGCAAGGAGCGTCTGATAGTTGCCCGCACCCGTCGCTGCAGAAGTATCCGGTGCGTCGCCGAAGTCGGAGGCCAGTACGACGCGATCTTCCAGCACTTCCGTCAGTGCGGCTGTGGGAGTTCTCCAGCTTGCTCGCTGCTTCCTGCCCTGGCGGCGCTGACCCGCAGTGGACCACTTCAAAATCGCGCGCAGCATCCTGCCTGGTCTTGTCGTCACGGTGTTCATCCTTGATCCTGACGGTGTGAATGTCGAGCGATTATCCTCAATCGCTTCCATGGTCTTAACGTACGGCGAGCGGGGGATGTCAATCCCCTGATCTTTCCTGTTGCTTGTGGCGTTATCAGGGGACTGACGTCTCCTGCTCGCCTTAGGGTCTTACTCTGTTTCTGGCGCGCACGCTGCGTGCATGTTTGCGGCAAGCGAACAACGTGAGCGATGACTTGGCAACGAGCCGGTAGACTCCTTTGGGTTAAGGGCTTTTCAGCTTTTCAGCCCTTGTTAGGCGGCGTCTTCTCGAGCCACGCCCTGAATTCGTCCTTCCACGAGCCGCACGGTTCGGTGAGCCTGTGCGGCGATGGCTTCATCATGAGTCACCATGACGATGGTCAGCTGCTGATTCTGGTTGAGAGAATTCAGAAGCTCCATAATGCCTCCGCCAGTCGATGAATCAAGATTGCCTGTCGGTTCGTCCGCCAGCAGAATCTCCGGCTTGCCCACCAGAGCACGCGCGATGGCTCCTCGCTGCATTTCACCACCGGACAGCTCCGACGGGCGATGCTTGATGCGATGGCTGAGCCCGACCTGATTCAGAATGCTGAGCGCGGATTCACGAATCTCACGTCGATGGCGCCAGTAGCCCAGAATCGAATGGCGAATCATCAGCGGGGTCATGACATTTTCGAGCAGCGACAGTTCCGGCAGCAGGTGATAGAACTGGAAGATGAACCCGAAGACGTGATTTCGGAGCTGATCTCTTGCAGCAGGATTCAGGTTGTCGATGCGATTGCCATCGAGCATCACTTCGCCGATGTCCGGTGAATCCAGCAGACCCATCACGTGCAGCAGAGTACTCTTGCCGGATCCGCTCTGGCCGATCACGGAGATGAACTCGCCACGATGAGCCTTCAGGCCTGCTCCTCGCAGAACCGGCACTTTGTGTTCGCCTTTGAAGTACGACTTGGAAATCGCTTCGGCAACAATCAGCGGCTGCGTCATTTTCAGGGTCTCAGCCATAGCAGAGTACTCGGTGATCAGGAGGTCAGTTCAGAATTGCGGTCAAAGACTGCAGGACACCTGGCACCAGCGGCCACCAGCCACTGGTCTTCATCGGCAGGCCTATTCGTATCGAAGGGCACGCACCGGATGAAGTCGTGCGGCTCGGCGAGCCGGCATGATGCTTGCAAGGACTGCGATCGAGATCGCTCCTGTGGCGACCCAGAAGACCATCCAGGGATTGACGTACGTCGGGATCTCGAAGAAGTAATAGATCTTTTCATCGAAGACCTTGCGGCCGGTGATCCAGCTGAGTGCATCTTCGATCTCGTTGATGTAACGAACGAACAGGAGTCCAATAAACACTCCTGCACTGCTGCCAACAATGCCAAGTCCCAGTCCGTAGGACAGGAAGATGGACATCACGCCGGCGGAGCTGGCTCCGAGAGACTTGAGGATGCCGATGTCGCGAGTCTTCTCCACAACGATCATGTAGAAGATCGCAAGAATGCCGAATCCCGCAACGGCGATGATCAGGAACAGCAGCACGTTCAGGATGGCGGTTTCCACTTCCACGGCTGACAGCAGCAGGCCCTGCTTTTCTTCCCAGGTCTTGATCGACACCATGCCTGGCGGAAATGCCCGTTCGAGTGCGGCGAGAACCTTTGGAGCGTCCGCATAATCCTTGAGTCGAATGTGGATGGCCGTGATCGACTTATCCAGATGCATGCCGCGATACTTCTGCAGAGCGTCCATGTTCATCAGCACGATGCTCGAATCGTACTCGCTCATACCGCTGCGGAAAGAATCCACAACGGTCGCCTGGAACTTGGTGACTTCCGGAGGACGACCTGCGGTCACGGTGCTGAGGATGACGTCATCGCCCGGCTCCACCATCATGATCTTCTGCTGCTTGCCCGTTTCTGCATTACGCACGAGGAAGCTGACAAGCCCCTCACCAATGTAGATTCGTGCGGGCAGCGGTTCGTTTCGAATTTCCGGCGTGGATAATTCGGCGGACGTCAGGAAGTCATCCTGTCCCATAATGGACTCCGATGCGCTTTTGGAATCTGCATCAGCGACGATCGAAGATGGTTCATCGGACTGCTTCACGTCGAATTCCGGTGCAACATCCGGTGTTTCGGATTTCGGTGTCTCTTCTGTCGAGCCTGAGGAACCATCTGCAGGCGACTCGGGTGCGGGTTCAGCGGATGGTGTTGCCGCATCCGGAGTGACAGGCAGGAAGTCCGGCTGCAGGTTCTCGTTGATGTAGAGCTGCTTTCGCTCCTGAACCTGGCGGTGGTGTTCCTTGCCCGATTCCGTCAGTTCCCAGCCCAGCGGTTCTTCACGACTGCGCAGGGCAGGGCGGACCACTTTGCCGTCTTCGTAGATCGGGTTGTAGCTGTCGAGGTAATCCTGAAGAGGACCAACCTGAGCTTTGCCTTCCGGGTCAATTCCCTGAATCTGAATCGGCTGCGTGTAGGTTTCGCCGCTGTAAGGATCCGTGAATGTCAGCATTCCAGGGATCTCAATCGTTGGCGTCATTGCCGCGATGTAATCACCCGCTGCATTTCGGACGACATCCATTTGAGCAGCGGCGTCAGGGATTCCAGCCGTCCCTCGTGATTCAATCACGATGTCAGCGAGGAAGTTATGCAGACGGTCCCGCATTTCCGTGGTGAAACCAGCCATCACGCTGTTGACCACGATCATGGTGGCCACGCCCAGCATCACGCTGATGATACAGGCGAGAGCGATGTACTTTGTTCGCAAATAACGAACGCAAAGCAGCAGCTTGTACATTCATGCACTCCGTTGCGCAGAAAGTAAGTTCCATCCGGAGGATTCACGACCGTGATGCATTTGCGCCACGGTCTGGTGTGATCCTCATTGATTAACCCTGCGGCGTTGCCGCAGGCGTTTCGTTCTTTTCCTTCTTCTTTGCCGGCTCACTCGCTTCATGTTGCTCATGTCGAGTCAGCGGGAAGAAGATCACATCCTTGATCGCATGGCTGTTGGTCAGCAACATCACCAGTCGATCGATACCAATTCCAAGTCCTCCGGCTGGTGGCATGCCAACCTTGAGTGCTCGGACAAAATCATGGTCCATCTTCGCCATGGAATCTTCTTCGGACTGCCCTGCCAGCTGAGTCCTGAACAGCTCTTCCTGGAGCCGTGGGTCGTTCAGCTCGGTGTAGGCGTTCGCCAGTTCCATGCCCCGAATATACAGCTCAAAACGCTCCGCGATGGACGGATCCGTCTGCTTACGCTTGGTGAGTGGGCAGATCGAAGCCGGATAGTCCATCACAAAGACCGGGCCCTGAAGATGATCTTCAACCGTCTTCTCAAAGACTTCGTTGACGATCACATCCGGATGAACACCCGCTGTTTCAATTCCAAACTTTGCCGCCACGGCCGCCACAGCCGCAGCATCACTCATGTCGCAGCCGGCATGTTCACGGAACAGGTCTGCATACTTTCGTCGAGGCCATGGCGGGGTGAGATCAATCACATCGCCGTCGCTGCCCCATGGAATCTGAAGAGTTGATCCGATCGCCTTGACTGCGTTGCAGACAATCTGTTCGGTGAGATCCATCATGGATTCGTAGTTGCCGTACGCCTGATAGATCTCGATCATCGTGAATTCAGGATTATGAGTCGCATCGACGCCTTCGTTTCGGAAGACACGACCAATCTCATACACACGCTCAATACCACCGACCAGCAGTCGCTTGAGATGCAGTTCGAGAGCGATGCGAAGATACAGCTCCATGTCGAGCGCGTTGTGATGAGTCACAAACGGTCGTGCTGCGGCACCGCCAGCCACGGAGTGCAGCACGGGCGTTTCAACTTCGTGAAAGCGATTGCTGCGAAGTGTCTGCCGCACGGAATCAATGATGCTGGATCGCTTCAGCATCCGAGCCAGCACGCCTTCGCTGTAGATCAGATCCAGATAGCGCTGACGAACCAGAATCTCTTCGTCCTTCAGCCCGTGGAATTTCTCAGGCGGCTGAGCCAGGGACTTGCAAAGGACTGTCAGCTCTTTGACGAAGACCGAAACTTCGCCCGTGTTTGTGCGACGCAGCGGGCCGTCGATACCGATCAGGTCTCCGTCATCGAGGGCACTGACGAGTTCCCATTGAGGCTCGGTCATGTCGCCTTTCGAGCAAAGCAGCTGAATCGATCCTGTCTGGTCCTGCAGGTCGATGAATCGCAGCTTGCCAGCTTTGCGACGGCCCATGATTCGACCGGCAATTCGTACGGTTTCTCCGTCGGTCCCGGATTCGGCAGGACACTTCTCCCGTACCGCGGCGATGGCCTGATGATTGTCAAACCGCTGTCCCCACGGGTCATGGCCCAAAGACTGGATTTTCTCCAGCTTTTCAAGGCGAGCCAATTCGAGGCGGTCCGGTTTGATTCCTGAGTTCATTTGTGCACGCGAAGACAGCCGGAGCGCATTCCCGTGGGAGGCTTGCCGTCAGATGAGGTTGAGAGAAACGGAGATTTTCCGGCCATTTTCGCGACCGGTGAGAGTGAAGCGGCGGATCTTGCTGGAAACCGGCGTTTTGGTCAATCCCAATGGCAGAGCGACTGTCATTGTAGAACGACTATCCGCAGTCGTTTGCGTTCTTGCGGTACTGCGATTCCCAGGCTGGTGCTGGCAGTCTGCGGCGAAGCCGTTGGGGAGAACCGCTCTACGACTGCGCAGCAAAAAAGCGAAGGCCAGGAGAACCCGTGTCCCGGCCATCGCTCAGAGTATTCTTCGCAGTCAGCAATGCGCGCAGAAAGAACAGTCGCCAGACCGGACTGTCCTGACTACGTCATCATTTTGCGTCGCCGACCTTAACTTCCCATGGCTTCGCATTTCGCTCGCGAAGACGGGTGGCCTTGCCGGCTCGATCACGCAGGTAGAACAACTTGGCTCGACGGACGCGAGCGTGTCGAGTCACTTCGATGTGAGCAATCTTGGGGGAGTTCACTGGGAATGATCGTTCAACGCCTTCGCCCTGAACGATGCGTCGGACGGTGAACATTTCGCGAGTGCCAGAGCCTCGGCGAGCGATCACAACGCCGCTGAACTTCTGGACGCGTTCTTTGTTGCCTTCCAGAATTCGAGTATGCACGTCGACGGTGTCGCCGATCGCGAACTGCAGTTGCTGTTCACGCAGGCTGGTCTTTTCAACGGCTTCCAAAAGTTTGTCACGCATGGTTCGGGTTCCTTTCAACTCCACAAATCAGATCTGTACACAGTATGCGAGCCGCTTATTTCAGGCTCGAGTCCGGCGAAGCGGGTCTGTCCAGAAGATCCTGCCGACGTTCGGCCGTTCTTCTCAGACTTTCTTCCCGCTGCCAGTCCGCAATTTTTTGGTGGTCACCATTGATCAGTACGTCCGGAACAACCATTCCGCGAAACTCACGAGGACGCGTGAACTGCGGATGCTCCAATAACCCGGCGTTGCTGAACGAATCGTAACGGCTGCTGGTTTCATCGTGCAGAACACCCGGAATCAACCGGATGACCGTATCGACGATCAGCATGGCCGGGACTTCTCCACCGTTGCAGATGAAGTCGCCGACCGAAACTTCCATGGGCTGAAGTCCCTGACGAATTCGATCGTCAAAACCTTCGTAACGACCACACAGAAGCAAAAGTCTGGGCTCTTCCGCCAGTTCTTCAACCAGCTTCTGATCCAGACGTCGTCCCTGAGGCGTCATCATGAGCAGTTTTCCGGGGCCTGTGCCGGAAGCCTGAACAGCTTCCACACAGTCAAACACCGGCTGGCACATGATCAGCATTCCGGGACCGCCGCCAAACGGCTTGTCATCGACCTGCTTTCGCTTTCCGGGAGCATAGTCCCGAAAATTGTGCAGCTGAATATCCACCAGACCGCGTTCAATAGCCCGCTTCAGGTGACCTTGTCCCAGATAACTCTGAAACATCTCCGGAAACAGGGTGAGGATATCAAACCGCATTGCAGTCGACGTCCATAACGCTCAGGAGCCCGCCGTCATTTTCGACCATGACATTCACCATGGCCTCGTCACGACGGACCTCTGGATTACTCAGCGGCAGGAGCTTCAGCAGGCGCTTCGGCTGCTGGAGCTTCTTTGACCTTCGGTGCCAGCATCGGCGGAGGTGCCTTGGCTTTGCCGAACTTGTTTGTCTTCACCTTGCGAATCAGTGCGTTCACCTTTTCGCTTGGCTGTGCGCCGACGGACAACCAATAGTCCACTCGCTCAATGTTCATCTTCACTCGAGCGGCTTTGTCGTGGACCATCGGGTCGTAGAACCCAACTTCTTCAATTGCCTTGCCATCGCGCTGGACCTGAGAGTCCATCACACAGATGCGGAAGAATGGGCGATGCTTTCGTCCCATCTTCTTCATGCGGATTCGAACAGCCATTGCTACTCCTGAACTATCTGAAGAACCACACTGCCTGTCCGACCCGCGGTCTGGCGACCGAACACACAGTGAACACATATTCCAAAGGAAGAACCGGCAGAATTTGCCAATCAGCCCGATTTACCGTTTCCGGTTTCGTTTCTTGGCCTTTGCCGCTTCTTTCCGTTGTTTCTTTTTCTTGTCCCGAGCCACGTCTCGGTCGACCGGCCCACGCTGACTTCTTAACTTCTTTTCCTGAATCTCAGCACCTGGGCTCATGAAACCACCGTCTGCCAGGCCCTTAACGGCCCTCATCCGGTCTCGAAGCCCCATATTGGACATTCCCTGCATCATCTTCCCCATCATGGAGAAGTCTTTCAGCAGTTTGTTCACGTCTGCCGGCTGCACGCCGCTTCCCGTCGCAATTCGATTTCGTCGACTGCGGTCGATCAGATCCGGATTGCTTCGTTCCGCAGGGGTCATCGAGTTGATAATTCCCTCGATCCGCCGCATATCGTCTTCAGGATTCAGATCACCCATCTGATCGACGATGCCTCCCATGCCCGGAATCATTTTCATGATTTCTCGCATGGAGCCCAGCTTTTTGATCTGCCGCATCTGCTTGCGGAAATCTTCCAGCGTGAACTTGCCCTGCTGCATCTTCTCCTGTTGACGCAGCATTTCCTCTTCGTCGAATTCCCGCTGTGCCTTCTCGAAGAGCGATACGATGTCGCCCATCCCGAGAATTCGGCCAGCCATTCGATCCGGATGGAAATCTTCAAGCCGATCCAGCTGCTCACCCACGCCAATGAACTTGATCGGCACGCCGGTCACAGCCTTGACGCTCAGAGCCGCCCCGCCCCGAGTATCGCCATCCAGCTTGGTGAGAATCACACCGTCCAGCTCCAGCGCTTCATTGAAGGCTTTGGCACTGTTGACGGCGTCCTGACCGGTCATCGCGTCACAAACCAGAAGAGCCTGGTCCGGAGCGACACTGTTATCAATCTGCTGCAGCTCTTTCATCAGAGCTGCGTCGACGTGAAGTCGTCCAGCGGTGTCGAGAATCACGACCCGCGCGCCAACACGTTTTGCTTCCTTGACCCCGTTCTTACACACTTGAACGGGATTGCTGCCCTTCGGGTCTTCCGCGTAAACGGGACATCCGACCTGACCGCCAATGACCTTGAGCTGCTCAATCGCCGCCGGTCGCTGCAAGTCCGCTGCGACCAGGAACGGAGCAACCCCCGCTTCCTTCAAACGACGTGCCAGCTTGCCGCACGTTGTGGTCTTACCAGAACCCTGCAAACCACACATCATGATCACGCTGAGACCATCACGCTTAATTGCCAGCGTGTGATCCACAGGCCCCATCAGGTTGATCAGCTCCTGATGGACGATACCGACGATCTGCTCTTCCGGCCGCAGTGACTTCAGAACTCGCTCGCCAACAGCATCCTGAGTCACTTTCTCCACAAAGCTCTGGACAACGTCGTACGCAACATCAGCCTCCAGCAGTGCCTTCCGGACCTGCTGCATGCCTTCGCGGATGTTGCTTTCGGTGATCTTCCCGGTTCCCCGGAACGCCGAAAACGCTTTCCCCAAACCTTGTGAAATGGACTCAAACACGACGAACGAACACTATTCCAAAAGTAGACATACGCGGCCTCGACAGAAACGACCCAAATCGCCAGCGATGTAAACACAGCGGGCGCAAGAGGTTACAGCCGAGACTCCGGACTTCGTGCTCAGCGCGCAAAATTGCCCGGAAAAATCGAAACGCGGATCATATCGACGCCCCTTGTGACAGGCAAGCCGTTGCTCAGGATTGGCGGCGATTGGCCGAAATTGGCCAGAGGGGCTCACATTCCGTCCGTCACCAGTTCGCTCTCAGCATTCTGGCGAACTCGTGACAGCTTCATGACCAGCTTCTTGACGGTGGTGACTTTGAACTCGGATCGAGGAGCGGCGAGTTCTTTTTCTTCGGTGATTTCTGTGACATCCCAGCGGGCCAGGCCGAATGGCACTTCTTTGGAAACCCAGTATTCGGCTTCGTTCTGAGTCCGAATCTTCTGGCTTTCCATCGTGATTTTGCCCTTCTTGTGGACCGCTGAAATCGCCGGGCCCTGCAGAATCACGTCAGGTGCGGCATTCGTCGCAATAATCTCTGGTTCCGTGTAGCTGCACAGGAGAGAAATCGTGGGATAGAAGCGAAGAATCGGCGTCTTGATCGGGGTAATGGCTTCTTCCCCAATACGGCGGAATCCCTTGACGATCGGAAGCATATCGTTCGGAATGCCATCCCCATCAACCGGCTCGCCATTGACGGCGCTCTCAGGCACCAGAATCTTGTAAATCCTTGAGCCAGAAGGACCTGGGTCGATTCGAGTTTCCTTCTTGCTGCCCGTCAGAACCTTGATTTCCAGCCAGCGACACGGCTGGACCGTTCCGAGATATTCAGCATCTTCCTTGCCGACAGACTGAATCGTCAGTTCACAAGCCCACTTCAGAGGACTTTCGTCGTCGGCCGACGTTCCCTGAGTCAACTCACCTTCATACTCCACTGCCGTCCCGTCTTCCGGCAAAGCAAAGATCAGCCCCTGACCATTGGCCGGTGCCGCAACGCAAAGCAAAGCAAGAAGAAGACTTAGAGACGAAACGAGCCGAATCATTGAGACTGCCTTTACTGCACTGATCCCGAATTATCTCTCTGGAAATCGACAGTTTCTCAAAGTTCTGCAGCCGGAAGCAAGAGGAATCATGGCCCCATTGGAATTCCGTTCACCGCCTGTCACCCGCCATCGTCTAACCGATTCAATTTAACGCTTCGAAAAGCGGGCATCGCTAACCGAGAAATCCAGTTTAGGTGCCAGGCACCTGAATAGAGAAAATAAGTAAAAAGACTGGAGATTTTCGAGTCGACGGCGCGCGATTCGGCTCGACGATTATGGGGAAATGGACGACCATCCCGCGATCTCAGGCGTTCTTTCAGGAGCATCCTCAATGGGCTGTCGTCAGGTTTCGTTTGGTCCGTTTCTTGTCACGCTGGTTGCTGGTCTCTTCGGTTTCGCGGTGACTGCGAGGGCGGGGGATCTGCATTTGCGGGTAGGAGCGAGCCAGCCAAACATTGTGGTGATGCTTGTCGACGATATGGGCGTGATGGACAGTTCGGTGGCGTTTCTGACGGATGGCTCAGGCAATCCTCAGAGGTATCCGCTGAACGACTTCTACCGCACACCCTCGATGCAGGCTCTGGCGGATCGGGGAGTCCGGTTCAGCCAGTTCAACGCGATGAGCGTCTGTTCGCCGACTCGGATCGCCCTGATGACAGGACAAAACGCGGCTCGACATCGGACGACGAACTGGATCAATCCGGATTCGAACAATCGAGGACCGCTGGGGCCACAGGACTGGAACTGGCTTGGTCTGTCGTCCGGCGATGTGACTCTGCCAGGTCTTCTGCGAGGTCAGGGTTACCGTACGATCCATGTGGGAAAAGGTCATTTCTCACCACGAAACTTCGCTGGGGCGAATCCACTAAACCTTGGCTTTGACATCAACGTTGCCGGCGCATCGATCGGAGCTCCAGCCAGTTACTACGGGCAGAAGAACTATGGCAACGCTGGCGGTCCCGTGAAGAAGACTGATCCCGCCGCGGTCCCGGGGCTCGAGCGTTACCATGGAACAGACACGTTCCTGACCGATGCGGTGACTGAAGAGGCGACTCGACACGTGTCTGAGGCGGTCAGGAACAAGCAGCCATTTTTCCTGTACTTCGCTCAGTACGCGGTCCATGCTCCGTTCAATTCGGATCCTCGGTTTGCCAATCATTATCAAGACTCCGGCAAGCCCGCGAATGCTCAGGCGTTCGCCACGCTGATTGAAGGCATGGACAAGTCGCTTGGTGATCTTCTGCGTCACCTGGATTCGCTGGGCGTGGCCAATAACACACTGGTGATCTTCCTTGGCGATAACGGTTCGGACGCTCCGCTGGGACATGAGCACGATGTTGCCTGCGCGGCTCCTCTGCGAGGCCGCAAGGGAAGCCACTATGAAGGCGGTGTGCGAGTTCCCATGATCGCGGCATGGGCAAAGCCTGATCCCGATCATCCGCATCAGAAGCGACTGCCGATCAATCCGGGAACCATCCAGACTCAGATGGCTGCTGTTCAGGATCTGTTCCCAACCATTCTGAACGTCGCCGGTGCAGAGCCGCCGGAATCACACACGATCGACGGCCAGGATCTCTCAACGCTCCTCACAGGTGCGCCTGATGGAAATCATCGCAGTGAGTTTCTTGTGCACTATCCCCACGCTCCACATCGCAGCGATTACTGGACCAGCTTTCGAGATGCCGACTGGAAGGTCATCTACCATTACTTTCCAGGCAGGGCCTCGGGAGGATCTCATTATCAGCTGTTCCACCTGAGCACGGATCCGTTCGAACAGCAGGACCTCGCCACTCAGGATCCCCAAAAGCTGCGGGACATGATGAAGCGACTGGCGACTTCTCTGGAAGATCACAATGCCCTTTATCCGACAGATCGAAGCGGCGAACCGCTAAGGCCTGTTATTCCGTAGCGTCCCGTAACGCCGATGCCTGTCAGCTTCTATTCGACATCAGCGCGGGGAACAGGCATGACCCAAAGCGGCTCGCCCTGGCCTTCACTGTTCAGAAACAACTGGCTGCCATCAGTGGAGAAGCAAACGGTCTCGCCCTGACGACGAATCGGCAGCGTCAGGGGAAGTGCCTGGCGAGCAAACGCGTCGGCCCACACTTCGTCCTTCCTGCGTTGCACCAGAACACCACTCAGAGGATTCACGATCACCATGGTTCGGCCGTTCGGCGAAACATCCATCGCTGTGGCCCATGCCATTCCGATCTGTCGCACGGAGGTGGCTTCCACTTTTCGCTTCTTCGAGCTCAGCTCCAGAGGAATCGAATACACCTGGCACTGAAACGGATCTGTTTTGGAAACCAGCAGAATGAGGTTCTTTTCCGTATCAACTCCCAGACTTTCACAATCCACCGGACCGCCGGGATACGTGAACTCAATTTCCGAAACGACGGGCAGTTTGACTGAGCGGATCTTCTTCTCGGACAGCTCTGTTTTCGGCTCTTCGATCAGATACAAACGACAGGCGTTGTCTTTTCCCTTGCGAACGCGTCCGTTATCCCCGGTATCCCCGATCAACAGATACGACTTGCCATCTTTTTCAAACGAACACAGGTCTTCCCAGTCATACGCTTCTGCGTTCTGAACGCTGGCGATCAGTCGCGTCGTCCCTTGCGCATCAACCAGAAACAGTCGCGGCTCATCTCCGGAATCATTATGGATCCAGAAGCACTTCGGATACGTTCGGCTGGCTGCCAGTCCGCTCGCTTCCGTGATCTGCTCATCCCTGATTCGACAAAGCTCCTTCGCTTCCCCGGATTCATCGCTGGCATTTCGCAGAGCCATCGTCGGACGATAAAGGGCTTCGGCACGCTTCTGAAAGCTGTGCTGAAGAAACAAAAACACGATCGGCATGCCAACGATCAGCAGACCAATCCGCTGCAGCGCTTTTGAACGGGCCACGTGAAACTCACCACTGGGATCCGGGTCGGTGACGATGCGTCGTTCAGTGCGATCAGCCATGTCATGCTCCGGCAAGTTGAGTCCGCACGTGCCCCAGAATCTCTTCCGCGACACAGTCGATGGTTCGCAGGCTTCCATCGTCTTTCAATCCGTGGACCGTTCGCCAGTCCAGTCGGCTGTGAGACAGCGCCAGGTAGCAGCGACGCACGCGTTCCAGATACGGCAGATCCGATTCCTGCAGATCGGCTTCCTGAGTGGTGTAGTCACGAGTCGCTTTGCGTGAGACCAGCTCGCGGCTCATCTGACTGGACATATCGATCAGTACCGTCAGGCTCGGGCGAGGAAGTCCGAAGACTCCAAACTCCACCTTCTCAATCCATTCGATCAGTGCGTGTCGCTGTTCGCCATCAAGCTTGGCGGACTGATGCGCAAGGTTGGAACCGACAAACCGATCCAGCACGACGACGTCATTGTCTTCCATCATCTGCATCAGCAAGGATCGAGATTCAAAGCGATCGCCTGCGTAAAGAACGGCAGCCAGCTGAGGATGCACGTCGTTCAGGGAACCAAAGCGGCCGTTCAGGAAATCTCCAATCGCCGACCCGAATGTGGTCTGGCTGTATCTTGGAAACTGCAGCGTGTCGACTCGGTACCCAAGATCCTTCAGCGACTGCACAAGGCGGCCCGCCTGAGTTCCCTTGCCAGCTCCGTCAATCCCTTCGATCGCAATCAGCGTGGCCATGATGATGCTCCTGCGCTGAGATTCGATCCGGGCACTTTCAGTTCGACCACCGACATTCCCACAGAACTGAGGTCCTCAATGCAGCCATTGCTTTCGCAGCCGTCATCCATCGCAGTTTCGGAAGACACGTCAGCAGGCTCGTGAGCAAACTGACGACGCTCGTTGGACGAACGAACCGGATCCAGTCGCTCAGCCAGCACGCCTTCCCGCGACGCTGAAAGTCCACGGCAGTTCACATAATGCCCGATGTCGCCTTCGTTCCCCGGAAACTCGACGGGCATGTACCACTGATCGGTACCCCGAAGATACCCTTCGCGCGATTCCGATGGTCGCTCGGCCAGGACTTTCAACGTAGCGCCGGCGGTGCTGGTGGCCACTGTGCTGGTGGCTGATGATACGAGGCGAGTCCGATAAAACTGCTCGGCCAGGTCTCGCTCCAGATTGCTCAGAATTGTGACTCGTTCGCGAATCACTTCCGGCGGAATCTGATTCGACATCGTTGCGGCCGGAGTGCCGTCGCGTCGACTAAATGGAAAGACATGCACCTTCATGAAACGCGCCCTGCGACAGGTCTCCAGCGTCTCTTCGAACTCCGCGTCTGTCTCACCGGGAAAGCCAACAATCACGTCTGTACTGAAGGCAGGGTCGTTGCCCAGCATGTCGCGAATCTGTTCCAGCCGTTCCAAAAACCGTTCGACTCGATAACGTCGACGCATACGAGTCAGCACCGAGTTGCTGCCGCTTTGGAGTGCCGGGTGGAACTGAGGACACAGATGCTCACAGTCTCCCGCCGCACGAATAAACTCTTCGTTGACTTCCACCGCTTCGATGCTCGACAGCCGCATGCGCCAGTCGCCGGGAATGCGATCCAGCCGCCGAAGCAGATGCCACAGTCGCTCAGGCTTGTCGCCGGGAACCAGGTTGTTCGTATCCACACCGAAGTGACCCATATGAATGCCGCTGATCACGATCTCACGATAACCGTGATCAATCAGTGCCCGCATCTCTTCTTCGATATCGATCGGTCGACGACTTCGAAGACCAGGCCGTACCGTGGGAATGATGCAGTACGAACACTTCAAAATGCATCCGTCCTGAATCTTCACGAACGCACGCTGACGACCTTCAAACTCCGTGATGCCGGTAGGGAGTTCGGAAACGCCAAAGCGAGACAGCACGTCCGGAAGCTCACGCTTGTCGGTAACCACTTCAATCACATTCGGCAGTTCAGACACAGCGCGAGGATCGCGAGTCGCATAACAGCCCATGACGATCGTCTTGGCACCGGGGTTCTGGCGAGCCAGCTGGCGAATGACCTGACGTGACTTCGAATCACCCGTGTTGGTGACCGTGCACGTGTTGACGACGCACAGCTCCGCGGACTCTTCGTCCTTCGCTTCCCGATAGCCGCTTTGCAGCAGCGCTTCGCGAACGAGCTGAGTTTCATACTGATTGACTTTGCAGCCCAGTGTTACCAGGCGACAGGTTCGCAGAGTCGTCATGAGTGCGCTTGAAGTCGGCTAAACGGTGATGCCAGCCCTGCGATCATCTTCAACGCGATGAAGATGCGACGGACCGACGTTGCGTCAAAGCGGAATGGTGAGCCATCGCCCGTCGAATCTCAACAGGGACGTTGCCGAACACCAAATTTTCGCCGCTTTCGATGCCCGTTTGCCTCAGCTTTTTCCATCCGTCAGACAAATTCCCGGTAAATCTGTTCAAAAACCGGCAGGCCTCCCTGTGAAATCCCAAAGTCGTTGTTCGCTCCGCCAAACAACACGCCCGTTCCTGTCTGCGCCAGCGATCCCTTCACTTTGCATTTTCAATCTCCAGTCACCATGAACCATTTCCTACTCCTGACCGGGCATCCTGGTCACAGCTCCAGCCAGGGTGTGAAGGAAGAGTTACGGAACGATTGAGGACAATCGCTATGCACTATGCAAAGATCTCGGTCACAGGCCGGCCTTTGGCGAGCGGCAGAGGACGATTCAGGTTGTCGTGCACTTCAATGTTGTGATCGATCCCAAGCGCATGAAACATCGTCGCGGCCAGATCACCCGTCGTCACCGGATCGCGATCCGGGACGGCGCCGTACTTGTCAGACGCTCCGTAAACCGCGCCGCCCTGAGTTCCCCCGCCGGCCATCAGCACGGTGTAGCATTTCGGCCAGTGATCGCGGCTGATGTTGTCGTTAATCTTTGGCGTCCGACCAAACTCGCCCATCCAGACAACCAGAGTCTCCTCCAATAGTCCTCGATCGCTCAGATCATTCAGAAGGACCGGCAGAGTCTGTTCGGTCACAGGCAGATGCCATTCGGGCAGAATCTCATACATGCGAGTATTGTCGAAACCATGTGTGTCCCATCCTCCATCGGTCTTGCTTCGACCTCCGATGCTGGGAGCAAAGTACACGGTCACAAACTTGACGCCGGATTCGACCAGACGTCGAGCCAGCAGGCAGCTCTGTCCATAGGTCGTTCGCCCGTACGCTTCTCGCAGAACATTCGGTTCGCGCGACAAATCGAACGCGTCTCGCACTTTGGTGGAATTCAGCATCTCCAGCGCGCGAGTGTAATAGGCGTCCAGGCCTTTTGCGGCGTCAGACTGATCGAGCTCCCTGGCCTGCTGATTGATGATCTCCTGAAGTCCTCGGCGATTGCTCAACCGGTCCAGGGAAATGTCAGACGGAAGACTCAACTGCGACAGTCTGAAGTCTTTCGCATTCGGATCATCCTTGAAGAACAGCGGATCATGCTGCTTGCCCAGGAAGCTGGCTCGCTGCCCCGGCGTGATGGAGCCATCGGCGATCTGGTAGGGAAACGCGACGCTCGTCGGCATCCCATTCGTATTCGGAGCAATGGCGTCAACAACAGATCCGTACGAGGGTGACAGATCCAGCGATTCGCGAAGCCGCTGATCGTCAATCGGCGGCTCATACCCCGTCAGCGCCGTGTAGCCTGCGGAGTTGTGGTTGTTCATTCGATGATGCACCGTTCGAATCTGAGCAAACTGGTGCATCACTTTCGCGGTCTTTGGCAGATGCTCACACACCATCATGCCAGGCACGGAGGTCGGAATGGTCTTGTAGAGAGACCGATAACCGTCCGGAGCGTCCGGCTTCATGTCGAACGTATCCACATGACTCGGTCCACCCCACTGGAACAGAAAGATGACAGACTTCGCAGGAGCACGTCGAGCCGCCGCGGGCTGCTGATCGGCCGCCTTCAGCCACTTCGGCAGAGTCAATCCCAGCAAGCCGGCCCCGCCGACTCGCAGCAAATCCCGCCGATGAATCTCACTGACGTTCCACGCCATCTTTTTGCCTCGCACAGAGTCGCTGTTCGCATTTCCCGAACAGCACGCTCATCATCAATCCACCATCATTCTCCTCATATCTTGACCACAAACCTGCCTCACTCGCAATCCCTTCGTCAGATCTCGCGTCTGCATTTGCAGGATCCAGCAGACATCGTGCGTTACCTGCCACAGGACAGCAGCCGGCACGCTATCGCCAGAAAACTCGCTTGCGGCCAGGACCGAGATCAAAGATGTCTCGGAAGCGGTTGATGTAGAGCGTGTCGAAACCGAAGCCGGCATTCAGAGAATTGAAGCCCGCGCCGCCGTCGAGCGTATCGTCACCGAGTCCGCCGTACAGGCCGTCGTTCCCCCAGTTGCCGAACAGAATGTCGTTTCCTGAATCGCCGAACAGCGTATCGTTGCCGCTGCCACCGGACAGCCGGTCATTGCCTGTGCCGCCTTCGATGGTAGCGGAGATACCGATTCGGGAACTGATCCAGACGTCATCATGTCCCGGTCCGGCGTCGATACAGATGCAGGAGATCCAGGTACCAGGTGTTGTCAGCATCGTTCGTCCGTTGATCATGATGTTCAGTGACGAACCCCAGACATCAATTCGAATCGTATCGCTGCGACTGGTCCCGAAGACCTGAAGGGCTCCGTTCACAACCTGTGCACCGGCTCGCATCGGCAGACAGTTGGCCGCAACGAACCGTCCGAGTGCATCGCCGCTGGAGAGTCCGGCTGCATTGTCAAACTGGAAGTGAATTCCTCCATAGATGCGGCTCAATCCGGCTTCCGCGGCCGCAGCTCGAAGATTCGTGTAAAGCCGATCGGGAACACCCACGATCTCCGATCGAGCCACAAAGCCAATCGCATCCGTTCCAAAGACATCCGACAGCACGGCCGCAGCAGTTGCACTGAAGGTGCTGTGACCAGATGTGTAGGTTGGAAACGCAGGTGTCTTCAAAAGTGGTGTCCACGAAGCGTCACGAACGGTCGACAGGTTCTGATCGAGATCCGCGTTGCGAATCGCGTCGATGGGTCGCCACAGGTCGTACAGGTACTTGGCATGCCACGATGTGATCGCGGCGTCGGCCAGACCGATATTCAGCACGGCGTACATGCGAGCACTCTCTTCCATCGACAGGCCTTCGCCCTGAGCAATGGTCTGAGCGATCATGTTCCACTGACCTGGAGGTGTGGCGGTTCCCGCAGTACCGGCCCAGAACAATGCAATGTTCGTCTGGTCGTTCGTTCGGACTCGACTGTTGGCTGAGCCGATCGCCTTCACTTCATTCAAATCACGAGCATACTGAGCCGACGTCATGGACGGAGGAGCAGCGGGAAGAAACTGATTCTGTCGACTCATGGCCCATGGTCGTACCAGTCCCCACTGAGGAAGCACGGCCGGAGCGTAATCAGGGGCCGTTGGATTCCAGTCGCCAGCATAGTCGCCAGGAATATAAGTTACGATCCGATCCCAGCCGTCGGTTCGACGAGCATTCAAAATGCGATCGGCAACGAAGACACCGGCTCCGATTCCGGCATCACGCAGTGAACCGCGAGGAATCGCAGACAGAGTCGCATTCAAAGCTGCATCAAAGTAGTAGCGCTGCGAAGGAAACAGGGCTGACAGTGTTCGGTGAGCAGCAGCGGCGGCAGCAGCGTCTTTAGATGCCAAAGGACTAACGTTGGCAAAGGTCATGTACGATTCATAACGACCGTCGATGGAGTTCACGGCATCAAAGACCGCCGTGCTCACAATCGCCATCGCTCGCGATGCCATCGGAGGAGCCGGCTGTTCTTCTCGAATCGCATCCAGCAGCACTTCGTTCCAGTCATGAATCGTGCTGGCCGACATGACCTCACGAGCTTCCAGTGTCTGAGTCTCCGCAACAACCGGAGACGTCGCCTGATGACGCCGGCTGGAATCTGAACCAACGCTGGAAACACCATCTCCGAACAGAACCGACCGAATCACATTCCACATGGCTTTGCTCCGTCATGGATACAAAACAGCAGGACAACCAGGGCTGGACTCGGAAAGAGCAGCCGTCATGCCGGATCATGCAGATTCCGCTCGCACGGTGTTTTTCGGCCTTTTTTGCGTGGGACTCTCGATGGACCTCACCGCCCTGAACTTCCGGGCGAATCAGACTCGCGACAGTTGTTATCAAAGGGATGACGGGAGCCTGCAGCGCGGTTCGCGCCTTGCCGGTAAGAGGCGGGATTAAGATGAAGATGAAGATTAGGATTATGAGTTTAAGAGAGTCGGCTTTTCGAACGTGAACGGAAGCGATTGAGGACAGTCGCTTTACACTCGGCGCATGGCGACGACGGGGTCCAGACGGGCGGCACGCCAGGCGGGAAGGATGCTGGCGAAGGTGCAGAGAATGACCGAAATCACAACGATGAGCAGTGCTGGAACCAGTTGGAACTGGAACAGGTTGCCTGCCAGCTCCGTCTGGACCTGTGATTCGACGTAGGCTTTCAGCAGAAACTGGCCGCAGGTCCCCAGCACAATACTCACCAGAACAGCGATGGTCGCACCAATCAAACCCAGGATTGCGCCCTCAGCGATCATCAGCTTCAGGATGTCCGAATCTCGAGCCCCCAGGGATTTCATGATGCCAAACTCCGGAGTTCGTTCCACAATCGAAAGCACCAGAGCGTTTGACATCCCCACGGCTGCTGTCAGCAGGATGGCAACCGCTATTCCGTAGACGATCCACGAACTCTGTTCAATCTGGTAGTCAATGCTCTTCAACACTCCCAGCGCGGATTGTGGCTGGAGCTTCAGTTTCTCCAGAGCCATCGTCACTTCTTCCAGATTCGTCGACCGATCAACCGTCACTGTCGCGTTGAAGAACGATGTGGTATCCGGACGACTCAGGTAGATTTCGGTCGCGACGTCGGGATGAATCATCAATCCACCGCCGGTGCGATTCATGAACCACTGACGAAACAGCGAGGTGACGGAGTTCGCTGATCCTGAATAGGAGATGCCTCGTACAATGAATTCTCGAGTGCAGACGATTTCTTCCTTCTCATCCGTGCCAAGTCCGCTGCCGATCAGACTTCGTAACTGATTCTTCTGTTCCTCTGATAGCGTTGTCCTGTCGAGATCACCGATCAGCTGAACCAGGGTTTGCAGGAACTGCGTCTGTTGCTGAATCTGACCAATATCCAGCGAACCTCGCGTTGCTGACAAAAGGTCGTAGATTCTTGTGACGCCGGCCTTTGTGATTCGATATTCAATCGACAGCGGCTGCCCGATCAGCTTTGGCAAATCAGCGTCGTCGCGGTAGCCCATTCTCCATGCAACGAATTCATCCACCAGAACACCTTCACGATCATCCGGCTTCGGTAAAGAGCCTGCGATCAATCGGCTGACGGCCTCCACACTGTGAACATCCAGCGGGCCGAGCCATGTGGGAATGATCGACGTTCCCGACGAAATCGTACAGGACGATGTCGCCTCAGGAATTACCGAAATCACGTGAGGCAGTTGACGAATGGCCTCCAGTTTTTCGAGCGAGATCACATGTTCGTCCTCCGAACTGCGCTGATCCGCATTCCATTCACTGACCATGGCCATGCGAATTCGTTCCCGCCGAGCATCGCTGATCTTTGCATCAATCACGATCGTTCCTTCCGGCGGCTCCTCCCAGCGACCAAGGCGTGGAAACAAATAGATGTGTCGAGTGAAGTCGGAAGATTCAAAGAGTGTGTGAAAGGCCTGACGTACTCCGGACGTCCCAGCCGCCGTCATCAGCAGCACAATGCAGCCCGTGACGATGCCGACCAGGTTCAGCAGCGTTCGTATTCGCCGCTGCCGGAGATTATGCAGTGCCGTGCCGAAGAGGTCAGAGGACTTCATCAGCGGAGACCTCCGACAGGGTTCCGGCGGTCATGCGAAACTGCCTTTCGCTGCATGTCCTGGCAACCTGAACATCATGCGTGACAATTACCGATGTCATTCCCAGCTCGCGACAAAGAGTCATCAGCAGGTTCATAATCTCGCCAGCCGTCTGTGTATCCAGATTGCCCGTGGGTTCATCGGCCAGAATCACTTTGGGGCGATTCACCAGGGCGCGAGCAATCGCGACTCGCTGCTGTTCGCCGCCTGACAGCTGGCTGGGTAAATGATGCTGACGTTCGAGAAGCCCGACCTTCGACAGCCAGTCTTTCGCCATCTTCTGACGCTGGCTTCGGTCCACTCCGCCCAATATCAACGGCAACTCCACGTTTTGAAGTGCGGTTCGCTGAGGCACCAGCTGAAACGACTGGAAGATGACACCGATCGTTCTCAGACGATATTCCGCCATCTGATTCCGCGAAATGTCTTCCAGCCGCTGATTGTGAACGATCAGCGAGCCTTCACTCGGTCGATCCAGCCCGGCCAGAAGATTCAACAGCGTGGACTTGCCGGAACCACTCCGTCCAATGATCGCCGTCCGCTGGCCTTCCTGAATCGTCAACGAGATCCGCGCCAGCGCCTCGATACGCTGAGTTCCGATCTGATACGTGCGAGTTAACTGGTCGGCGTGAATCATGCGATGCCTGTCTGGAATTGTTGGCCGAACAAACGCTACACACTTCGTCGCACTTCCACACATGAACCAGGTAAGCGAACAAAATACGTATCTGTCAGCGGTTTAACTTTACTTTCGCGTCGCAGAAGACGCTTTCGTGGAACGCACAACCACCGAGCCGCGGCCGGTTTCTGCAAACGGGATGGTGTTCAGAGCCAGCGCTGCGTCGATCAAACTTGCGACATCCGGACGAGCCAGGACCGATGCACTTTCAACGTCGATCGAACGCGCCATCGTGCCGGAGCCTTTCAATAGCTTTGAGGGATCAGGCAGTTCCTTGCCGCGATTGAAGTAGAACTTGACGCCGTTCTGACTGCCTCGGATTGCGAAAATGCCCTCGTAGCCATGATCATTCGGCGAATAGCTGATGACGAAGCAATCGCGGTACTCGTACACAATTTCGCAGGTCGTCGGCATTCGCTTCCTTAATGAATGCCGCAAAGCACTGATCAGCCGTTGATGGGCTGGCGCAAATTTTTCCACAAGCCTGCTCAGTTCTGCGTCGGCCGCTCGGCGTTCTGCAGCTGGCTGAGTCGTACTTGCCGTTGTGGTCTTCGCTTTGACCATGGGCTTGCTTGTGACTCGCGGAGTTGTTGACTTCTTCTTTGCCATGTTCCCCCCTCGACCAGCCTCGCTCGTTGCGTGGCGACCACTTCACCGACCCCATTGTTCCGGCGAATCCAAAAAGACCCTCTGCAACAGAAATTGTCTGAGAAGTGTCTCATTTCCTGCTAGAAATGCACGGCACAAGTGGTTTGCAGAGAACACGAAGGCCGCACAAGATATGTGGCTCGTGTCTCCGACGCGAGAACCCCATACTCTCTCTATGAAGTCTGCATACTCATGAAACATTCTTTCACGTTCTTCGCCACGTTGTTGCTGCTTCCGCTGTGCTTCGTCTCGGCGGGCGAACTCAAACTGGCGACTGTGTTTTCGGATCATATGGTGTTGCAGCAGGGCAAGCCGGTGCCGGTCTGGGGCTGGGCTGATCCGGGCGAAAAGATCTCCGTTGAATTTGGTGAGCAGAAGCAAAGCGCGGTCGCTGATGAATCCGGACGATGGCAGGCGAAGCTCGAACCGTTGTTCGCCAGCGTGGAATCACGAACCCTGACCGTGCGGTCGGAGAAACCGGATCGCAAACTGGAGGTCGCAGATGTTCTGGTCGGCGAAGTCTGGCTGGGCTCCGGTCAGTCCAACATGGCGATGACCGTCAACCGCGCGAAGGATTTTGAAGCAGAACAAGCAGCAGCCAGGTTCCCGCTCATTCGGATGTTCAAAGAAGACTCCAAAGGGGCCGCGACGATCCAGTCCGACAGCAAAGGCAAGTGGACCGTGTGTTCCCCGGAAACCGTCGCTGGGTATTCTGCGACTCTGTACTTTTTCGGGCGTGAGCTGCATCGCGAACTGAATGTGCCCGTCGGGCTGATCAATTCGTCCGTCGGCGGAACTCCGATTGAAGCATGGATCGCCGCGGATGCTCAGGCGTCGGTGCCGGAGCTGAAGGATGCCGTTGGCAGCAAGAGCGGTGAGCTCGACGAGGCCACGATGAAGGCGAACTACGAGAAGCAGATTGCTCGCTGGAAGACTCAGTCCGAACAGGCCAAGAAGGACGGCAAGCAGCCGCCGCGTCGGCCTCGTGATCCTCTGGAAACTGTGCCAGGCGGTTTGTTCAACGGCAAAATCGCGCCGCTGATTCCGTACGCGATCCGAGGAGTCGTATGGTATCAGGGTGAAGCCAATTCGCAGCCCGGCAAAGGGGCCCTGTATCAGCACCAGTTGCCTCTGCTGGTGAAAGACTGGCGAGCACGCTGGGGCGAAGAGCTTCCGTTTGCCTGGGTTCAGCTTCCCAACTTTGGCCGCGATGGAGAAGGGTGGTCGCTGGTGCGTGAAGCCATGCTGAAGACTCTGAGCCTTCCCAAAACGGGCATGGCGATCACCGTCGACATCGGCGAGACGAAGGACATCCATCCAAAGAATAAACAGGACGTCGGTCATCGCCTGGCCCTCTGGGCGCGAGGAGCCGTCTATGGGCAGAATGATTTGGCGACGTCAGGCCCGGTGCCAACGGGACATAAGGTTCAGGGCGATACGATCGTTGTCACGTTCCGTCACACCGAAAAAGGCCTGGGTGCCAAAGGCGGCGCACTGAAAGGCTTCGTGATTGCGGGCGAAGATCGGCAGTGGAAACCCGCCAATGCCCGCATCGAAGGCAACACGGTCGTCATCTCCAGCCCCGACGTTCCCAAACCCGTCGCCGCCCGTTACGCCTGGTCCGCCGACCCCGACTGCAACCTCTTTAACCAGGCCGGCCTCCCGGCGTCTCCCTTCCGAACGGATGATTGGCCTGTGAATGATGGAAGGTGATGAAATCGGGGGCGTTCATCGCGAACCATCGACATGAGTCATGGCTTCGAGAGAATAGTGATCGACGTTGCGGGAAACGTCGCGACTGCCTTCGCGTTGAACTATTAGGAAATTCCGAATAGTTGCTTCTTCAAGCAATTCACCGTCTTTGTAGATGCCAGCCAAATGTTCGTTGACCTTCGCCACGGTGACCCCGTACAGCTCCGCCATCAGTTTCTGTGTGAGCCAGACGGTGTTGTCGTCCAGTCGAACTCGAAGCTGCGATCCGCCGTCCGTGTAGATCAGGACCTGTCCCTGAGGCACGAGTGGGCTTGATGCGTCGCTCATGAATGGCTCCCAAACCAGAGGGAGCTGGCAACCGGTTTGGATGGGGTTTCGATGATCATGTCTGAATCAACTGACCTTCAAGCTGGCGTTTGAGTCTCGTCATGGTGCACACTGGCGGCAGTTTACGGTAACTTTGCGGCAGCAACAGAGTAAGACTCAAAGGGCATCTTGATCCTGAAACACAGGAACAGACGATGAAGCTCAGAGAATTCCAGCGGACGTTCGATCTGGCTCTCACGCGGCGGCTGGTAGTGGCGATCTCGCTGATGCTCCTCGCAACTCACCCAGTGGCGGTGGCGGGCGAGACGAAAGCCGCGAACGGAATCAGAGCAACCGTCAGACAGCCCGTGCATCCGATCCTTGTTCGCAATGAGCACGGTCCGCTGATGCGAATTGTTGTCGATACGGGTGAAAAGCCGGACGTCGCATTTCAGGCTCTAACGGTTTCGCTCAATGGCACCGATGATCTGAATGACATCGAATCACTGACACTGTTCTCAACGGATGACCAGGAGCCTTTCTCCCCGGTGAACCCTGTCGGCGATTCGATGCCGCCCGCAGAGACAATCACGTTCCGAGGTGTCTCGCCGCTGAAGCCCGGGAAGAATGTCTTCTGGCTTTCGTGTCGACTCAGACAACGCGTCCATCTGCAGCATCAGATCTCATCCTCCTGCACGTCGATCGAGACATCCGCAGGGACCGTGACGCCGGAAAACGACGTCGCCAATTCGAAGCATCGCATCGGCGTTGCTCTTCGCCGTCACAACGATGATGGCGTCCACACCTATCGAATCCCGGCACTGACAACGACCAAGAACGGCACGCTCCTGTGTGTGTACGACATGCGTCGGCGCATGGGACGTGACCTGCAGGAAGACATCGATATCGGGCTCAGCCGCAGCACGGACCGCGGCACGACCTGGGAACCGACTCGTGTCATCATGGACATGGGTGAATATGGCGGACTGCCGCAGGAACAGAACGGCTGCAGCGATCCAGGCATCATCGTTGATCGACAGACTGGCGAGATCTTCTGCTTCGCCGTCTGGATGAATGGAAAGCCGGGCAAGCATCAGTGGAATGATGATGGTTCCGAACCGGGCTTTGAAATCGGCACAGCTGCTCAGTTCATGATGGTCCGCTCAACGGATGACGGACTCACCTGGTCGCCGCCCGAGAACCTGACTCGACAGCTCAAGCACGAATCCTGGTGGCTTCTTGCGCCGTCACCGCAGTCCGGTTTCTGTCTGTCGGACGGAACGCTCGTGATGCCGGTTCAGGGGCGCACGGGCAGAGATCGACTGGCGACCTTTGCGACCATCATGATCAGTCGCGACCATGGGAAGTCGTGGACTGTCGGTCAACCGGCGTTCGAAGGCGGCAACGAATGTCAGGCCGCGCTGTTGAGCGACGGATCCATCATGCTCAACATTCGCAACGATCATGAACGGTTCCGTGCGGTCGCTGTGACTCGCGATCTCGGCCGGTCGTGGCAGCAACACGCCACCAGCCGCAATACCCTGATCGAGCCCAATTGCAATGGAAGTCTGCTGATGATCGATACGATGTGTTATCGAAAGCTGCAGCCCGTGCTGTTCTTCGCGAATCCTCACACGCAGCAGGGGCGGACTCATCAAACCGTGCAGGTCAGCTTCGACGACGGAATGACGTGGCCTGATTCGCATCACTGGCTTCTGGATGAAGGCCTGGGAGCTGGCTACCCGAGCCTGACTCGCATCAACGCGGACTATGTCGGCATCGTCTACGAAGGAAGCCAGTCGCATCTGGTGTTCGAACAACTGGCAGTCGCCGATCTCCTGGAACCCACTCGGCGACATTCTTCGCCCGATGTGTGGCAGCGAGCGGTCTCGGCCGAAGGCTTGCAGTTTCTGGAGAAGCGTCAGCAGTCTCCTCCGTTCGGAGCTGAGCACTTCGATCTGAACGGCCTGCGAGCCGGCATGGGAACTCGTCAGGAACCCGCGACGCCCGGCGTCACGCTGACAAAGCTCAAGGTCGGCGACGTGCCCTGTGAATGGGTCATCGCGCCGGGGGCGAATCTGGATGTTCGACTGCTGTATCTTCATGGCGGCGGCTGGGTGTCTGGTTCCGCCGGCAACTATCTTCCGCTCGCCGCTGAGATCTCCGCTGCGGCTGGCTGTGCGGTGCTGATGCCGGATTATCGTCTGGCTCCCGAGCATCCGTTTCCGGCGGGACTTAACGACTGCGTTGCCGCGTACGAATGGATGCTGGCAAACGGCCCGAATGGTCCGGCAGCAGCCAACTCGACATTCATCGCGGGGGATTCTGCAGGAGGAAATCTGACACTCGCGACACTGCTGGCTCTGAAGCAACGGAACATAACACTTCCGTCAGGAGCGATTCCAATTTCGCCGGCCACGGACTTCACATTGTCCAGCCAGTCTCTGAAATCCGTCGTTGATCCCATCATCAGTTCGCGCACCATGCCGGAATTTCGTGAGCGATATCTGGGAGCCACAGATCCGAGTGATCCGCTGGCATCACCGCTGTTTGGCGACTTCCGAGGCCTGCCGCCGCTGTTGATTCAGCTTGGTGAACAAGAAATGCTGCGTGACGATTCTATTCGAGTCGCCAAAAAGGCTCGCGCTGACGGCGTCAACGTGACACTCGAAATCTGGCCAGGCATGGTCCACGTCTTCCAGATCCGAGGACTCCCGGAATCCCGCGAAGCCATTCAGCGCATCGGCACATTCATCAAATCGAATCAGGCTCGGTGACATCCAGCCTTTGCAGAGTGTCGCCCCTGTCGTTGACGGCATGAACCGCTACACTTGGCAGTCCAGCACGAACATCTTCTTCCCGCCGTATTCTTGCTCTCACCAATGCGACGCCAATCCGGAGATCAATCCGTGAATCCCTACTTCACACTTCTCAAGTCACTGAACCACACCATGGTGGCGATGATCGCAGGGCTCGCGTGGTCCGGTGTCGTTTTCGCAGAGGAGCCGTTTGAAAAATTCCTGACGACTCATTGCATCCGGTGTCATGGTCCGGAAAAAGTCGAAGGCGATATTCGAATTGATCAGCTGTCTCGTGACTTTCGTCTGGGCACAGATACTCATCACTGGGCGGAGGCGATCGATAAGGTGAACAGCGGTGAGATGCCTCCAAAGACGGAGCCTCAACCAAGTCAGGATGAAATCGCGGCGTTCGTGACGGATCTCGATGCACGGCTTCGCGAAGGCCGCGCGATGCGAATGGCGGCGAGGCCCCCCGTGGCGCACTATCGGCTGAGCCGCAAAGAGTACCAGAACACGGTCTATGATCTGCTCGGTGTGCGCTACGATCCGACGATGCCCGGGGAATTGAATGAGGATACTCTGTGGCACGGCTTCGAACGGATCGGTTCCCAGCTCACGCTTTCTCCGTCGCACATGGACCGATACTACCG
This sequence comes from uncultured Chitinophaga sp., assembly GCA_964538835.1. Taxonomy (GTDB): domain Bacteria; phylum Planctomycetota; class Planctomycetia; order Planctomycetales; family Planctomycetaceae; genus SXXK01. The sequence goes on along the minus strand of CAZIGZ010000017.1, from coordinate 5,335 downwards.
AGCCGCCGAGATTGTGCTGGATCGCGCTTACCCGAAAACATCCAGCGAGGCTCGCAAAGTTCGAAAGACAGCGGCAGAGCTTCGCTACAACGGCGGAAAGCAACAACAGGAAGCTCTCGACAAATTCGGCATCAAGCGTCCTCTGCGATACCTGCTGTTTCCGGGTCGAGTCCAGAATGCTCTGTCGTCGCACTGGTTTGGACCGACCGGCCCGGAACATAGCGGGCTCTATCGCATGCGTCTGCAGGCGAGCGGCATTCGACCGCGCGGCGGACAGCCGGCTCATCTGAGCATCGGTAAGGAAACCAGCGAAGAGACCGTTGAGGGCCTGATCGAGTTTGACATCACCGCGCCGGAAGACAGCCCGCAGGTGTATGAGTTCGACGTGTTTCTCGAGATGCCGACTCAGCTGCACTTCTGCGTTGTGGCAACGGACGGAGTGGATCGGCGAGGCGGAGCGGCGTTTCGGAATGCTCTCACCAGCGGTTCGTACATCTTCACTCACAGCAGCGAAACTCTGCTGCTGAATCCCAACGCGCCGCAGATGTTTGATGACAAAGGCAACGGGCTCTTTTCGACCGTGTTGCTGGACTGGATCGA
>CAZIGZ010000017.1:0-4635 GCA_964538835.1 uncultured Chitinophaga sp. | reverse complement strand
TCCAGAAATTTCATCTATCTGGTCGAAGGCGAACCTGCCGCGCGAGAACGTCTGACGGACTGGGAACTGGCGTCGCGGCTGTCCTATTTTTTGTGGAGTTCCATGCCCGATGATGCATTGTTTGAAGCGGCGCGACGCGGTGAGCTGTGTTCGGCGGATGCGGACAAAGCATCGGCCGTTCTGGAGCAGCAGGTGGATCGAATGCTGTCTGACAGTCGGGTGAATCGTTTCATCGAAGACTTCTCTCGGCAATGGCTGCAGCTGCATCGAGTCGGCATGTTTCCGCCCGATAAGAGTCTCTACCCGGCGTACGATGACTGGCTCGAAACCAGCCTGCGTGCTGAGCCTGTGGAGTACTTTCGCGAAGTCGTTTCGCAGAACCTTCCGGTCTCCAGTTTTCTGGATTCGGACTGGACGATGGCCAACGCGAGGCTGTGTGATTTCTACGGCCTGCCGGAACCTCAGGCGGATGGATTTCATCGTGTCGCGCTGAAGCCGGAAGATCATCGGGGCGGCTTGTTGACGATGGGTGCGGTCCTTGGACTGACCTCCGACGGAACTCGCCATCGTCCCGTGCATCGCGGTGTTTGGCTGAGCGAAGCAATCTTCAACCGAACGCCACCTTCACCTCCAGCCAATGTGGATCCGATTGAACCGGTCCCACCCACCGGCAACAAAGTGACGATCCGCAAAAGAATCGAAGCTCACGCGAGCAACGCAAGCTGCGCGGCCTGTCACCGCAACATCGATCCGCTGGGTCTGGCCTTTGATCAGTACGACGCGATCGGGCAATGGCGGACTCGCGAGCATGTCCCGACCGGCGTCGGTGAAGATCCGCTTGTGGATGCCACCGGAACAATGCCCGACGGCCGCTCCTTCCAAAACGCTGTGGACTTCAAGCGGTTGTTGATTGAAGACCAGGACAAAATCGCCCGAGCCTTCATCGAACAACTCTGCACCTACGCCCTCCGCCGAGTCCTGACGGTCGACGACGAAGATGATCTACGCTTGATCACGGAAGAAGGGAAGAAGAAAGGATACGGAGTGAGAGACATGATTCGAGCGGTGGCGACGTCGGGGCTGCTAAGGCAACGATAAGCGAAGGAAGAAATGGTTAATGGTTATTGGAGAATGGAAAATGCAAAATGACAAAGGATGGAAAGGAGCGGATCTGGAAGAACGGTTGCTGGATTTTGCGGTTCGCGTTGGCAAAGCCGTTGATGCACTACCGGAAACGCGACTTGGGCGGCACATTGCCTCGCAACTTGTACGATCAGGAACTTCTCCAGCACCCAACTACGCAGAAGCCTGTGCCGCGGAGAGCAAGAAAGACTTCATTCACAAACTCGCCATCGTTTTGAAGGAGCTTCGCGAAAGTTCGATCTGGATTCGTTTGATTGTTCGATCAACACTACTTCCAGAACAGCGTCTCGAATCACTTCGAGACGGGTGTGACCAGCTCTGCAAGATCATCGCCAAATCACTGGTAACCGCCAAATCCGGCTCGCCAACTCTTGTCAAAGACTGAGTCACGCCCTGTCGCCAATTCCAATTTGCATTTTTCAATTTCCAATAACCATTAATCATTCCTCCCGCAGCCTCTGTCTCTGCCTCTCGTCTTAATCCCAATCGCAACCACCATCACCCCCACCCCGGAGCAACCATGAACTTCCTTCCCCAATCCTGGCTCGTGGACCGCCGTCACGCTCTTCGTGCCGCCGGTACCTGCATCGCTCTGCCGTTTCTCGAATGCATGGTTCCGCTCAGGGCCGCGGAGACCAACAGCGAGTCGCCTCGCAGAGCGGCCTTCATTTATCTCGCCAACGGAGTTCACTCGCTGAACTACCAGATCACGACCGCCGGCAAGGATTATGAGTTCTCCCGATCGCTCAAGCCGCTGGAGAAACATCGCGATGTGATCACGCCCATCAGCGGGCTGCATCATCCAGGCAGCCTCGGCCATCATCACAACTGCATCAACATTTGGCTCACCGGGGGAAAGATTGGGCCATCGGAACGCAACACGATTTCGGTGGACCAGAAGATCGCCGAGGTGACCTCGCAGCATACTCGTTATCCGTCACTGGAGATTGCTCTGACCGGCGGATCGCTCGCCTGGACCGCGGACGGCGTCGGTCTTCCCGCGCTGCGTCGCTGCAGTGAGATCTTTGCATCGCTGTTTGAAGAACCCAAAGGCGGCCGGGATGCTCAGAGAAAATCCCTGCGTCGCAAAGCGAGTGTGCTCGATGATAACCTCGCAGAAGTCAGGCAGCTCGAACAAAAAATGGGAGCCGCCGACAAAGGGCGACTCGACCAGTACCTGACGTCTGTTCGCGAAGCGGAGATTCGTACTCGCCGTGCGGATGCATGGCTCGATACGCCGCTGCCGGTGATCTCTGAAGCGGATCGCAGGCGAACGAATCGCGATGTGGCCGCCACGATGGCAGGTGATTACTTCCGAACGGTCTACGATCTGATTCTGCTGGCCTTCCAGACCGATGTGACTCGAGTCGCCACGTTCAGTCTTGGCGGTGAAGGCGACGCGTTCTCCATCCCGGAAATTGGCATTACCGAGTCTCGGCATCAGCTCAGTCATCATGGCGGCGACCCGGGTTACATGGAAAAGCTGACGAAGTATGACACGTTCGCGATTGAGCAGTTCAGCTACTTTCTGACTCGCCTGGGTGAGACGAAAGATCTGAACGGAAATCCGATGCTTGGTTCCACGATGTCACTCTTCGGCAGCGGCATGACATACGGGCACAGTCATGGCAACGCCAACCTGCCGCTCGTCCTTGCCGGCGGCTCCAACCTTGGCCTCAAACACGGCAGCCATCTCGACTTCAACCAGGGGCACTTCCAGGGCTATCAGCTCGACAAGCCCTCCGAGCATTATTCCCTCTGCAGTCGCCCCGCCAACCCTGATGCTCACATGAGCAACCTGCTTCTCCTGATGGCACAGAAGATGGGAGTTGAGGCGGACGGGTTTGGGGATAGTAATCGGGGGATTGAGATTGGTTCTTAGTTCTTGGTTGTTGGTTCTTCGTTCCCGGATCATTGTTGTTCGTTTTTGTTCTTAGGATGTATTTCGGGGGGCAATAGTCGCGAAGCGACGGCAGCATATAGCTGCGGGCGTCAGCCCGCAGACAGACAGTTCAACACATCATGAGCCGCGAAGCGGCGACAGCAATTGAGGAACTACCATGGGCAGCTTCACACGCCTGACCTACCACATTGTCTTCGGAACAAAGTACCGCCGACGAAGTATCCGAAATGACTTGAAGGAGCGTCTCTACGAGTACATCGGGGGAACGATTCGAGGGAAGAAGGGGCACTTGATTGAGATCGGTGGTGTGGAAGATCACATTCACATTCTTGCAGGTCTGTCGCCAGCGATCGCGGTGTCCGAAGTGATTCGTGATGTCAAAGCAAATTCGTCGAAATGGATGACGGATGAAGTTGGTCAAAGTGATTTCGAACGGCAAAAGGGCTATGGAGGATTTACGGTCAGCTACGATCGAATTGACTTAGTTGGAAACTACATCCGCAATCAGGAAGAACATCACAAAACGAGAACATTTCAGGACGAGTACATCGATTTCCTGCAACGCCATGGAATCGAATTCCGCATGGAGCACCTGTTCGAAGACGAACACCATGGTTAGGCCACCCATGGCTCGCCTCATTGGCGTCAATTTCGTGGCGACGTTGGTCGCGAAGCGACCGGAGCATATAGCTGCGGGCGTCAGCCTGCAGACAGTGATCCCACCACATCATGAGCCGCGAAGCGGCGACAGACCATTTCGAAGTCGAACACAATGAATCAATCACGAGTGCTGTCGCCGCTTCGCGGCTCAATCGCATTTCCTGGGCATTCTTTCTGCGGGCTGACACCCGCAGCTATATGCTGGCATCGCTTCGCGATTAATCGCCATCTCAGGATGTTGTGCGCGTTTCTTGCGTTCATGGTTCTTATTCCTGCTCCGCTCGTCAGCCAGGAACCAGGAACAAAGAACCAGGAACAATCGTCGGAACCCTTTCGCCCGCGGGCGGGCGTGTTCCCTCCTCTCGAAAAGGCTCACACTTATCGTGGTGAACTTGTTTTCGTGGATCACGCGAATCGTCGAGGCAGCATTCGGTTGCAGGGGTCGGGGATGTTCTTCCGGAACGATCCTCATCCGTTTGCGATGCTGCCGTATGGAATGGTGCGCTATCACGGGGCGCCGGCGGATCTTCGAGACGTTCCTCTGGGAACTGTGATGCATGCTCACGCGTTTCTTCCGCCGGATCCGAAGACGTCTTCTGTTCCGGTTCTGCCCGTGGATAACAAGTCACAGGACGCCAATCACAACCGCGGGGCGGGAATCGCTCCTGCGGAAAATCACGTGCTGCTTCTGGAAGACGAACCCAGCTTCTGTCTTCGAAATGGACTGGTCTGGAAACTGAAGGAAGTCGAACTGCAGAACAACGCCGGAATGATCACAGCCTCGCGCGAGCAGCGTGACGGAAGCAGCGGCGAAGAGCCTTCCACGGAATCGCTGACGTTCGACGCAGCAACTCGCATCTGGCGCGGGCGAGAATTGCTGTTGATTGAAGATCTCGTCATCGAAGGCTCCTGGCCGGCGCAGGGAAAGA
>CAZIGZ010000016.1:0-59855 GCA_964538835.1 uncultured Chitinophaga sp. | reverse complement strand
GCAAGCTTGTCATGACTGCATGCAGGGAACGAGGTTCGAGTCATGGAATGACTCGAATACGCGATGATTTGTTGCCTGCGCATGCTCAGGCTAAACTGTCTCGACGACAGGGCAAGGCCTGTTTGAGCATCAAAAACACTGATCGTTCCGGAGATTGACGAGTGACCAGGATTGGCATTATCGGCATTGGCTTCATGGGCTACACGCACTTCGAAGGGGCTCGTGATCTCAGGAACGCCAGGGTGACGGCCATTGCGACTCGCGATGCGAAAAAGCTGTCTGGCGACTGGACGTCAATTCAGGGCAACTTTGGTCCTCCCGGTGGCCACGTTGATACCTCGGCGCTCAGCAAATATGCTGACTATCGGGAATTGATCGCTGACCCCAATGTGGACCTTGTCGACGTCTGTCTTCCGACGGACAAGCACTTCGATGTGGTCATGGAATCTCTGGAAGCTGGCAAGCCGACACTGGTCGAAAAACCAATCTCCGTGCAGCTTCCGGAAGCCGAGGCCATGGTTCGCAAGGCCAAAGAAAAGAACGTGCCTCTGTTTGTCGCTCATGTACTGCCGTTCTTTCCAGAGTTTCGATTCGCCGCAGAGCTGATTCAGAACAAGCCCTATGGAAAACTCCTGGCCGGGCATTTCAAGCGAGTGATCTGCAAGCCGGAATGGTCCAGCGACATGTCCGATTTCCGCAAACTTGGCGGCTGGGGAATCGATCTGCACATTCACGACAATCACTTTATTGCTCATGCCTGTGGCAGTCCCAAAGCTGTCTTCTCGCGAGGACTCCTGCAGGAAGGTTTCGTCAACCATGTTCATACGTCGTATCTTTACGACAATGGACCGGCGATCACCTGTGTCAGCGGTGGCATCGCAGCCCGCGGGCTTCAGTTTGCTCATGGGTATGAGCTGTATTTCGAGAACGCAACCGTTCTGTTCGACGCGGGTACTCTGGCAGGACAATGGACCGTCAGCCGCCCACTCAGCGTGGTTCTGAACGACGGAACGATGATCCATCCGGAACTTTCCAGCAACGGCAAATGGTGCGAAGCGTTTACTCACGAACTGCAACTGGCCGTGGATGCTCTGAGCGGTGTGAAGTCCGCAGGTCCTTTGTCCGGCGAGACGGCTTTGTCGGCTCTTAAGATGTGCTGGGCCGAAGCAAAGAGCATCGAGACATCCACAGCTGTATCGATCTGATGAGCAAGGGACGCTCCAGTGAACCAGCAGCCGTACTTCCCAAAGAAGCGCGCGCTGCGTTTCGCAAAGCCATCTTGAGCTGGTACGATCGAAACGGCCGGCAATTGCCATGGCGTGTGTCGGCGGATCCCTATCGGATCTGGCTGAGCGAAATCATGCTGCAGCAAACGACGGTGGCTGCCGTGGTGCCGTACTTTGAGCGGTTTTCGGCGGAATGTCCCGATGTCGCCACTCTTGCAGCAACGCCGCTTGATCGAATCATGCGGCTGTGGGAGGGGCTTGGATATTACAGCCGTGCAAGAAACCTGCATCGCGCCGCTCAGTTGGTCATGACGCAGTTTGACGGAAAGATTCCCGAAGATCTGGAGGCGCTTCAGTCTCTTCCCGGTATCGGTCGTTACACCGCAGGTGCCATCGCGTCGTTCGCCTTTAATCGCCCGGCTCCTATTGTGGAAGCCAACACCGAACGACTTTATGCCAGGCTGATGGCTTTGCCGGAAGACGTCCGTTCGACTGCCTCACAGAGGCAACTGTGGCAGTTCGCCGAGGAGATCGTTCCGAACTCGCGTGCCGGTGATTTCAATCAGGCATTGATGGATATTGGTTCGCAGGTCTGTACTCCGACCGCGCCTCGTTGTGACGACTGCCCGGTGCGACGCTGGTGTCGAGCTGCCGCGGAGGAAACACAGAACGAGATTCCTCGCCGCAAAGCCCGCACCGCGATCACACCTGTGTGCGAAGTTGCTATTGCACTGAGGCACAAAGATTCGTGGTGCCTTCGACGAAGATCGGCTGACGAGCGCTGGGCTGGAATGTGGGACTTTCTTCGTCGTGAAGTTCCGGAAGCAACGCTTTCGTTCCTGCCATCCGGTCATTCAGCCTCGAAAGCTTCCCGGAAACAGCCAGTCCTTTTTGAACAGTCGCCCGAATTTCCTCTGGAGCTGCAGGAACTGACGGCTCCGTATCTGATTCAACCGCCTGGAACCGTTCAGCGATGGACAGAGTTCAGCTATTCGGTCACTCGCTACAAAGTCCGGCTGGTCGTGCTCGAATGTGTTGTGGATCGTCGAGTCAAACTTCCGGACGACTGTCGCTGGGCAAAAGTCTCTGACTTTGAAGAACTTCCCCTTTCCATGACAGGGCGTAGAATCGCGAACTGGCTTGCATCAGAGTAAACTGCGACGTGCGGAACGGACTTTCGGCTCAAGTTGCAGGTTCGGAGTCGAATCGAAGCAGCGTTGGTGTCTCAGGTGGCTGAATTTTCCAAAGGCTACCTTGTGAGAACCGAAGCCGGTGGCCAGGATCCGCGCGGACACGCTGCCAGCCATGGTGAGTCGCGTGAGCCAGAAACTGACAGACGAGAACTCAGCGATTCCGGATGATCCGGGAGAATCGGTGTATGAAAAAATGTCGACGATGTTCAAAGACCGCCACTCTGCACGTCACGGAAATCCGTGAAGGCAAAGCGGTGGCGATTCACCTGTGCGACACATGTGCTCGGGAATACCTCGACAAACCAGCCGAAAGTGGTGACTCATCGCAGTCGTCGGAATTCGCATCCAAACTGGATGAGCTGATGGCGGAGACCGCGGAGTCTCCGGCAACCTGTCCAAATTGCGGGATCACGTTCAACGAGTTTCGTGAATGTGGACGATTTGGCTGTGCACAGGATTACACAGAATTCTTCGCCGAACTGATGCCTCTGCTGGAGAACATTCACGAAGACACCAAACATATTGGCAAACGTCCGCGAGGAACGCTGATTGGAACGCAGGATCAGGCGCGTCTGATTCAGCTCCGGAACGAGCAACGAACGGCGATTGAGATGGAAGACTACGAAACAGCCGCTCGACTTCGGGATGAAATCGCGGAACTCGAAGCTCGCGTGCGTCCGCAGGAACGGTCCCAGCCCTGAGTGGGTCGTGGTCCGCCTTTCAGAGAAATTATGCAAAACACGCTGCAGAATTCGCCATCGTCCGACCCGAGTTCGCTGTAACCCTGTACCTGTATTCTTCCGGTGACTACACTTCGCGCTGTCACATTGGGCAAATGAGAACTGAATAGCGGCTCGTTGAGTCGCAGAGAACAGGGAGATCATCCCTGCTGAGGAACTCCGTCGTTGAATCTCGATCGTTCAGAGAATTCGGAATGGCTGTCGGAGCTGGCGAAGACCAGCGGTGAATGGCTGCGCGGCGATGGGCCGGAATCGGATATTGTGATTTCCAGTCGAGTCCGGCTGGCTCGGAACGTTGCTGGCTTTGCCTTCATCAACAAAGCCGCCGCTGATGCTCGATTTCAGATCGTGCAGATGGTGCAAAATGCGGTGCAGGGCGGCATTCTTGGTCGGCCCGTTCACCACATCAACGTCGAAACACTGTCGTCGCTCGACAGTCAGTTCCTGATGGAGCGACAGCTGATCTCACGTGAACTTTCGCGAGGCGACGGACCTCGAGCCGTTGCGATTTCAGAAGGCGAACGGCACAGCGTGATGATCAACGAAGAAGATCATCTGCGCATTCAGGTGCTGCACAGCGGATTCGCTCTGGATGAGTGCTGGAAAGAGTGCGACGCGCTCGATGACCAGATTGAGGCAACCGTGCCTTTTGCCTTCCATCCTCAGCTCGGTTACCTCACTGCGTGCCCCACAAATGTTGGTACAGGCGTTCGTATCAGCGTGATGGTTCACCTTCCCGCACTGCGAATGACTCGAGAGATTCAAAAGGTTCACCAGGCCGCTCAGAAGATCAGCCTGGCCGTGCGAGGCCTGTATGGTGAAGGCAGTCAGGCCCTGGGCGACTTCTATCAGATTTCCAATCAGGTAACGCTGGGTAAGACAGAAGCCGCGCTGATCGCGGAAGTCAAAGAAGTGGTGACTCATATTGTCAGCTGGGAACGGCGGGTTCGCGACCTCCTGCTGAAGGACAACAAGTCTCAGCTGCACGATACGGTTGCTCGCGCATTCGGAACACTCACGAGTGCTCGATCCATCAGTTCAGAAGAAACCATGCATCTGCTGTCCAGCCTGCGAATGGGAATTCGCCTCGGGCTTGTCGACAACCTGGACGTCGCCACCGTCAATGAGTTGTTCATTCATACTCAGCCTGCCCATCTGCAGAAGCTGCACGGGGAAATCCTTGAGACCGCTGATCGGAACGTTGAACGGTCAGCGTATCTTCGAAAGCGACTGGATTCGTCATCGCTTGGCTGACAGGAAATCACATGATCAATCTGCAGGATTACCGCTGGCCCGCAGAATGGGAACCTCACGCTGCGACCTGGGTCGCCTGGCCAGTGAATCCCAATACCTGGCCTGGCATTTTTGAACGTATCCCGGCCGCGTTCGCGGAGTTCGTTGCAGCACTTGCACGGTTTGAGCCCGTTCGTATTCTTGCGGGCGGCCCGGGAGTTGCCGATTCCGCCCGACCGCTGATCGATGCCGCCTGCAGTCGTCACAGCAGCAAGTACTCGCCTGAGCTGTTTGATATTCCGGTCAATGATTCGTGGTGCCGAGACCATGGCCCGATCTTTCTGAACGGCCGGCCGGGAACCGCCGCCCGGAATTCGCAGGTCATCATCGACTGGAACTACAACGCGTGGGGCGGCAAGTATCCCCCGTGGAACTATGACGAACTTACAGCGTCTGCGATCGCCCGCATTGTGAACGTTTCAGCGATCAAGCCGAATCTGATTCTGGAAGGCGGTGCGATTGAAGGGAATGGCGCTGGGACTGTGCTGACGACCTCCAGTTGTCTTCTGAATCCCAACCGCAATCCCGGCATGACGCGTGAACAGATGGAAGGCATACTGAGTCACTGGCTGCAGGCAAAAAATATCGTCTGGCTGCCCGGACATGGCATCATTGGCGACGATACGGACGGACACATCGACCAGGTCGCAAGGTTTGTCGATGCGCGACGTGTTCTGCTGGCGGCACCTTATGATGACGACGCTCCGGAATCGGCCGAACTGCGTGAGAACTGGCAGGCTGTCGAAAACGCAAAAAACAGCGCTGGCGAGTCTCTGATTCCCATGGCCCTGCGTATGCCCTCACCAAAGTTTCAGGAAGACGCACGGATGCCCGCGTGTTACTGCAACTACTATCTGGCCAACGGGGCCGTGATCGTTCCGACTTTCCGGGACGACGCTGATGATGTGGCGATGCAGCTTCTGAAGGATTGTCATCCCGAACGCGAAGTTGTCGGAGTCGACGCGCTGGACCTGGTGTGGGGCCTCGGTGCGTTTCACTGCATGACTCAGCAGCAGCCGCTTCCATGACCAGTTGCGACGTCATTGTCATCGGTTGTGGCGGCATGGGATCCGCCACGCTTCTGGAACTGGCTCGACGTGGACTGCGGGTGATCGGGATTGACCGCAACACTCCGCCTCACCGTCTGGGAAGTTCCCACGGCGAAACTCGCATCATTCGCAAAGCCTACTTCGAACATCCGGACTACGTTCCTCTGCTGCATCGAGCGTGGGACAGGTGGCTCGAAACCGAATCACAATCCGGGACAAAGCTCCTGGAACCTCGCGACCTTGTGATGAGCGGACCGGACGAATCCGAAGTGATCCAGGGGGCTCGAGAATCCGCTCGAGTTCACGGACTCGCGATTGAGAACCTGACCGCCCAGCAGGCCGGGGAGCGATACCCGGTCCTGCAGATCCCACACGAGCACTCAGTCACGGTTGAGCACACCGCCGGATTTCTCTGGGTCGAACGATGTGTGGAGCAGCAGCTTCGGCTGGCGGTGGCTGCCGGAGCGGGGCTGAAAGTCAATGAGACCGTCCTGAAAATCTCCGGCTCAGCGAACTCTGTGGAAGTCACCACGGACCGAGGTGTGTACTCAGCAGCTGCTGCTATTGTCACTTCAGGTCCATGGACCACGTCGCTTCTGCCGGACTATCAAAAGCTGATCACCATCCGGCGCAAGACTCTGTTTTGGTTTCCATCGACCACGAATCACTGGCGACATACCAAACAGGCTCCAATCTTTCTGATGGATACTGACGCTGGCCAGTTCTATGGTCTGCCGGAAGTCGCAGAAGGGCTCGTCAAGATGGGCGAGCATACTGGAGGCGAATGGGTCACAAGCCCCGAACAAACGGACCGTTCGGTTTCAGAAAGTGATCTGCTGCCGGTTCAGAGATTTCTCCGAACGTGTCTCAAACATGTCGCCGATGAACCCATGAATTCCGCGGTGTGCCTGTATTCGATGACATCCGACGGTCACTTCCTGCTGGATCGCCATGACGATCTACCAGTCGTCGTCGCCGCTGGGTTCTCCGGCCACGGTTTCAAATTCGCGCCGGTCATTGCAGAAGCATGTTCAGACCTCATCACCAGCAGTCAGACGAGCCTGCCGATTTCGTTCTTATCAAAGAAGCGTTTCGAGCGTTAGAGCGGCATCAATGCCAGTCGCGTCGGCTTCGCCACCACACCATCAGCAGCAGCGGTGTTTGAACAAACGTGATTCCAAAACAATAACCGGCAGCAACGCCGGTGACGCCATACTTCCAGCCAAGAAGAAGCTGCAATACGGCCACTGAGATATTGGACACACTGGAGGCCAGAAGAAACGGATCCCTCTTGTGGGCTCGCACATAGATGTTTGCGCAGAGCCCCGGCTGATTCGTGATGAAGCCGAAAGCCATCAGGCACGTTCCGGCCAGCGGTAACAGTCGTTCGGCAAAACGCTGGCAGATGACTTCGCTTCGAACATTCACCAGCCAGACGAGCCCCATCAGGAAGGCTCCGGCCAGTGCCATCAAAAGGCAGGACATGCGGGCCTGACGAAAGAACATGCGATCCAGCTGCTCATACTTCGCTTCTGCAATCAGAGCTCCAAACTGCGGCCGGCGCGTTTCCACCCAGGACAACGCGGCTGCCTGTGCCGCGCTCAGGATCGTCCATGTCATGCCGAGGCGGCCCGTTTCTCCTTCCGGCAGCGTCGAGAAGACCAGAAGCGGCGGCAGACCTGAAGCGCACCAGAGCAGAATTCCCTGAACGGCGATTCGCCATTGCAGAGGAAGCACTTCGTCGCGCCAGTGAATCTCCGGACCGCTTGTGACGGAATTCAGAGTGTCAAAGAACGGACGGAAGCGGACCATCACAAGATACAGTTCGCCACAAAGACGAATGGAACTGGAAAACACCAGAGCCCAAAGCCCGCCACCGGACGCGACGGTGATCCATACGGCGGCGGTGCCTGCAACACCCTGCCAAAAGCGAACGCGATTCAGCGTCGCAACCTGGTGGCATCCTTCCAGCATGGCCGTCATTGGCAACAGGATCAGCTGAATCGCATTGACGAACACCATGACAAGCCACGGTGCCATCCATGATTCAGCCGCTCGGTCTGCGGACTGTTGAGTCGTTCCGAAGTACAGCATTCCACCGGATGTCATTCCCATCACAAAGATCACTGCTGCACTTGTGTACCAGCGACGCATGCGACGATAAAGCGACGCCAGCCGGGACAGTGCAATGGGATCTCCACTCGGTCTTCCATCCACCAGCGAAAGGCGGGCCCATTCGTGGCTGCTGATCGCAATGACAATAATGTTCAGCCCCAGCTCAACGAAGATCTGAGTCCCCAGCAGACTGTTGAAGGCGTGGTAATAGTCGAGCGTCGATTTCAAAAAATGAAAGACGATCAGAACCTGTGTCACTGGTCCTGTGAACAATTGCCACGATCGAGCCAGGACCGCAAAGGCGACGGCGGAATCCAGTCCAAGCCACTGAGCGAACCGTTCCAGCGGGGATGATTTCGGAGAAATCGGATCCATACTCACACTGGTTCTCTCAACAAGGGCTGATCGGCCCCTGGCCCAAAGGAGCCCGCTGGCTCGACGTTAACTGTCGCTCCTATCATCCGTTCCCCTCGGGAATTTCGGCTGAGCAACCAACTGATGGCTCGAGACTCTAGCTCCCGGATAAAGAACTGCACAGGTTGAAGCAAAGGAATCGAGGCGGAAGACCATACGCCAAAGACAGAGCAAACGCGGAAGAAACCAAAAATCCAATGCGATCAAAAGAAGAACTCAAGGTCCCCAAAGAAGAATGGGACAGTTTGTTGCCAAATCACAACGTCCGGAGTCCCACGTTTTGACCGACAAACCTTGAGTTCGATCAAAAGTGTGGCAGGATTTACCTGGAACACCTGACCTGACTTTTCTTTACCAGTCCTTCTCACCGGTCCTCCGCTCTGGACACACGATGCCCACATCGCCGGAAAATCAAAACTGCGAAATTACCTTCACAGCCCTTCGTGCGGCGTTTGTGTCGACGCTCGACAGTTTGCTGCGTTATTCGCTCGATCCTGGATCCATTTGTGACCACCCCTGCGGATTCTTCCACTGCTTCCCAATGCTGAATGGAATGGCACCCCAAATTCAGATGGAGTGCCTGCTGCGAACCTGGGAAAGATGGAGTCAGAATCATGCGAACTTCCCGGATCTGCTCGATCAGTGTGTTCTATACGCCTCTTACGAATCGCTCGGAAAGGCCTGTGCCGCCACGAATGATCAGTCACTGCGTGTCGTGCTGAACGGGCCTCGAACAATGCCGGAACTCGATGATCACTGGCTCACCGCAAAGACTCGCTGCCTTCAGGTTGCCGGAGCTGGGCCGGTCACGGTCAGCCTTCTCAGGGAGCTTGTAGAGCCAGCCGACCCGTCTCCATGGCTGGCGGGCGATACCGTCAGCGAAATGGACTCAGCCCGCGAGGAGCTGATCGAACTCGTTGGCCGGTGGAGAATGCGGCGAGAACAGCTACTGGCCGGTTCCGGTCTGCTGACGAACGAAGAAATTGAGATCCTTCGCGAGTTTTTTGAGGAACATCCGGGCCTTGTAGGGTAACCGCCTGTCAAATTGGCTATCATCTGACCGCGTCTGGAATTTCTCGACCGGCCGAATTCGACCGGTCTGAACCTGGTCTGACGGGTAGTGAATATGGCAAAGAAGGCAGTGAAAAAGGCAGCAAAACCTGCGAAAACCTCTCGCACAGCGGCCAAGCCCGCTAAGAAAGTGGCTCGAAAGAAGCCCGCCGCCAAACCCGCTAAGCCGGTCGTTGTCAAGAAAGCTAAGCCCGTCCGCGCACCGGAGCCGGAACCAGAAGCTCCTGCTCGAAAGAAGGGCGTTCGTAAGGCGACAATCGCCACGGGAATCCGCGACACGTCCCCTCAGCGCCGCCTTGGACGCTCACGTATTCCAATCGACGCGCCACTCGACGTGGTCTTCCAGAACGACATTCAGGCCCGTGAAGCCTTCGTGTTCCTCGGCATCCACTCGATTCGCGAACTGGAACAGTTCACCGCAGACGATCTCGTCCTCCGTCTGACCGGACCAGCCAAGCTGACTGTCGGACGAATTCGCAAGATCCTGGCGATGAACAACCGCTGCCTGACTGGCGACGAAAACTTCGCACTCGAATTTCAGGAACTGCTGACTCGACCGCGTCCAGAATAGTCGGACCGTCCAGCAACTCAGTGAGATCATCCCTGGAGCGGCATCACGCGAACCTTCCGCTGAGTTAGGTCTCCAACGACATTCGGCTTGCGCGTGACGCGTCTCCTGGGGTTCCCACACCAGGTCAGCAAACTCGAATCGTATAGCCTCGTTCTCGCTGCGCGGCAAAAAGAATGGCTGCAACCAGATCGGCCGTCGTTCCGGGATTGCGACGATGGCCGTCTTCCCGCAGAAACCGATCCAGACGCTGAAAGGCTTCTTGACCGCCATCTGATTCCGGCCAGCCGCATTGCATCACGTCCGTTGCCAGCCGCTGAACATCTTTCGCAATCGCCTCACCGCATCGACGAAGAATCAAGCTATCCGGAAAGGATGCCAGCAGCCTCAAGGCGAGCGCTGTGACCTGAGTTTTCTGTTCGAGTCCCTGTCTCGACGACTCAAGCAGCCATTCGAGGCCCCTGGTCAACACGTCGCGAAAGCCGGTTGCATACTGAGACCCAATCATGTCTCGGTCGGCCGCGAGTTTCATGCATTCCAGCAGCGTCTCGGTTGGTCGTGAGTTCACATCCTGAGATTCCGCATTGCCCAGTCCGCCTGGCGAGGCAATCCGTATGGCTTCGTAAACATCGCAACTGTCTTCCACCGTGGTCGACGACAGAACCGCCTCGATCCCGTCGATCAGTGAAACGTCCTGTGGTACTTTCGCCAATGGAGCAATCAACAGGATGATGCCCAGATTGGTGTTGTGAGAAACAACCAGCCGCGTCGCCTTTACGGCCTGCAGAATCGTTTGCCCCAGTGTTCGTTCCGGAGCCAACACCATTACCGGCGCGATCGCTCGGGCGGACCGAAGAAAATCATCGACGCTGGCATCGTCAAAATTCTGTCCGGGGTGAACATTGCCCGGTTTGGGACTCAGCACTTCCAGCTCGCATGCGGCCTGCGTCCACTTGTTAAGATTTTCCTTCCAGACGCTCATCGGGCTTTCCCCGGCGAGGACGTTCGGAAGAGCCATGTTGCTGTCACGCTGTCACGGCACTTGTGCAGTTCATCGGTCGGACCACTGAAAAGAACCTGACCGCCTCCATGCGCGGCTTCCGGTCCAAGATCGACAATCCAGTCCGATCCCAGAATGACGTCCGGATGATGCTCAATCACGATGACACTATGCCCGGAATCCGCAAGGCGATGCAGATGGCGAAGCAGCATCCCGGCGTCCGATGCATGAAGGCCGCTTGTTGGCTCGTCAAGGACATACAGCGTATGCTCAAGTGATGGCCATGCGAGCTCCGCCGCAAGCCGAGCGCGCTGAGCTTCCCCGCCGGAAAACGTGCTCGTCGGCTGGCCAAGGGGCATGTAGCCCAGCCCGACCTGGCAGAAGACGTCCAGTGCGTCGCTGAGGCTTTTGAATTCAGAGAAGAAGGTCTTCGCTTCGTCAACTCGCATCTGAAGAATGTCGCTGACCGAGCGTCCTCGAAAGTGAATCGATCGGACCAGCCGAGTAAACCGAGTCCCGGAACAGGCCGGACACGATACCGCGGCTGCAGGAAGGAACGACAGCCGTACGAGTTTCTGCCCGGTTCCAAGACACTCCGGGCAACGTCCTTCGCCGGAGTTGAAGCTGAAGTGTGACGGTTTCAGACCGCGAGCCCTCGCGTCTCGCGTTTTGGCAAACACTCGACGCACATCATCCCACATCGATGAGAGCGTGACGAGACAGCTGCGTGAGGATCGTCCCATCGGCGTCTGATCCAGTGAAATCAGTCGCCGCAAAGACTGGAGACCATCAACCCCGTCGCAGCATGAAACGCGTTTCGCGAACTCGATGTCCGCCCCGAACTTCAGGCCTTCGCGAACAAACGGCACAAGCGTGGATTGAATCAGCGAACTCTTGCCGGATCCGCTGACTCCCGTGACGCAAACAACGCGCCGCAGCGGAATGCTGACCGTGACGTTTCTGAGATTATGGCTGCGAGCTTTATGAATCGTCAGGCATTCGGATTCAGACAGCGGCTGACTCCGACGCAAACGTTTCGTTTCGTCTGAGGCTTGCGCCGACGGTGACTGTGAACGTGATGCTTCCTGCAGGCGTCGAAGATAATGCCCGGTCGGCGAATCAACGTGCACGGAATCTGCGGGAGGCCCTGCAAACAAAAGCTCGCCGCCATCGGAGCCCGCACCAGGGCCGAGATCCACAAGCCAGTCCGCGGCCTGCATCACATCGGCATCATGCTCGACAACAATCACCGTACCGCCGGAATCTCGCAGCTTTCGCAATGCGTCGATCAATCGTGATGTATCGCGGGGATGAAGACCGGACGTGGGTTCGTCAAGAACATAATGGGCCCCGAAGAGTCGCGATGAGAGCGACGCTGCAAGTCGCGCACGCTGAAACTCCCCTCCGGACAAAGTCCTTGTCGGCCGGTCAAGCGTCAGGTAACCGATGCCAACATCCTTCAAACATCGCAGTCGCGCCACGATATCCGGAAGTGTTCGCTGAGCCACCAGGCGGGCTTCCTGCGTCAGCGATGTGGATTCTTCGGCCTGACTGTTTGCCGACGCAACGACTGATTCATCCGTTGACTCTGTCACGGAGCCCAGCCAGTTCACGGCGACTTCTTCCGCCTCCGAAAGACTCAGCCGACAAAACTCCGGAAGCGTCACACCATGAAAAGTGATGGCTCGTGAGAACGGAAGCAGCCTTGTGCCGTTGCAATGCGGACACGGAAGGTCCGTCTGTTCCAGCGGGTCGCTGTCGTGGCTCGCTATTCCCGCAGCGTCGGCCTTCGCATCAGTCGCAAGACCTTTGCGATGACTCGATGGCTTTCTGGACGTGCTGACCTCAGCTCGAGGAGCTTCCTGAACAGTTCCCAGCCCGGTGCATTCAGGGCATGCGCCCCACGGTGAATTGAAACTGAGCGTGCGTGGTTCAGGAGTCGGGAAGCTGAGATCACAGTCCGGGCAGTTGAACCTGGTGCTGTAGAGTTTCTCCTGCCAGACTCCGTTGGCTTCATGACTGATGATGCAGGTGCCGTCGCTTTCTCGGCACGCCAGCTCCACGGATTCCCGAATCCGCGGGCCGATTCCTTCCTTGATGACAATGCGATCAACAACCGCTTCGATCGTATGGGACTTCGACGAAGACAGCGGTTTCAGATCGGTCACATCCAGGACGTCACCATCGACGCGAACTCGAACAAACCCGTGTCGAGTAATCCGCTCGATGACATCCTTGTGAGCCCCCTTGCGGCCACGAACCATCGGGCTCATGATCATCAATCGAGTTCGCTCCGGAAGGCTCAGGGTCCTCGCGACAATCTGGTCAACGGACTGTCTCTGCACGGGCCTTCCGCAACCCGTGCAATGAGCCGTGCCGCCTCGGGCATACAGCAGTCGAAGGTAATCGTGAATCTCGGAGGTCGTCGCGAGTGTGCTGCGAACCGGAACCGAGGAAACTCGCTGATCCACACTGATCGTCGGCGCGAGGCCGATGATTTCATCGACGTCGGCTTTGGGAAGCTGGTGCAGCAAGGCGCGAGTCTTCACCGACACGCATTCGAGATACCGACGCTGGCCTTCCGCGAACAACGTGTCGAACGCCAGAGAACTCTTGCCGGAACCGCTGACACCCGTCACGACAATCAGCTTGCCCGCCGGCAGATCGACATTCACATTCTTCAGATTGTGAGTCCTGGCGCCTCGGACCCGAATCCACGCCGCGGCTTGACTACCGGGCTGCGACATCGGTCTTCTTTCGGAGTTGTTCCCACTTCGACATGCCCGAGTTCAGGAACTTCAGGAAGTCTTCACCGCCCGAGGAATCAAGACTCTTGAACACCGCCAGCACGCGCTTCCCATCTGGTGACAGCACCGCGTAGGTCGGCATGGTCACGTCACCAAGCAGCTTGATGGCCACATCGTTGTTCGCCGCCTTAATCGTTTCAGCCCGTTCCGGGTCGCGAACGCCTGGAACATGGTCAACGAAGAGCTGGACCTGAACCGTGTTCTTCAGCAGCTCGGTGACTCGCGGATCCACCAGAACCGTGCGTTCCATAATGCGACAGTTAATGCAGTTTACACCCGTAATATCGAGGAACAACAGCTTCTGCTGTTTCTGAGCCACCGTGATGGCTCGGTCAAATTCCAGACCGATCTGTTCACCGTGAAACACGACGGACAATCCGAGTTCCGGATGCTCCGTGAAGTCTCCGTCTCTGATCTCCGGTGGTGCAAAGGCCGAGGCGACATTCCAGACAGGGTCCTGGAACATCTTGATCCCCAGAACGCCCGCAGCGATTCTCGCACCCAGCAGCAGAAACACGGCCGCAAAGAACAGGCGAGCAAACGCCGTTCGTTTCACTCGTGAGCGATTGAAGAAACCAAGCGTCGCCACAAATGCGACCGCACACAACGCCACAAGTGCCCACAGGAAGCCTGCGAAGGTAATAAAGCGAGGCGTGCCGGTCGGTGAAGAATTGATGTCTGCAACACTCAGGAACTTCGCAACGGCTCCCAGTTCGATCAGACCGATCACGATCTTGACGTCTTCCATCCATCCACCGGATCGAGGCAGATTCTTCAAAAGCCGAGGGAACATCGCCAGGATGAAGAACGGTGAAGCGAAGGCGGTGGAAAAGCAAAGCATGCCAATGATCGGCCAGAGATAATCTCCCTGGGCCGCAACCACCAGCAAGCCGCCCACAAACGCAAACGTGCAGGTGAAAGAGACCAGAGTAAACGTCAGCGCCATGAACACAACACCGGCCAAACCACCCGCGGCTTCACGCTTGGAAGTCCATGTCAGCAGCCAGGAAGGAACCTGAACGTTGATCAGTCCCAGCAGAATGAATGCAAACAGCAGGAACAAAACAGCGAAGAAGAGATTCAGGACGGCTCCGTTCGCCCAGTCGGTCAGAGTGTTCGCTCCGAAGATTGCCGCCGTAAGAACACCAAGAACTGTGAACGCTCCGACAATGCTGAGGCAGTAAACGATGGCCAGACCGAGTGAACTCCCGGCCTTCTTCTCTTCCTGCTTCAGAAAGAACGCGACGGTGATCGGGATCATGGGAAACACGCAGGGTGTTGCAAGGGCCGCGAAGCCCGCTCCAACCGCCGCCAGAACGAAGGCCCAGATTCCTTCACGCGGCGCACCACCGGCAGCCTCGGCGGGACCAGGCGTAACTTCGCTTTCGGAAGCAGGTTCAGTCCCGGTTTCAGAATTCGGCCCTGTCGTTTCAGGAGTCACCTCTGCCGTGGACTGATTGTCGGTCGAACGAGATCCAGAGCCCACTTCTCCCTTTAGGGCGACCGTGAACTTTTCGATGGTCGGCTTCAGGCAGGTTCCGTCACGGCAAACCTGACACTTCATGCTGCCTTCAACCTTGGCCTCAGCAGCGGAGACTTTGTACTTTCGAGTCCACGTCACCTCGCCGTAGTGAACGCGTTGAGTAATCTCGGGGAGCGGCTTTTCTTCCTCCGGCTCCGTGGATGGCGTAAATGCAGAATCGACTTCGGTCAATCCCGTCACCTTTGCGTCGATCTCAGTCGGAAGCCCGGCCATGTCCGGATCCTGGTCCAGAGCAAAAGTGTGGTACGGGTCCTGAATCGTGGCCTTCAACGTCAACGCGACTTCGTCGCCAACTTTGGCGTTGGCCGGAGACAGCGACACATCAACTTTCAGGATTCCTTTCTTCGGAGCTTTGCTTGTTCCAAAGTTGAAATCGAGAGCGGCCTTCGAAGGATCAGCGGCCTCTTCGGACGGTGCCGTCGCGGTCACGGAAGCCGAGGCCTTTGCGAGCGTCGCCGTGAATACTGCGTTCTCATACTGGCGACAAGCACCGCCGCCACAGAACTGACCGGTCACTTCTCCTTTGACAACCAGGCCGTCCTTCAGTTCTCCAGACAACTTCTGAGTCCAGGTGACCGTGTTGAAAAACTTCTCAACGTCCTGGCCAAGATCTTTGTCAAACGCCGCTTTGGGAGCTCGGTCCGGCGTCCATTCACCCGTTTCCTTGAGGCCACCCGATTCAATGAGCGTAATCGTCGTGGCCGCGCCAAACGACTTGTTCATCGAATACGTGTAGAAGTCGTCCGGCAGCTTGACGGTGACTTTCAGTTCGGTCGTCTGAGCATCCAGAGTAGTGAGTGTCGCCGAAACGGTTGCTTCCGCGTCCGTCACGTTGCCAAAGACTTCCGGTGCACCCAGGTCCCCCAGATCCAGCTGCTGAGCAACCGAGATGGACGAACAGGCAAACAGCACCAGCACAGATGTCAGCAGGCGGAGCATGGAAAGCACGCGGCAAACCGGCAACATGGGGAAGCCTCGATGGTTGAAAACAGAGACAAATGACACGGCGAAGGATATCCGTCAGGTCGAGTTCTGGCCATGCGGAAACCATGACGTCTCGAACTGGAAACTCCCGCTGTCTTACGGTCACTCCAGCTTCGGGCTCGCGATAAGTGCTTTGAGCAAAACAGTTTGTGTTTCGAACAGAAACGTGAAATGGCCAACTGTCTGGTTGCCGGACGACGAGCTTTCCCGACTGGTGTTATGGCAGTCTGTGAAAAACAGAGGGCGTTCTCACTCGCAAACCCACCGTTTCGGGCTGCTCAGAGTCGCACAGTGACACCGCGTTCCTGCATGTAACGCTTGGTTTGTTCGATCGTGTAGGTCCCGTAATGAAAAATGCTGGCCGCCAAAGCCGCACTGGCTCCACCCTGAGTGACTGCCTGGAACATATGCTCCGGCGAACCCGCTCCACCGCTGGCGACGACGGGGATGGAAACCGCGTCAGCCACGGCTCGAGTAATCTCCAGATCGTAACCGTCCTTTGTCCCATCAGCATCCATGCAGGTGAGTACGATTTCCCCAGCGCCCAGCTTTTCCACTTCGATCGCCCACTCGACCGCGTGCAGCCCCGTGGGAACACGGCCACCGTTGATGTGGACGTCCCACATCTCGCGTCCGTCTTTCTGGATTCGTTTGGGGTCGATGTTGACCACGATGCACTGGCTGCCAAAACGCAGAGCGGCTTCTCGGACAAACTGCGGATTCTTGACGGCCGTTGAATTGATCGAAACCTTGTCGCAGCCGGCGTTCAGGAGTCGTCGAATGTCATCCAGTGTCCGAATGCCACCGCCCACGGTCAGCGGCATGAAGACCACTTCGGATGTGCGAGAAACGACGTCAAGAATGATGTCTCGCTGTTCGTGGCTGGCCGTGATATCCAAAAAGACCAGTTCATCGGCTCCCTGTTGTTCATAGCGGCGAGCAATCTCGACGGGATCTCCTGCGTCCTGGAGATTCACGAAATTCACACCCTTCACAACTCGACCTGCGTGGACGTCCAGGCAGGGGATGATACGCTTCGCGAGCATACAGGATTCTGACTTTTCTTTTGGGGAAACAGCCTGTTTCAGGTGTCTCAGCTTCTGGCGGACATGAACCGGAGCACATATCTGACATGTGCAACTCCGGACGTGCAACAGTGACACTGTCTGGTGCGTGTTGTTTCGCCAAAACGGGTTTTGCTGTTTCAGATTGACGCGATTTGCCATGAACACACCATACGCACAGGCTCGAACGGTCCTTGTCGAACTCGGGGCTCGAAGTTACCGAATCGACATTCAGTTTCGAGGCGTTGATCGAGCCGCTCAGGTGTTTTCAGTCTGGAATGGGCTGGGTGAGCTGGCAAAGAACCGCTTCCTGGTGATCGCGGACCAGGCTCTTCTGGCATCGCACGGAGCAAGAACCGTCGCGAGCCTTCGAGCGGCCGGTGCCGATGTCCAGATGGCCGTGATTCCGTCGGGCGAGACCTCAAAGAGCTGGGAACAGACTCAGCTGTTATACGATGCCCTGGTGAACATGTCGGCAGACCGAAAAACCGTCGTTGTTGCTGTTGGCGGCGGCGTCACGGGCGATCTGGCAGGCTTTGTCGCCGCCACGTACGCTCGCGGACTGAGGTTCATTCAGGTCCCCACGACTCTGCTGTCGATGGTCGACAGTTCGGTCGGTGGAAAAACCGGCATCAATCATCCACGTGGAAAGAACCTGATCGGCGCGTTTCATCAGCCGGTCGGTGTGCTTATCGACCAGGAGACTCTGGCGACACTGCCGGATCGCGAGTACCGATCGGGACTGGCCGAGGTCGTGAAGTACGGAGTGATTCTGGATGCAGACTTCTTCGATTATCTGGAAGCAAACATCGACGGGCTGAATGATCGCGATCCGGCAGTGCTCAGCCACGTGATTGCGCGGAGCTGTGAGCTGAAGGCCGAAGTGGTTAAGCAGGACGAATTCGAAACGACCGGGCTTCGAGCCATTCTGAACTACGGTCACACGTTCGGGCATGCCTTCGAGGCTTTGGCTGGATATGGCGAACTTCTGCACGGAGAAGCGGTCTCCATTGGCATGGTCTGCGCGAGTCGTCTCGCTGAAAAGCTGGCGAGGATTCGTTCCACAGAGACGGAACGGCAGGTGAATTTGCTGTCAGCACTGCATTTACCCGTGGCAGTACCAGAAAGTCTTCTGGGGCGAAGTTCTGAGATTCTGAAATGCATGATGCTGGACAAGAAGACGGAAGCTGGGGAACTGAGGTTCGTGCTGCCGTCCCGACTGGGGCATGTGGAAACCGTTCGAGGAATCTCTTCGGAGTTGGCATTGAGCTGTTTAAGTTAGTCTGCGATTCTTCGGACAGCCTGTCGGTTGAGTGTCATGATGCTATGGCTGACGCTCAGCTTCGATAATTCTATGGAAACAATGTGAAATTCGTTCGTTGACCACTGGTTCGTTTCACGTACACTCAAACCATGAGTCGCCAGGAAATCACTAAAGAGTTCGAAAAGATCCTCGTCGCTGCCGCAAAGCTGGCTGCCGACGTTTCCGCAGCAGCAGTGGTTCTGCTGGCGGAGAAGCCCCTGGACTTCGCCATGCTGAAGCGCGAGTCCAAGGATTTTCGACTGATCGTAGCGTCAGACCAGAAGGACGTAATGGAAGCCGCGAAGCTCGACGACGTTGACGTGGTCGAGATTCAGAATGAGCCCCAGACACGGCATTTCCAGGTGTCTCAGGTACTTCTGGAAGCCATCGCAGATGAGCTCCTTCAGACGGGCGACGTCGTTGTTGTCGTCTATTCCGCCTATGAAAAGGAAATCTGCGACACGATCACGGTCGTCCGGCTGGCAGAACAACTGTCCAAGCTGACCTCTCGCGACCTGCAGCGGCTTGAGACCAAAGTGCCGCTGGAAACGCTGCGAATCGTAGTGGACCTCGCCTGCGATATTGGCCGCGAAGGGCGTGAAGGCAAACCGGTCGGAACCCTGTTTGTTGTCGGCAATCATCGCAAGGTGATGGAAATGTCGACCGAACAGGTCCATGACCCGTTCCGCGGTTACCCAAAGTCTGAGCGATCCATCCGTAACCCCCGTGTTCGGGAAAGCATCAAGGAACTGGCGCAGATCGACGGTGCATTCGTCATTTCGTCCGACGGGATTGCGATTGCAGCCGGCCGTCACCTGCGTGCTTCCGCGGAAGGACTGACGCTTTCCAAGGGACTCGGTTCCCGACACTGGGCGGCCGCCGAAATCTCCAAGGCCACCGGAGCTATCGCGATCGCTGTGTCAGAATCGACCGGCACCGTCCGAGTCTTCCAGGACGGCGTTATCGTCCTTCGTATCGAACCGATGCGGAACGCGATGAAGTGGCACGACGTGACTGCTGACGGCCATCCGGACTAAGCGGTGGTCGCCAAGCAGATCTGGTCAGCCTGAGATCAATTTCCGACTTCGTCGCTCTTGCGTTTTGCCGTCGTTGGGACCACGTCTGAGTTTGCCGCTTCCTGCAATGCCTTTTGTTCCATGCGAACAACAATGGGATACATCCAGCGAGCCCACACGAAATACTGGGCGACGAAGAACAGAACAAGCCCGGCTCCCGTGGCGACCATAAACAAAACCTGAGGAAGCACGGCCGCAACAATCGCAATGAAGCTGATCGCCAGCATGCAGGCCACCATCAGGGCAATCGCCACGGTTGGTGGCTGCGAAGCAGGTTTCTTCATCGAATCACGCCTTCCTGGATCAGGTCCTGCAGAACCGAATATCGGTGTTCCATGCCTTCATTGATGTTCTCACGGATTCGATCTTCCGTCAGCACAAACCCCAGCATGCCACCCGGTGGTTCAAATTCGATTTCATCCGTCAGCCGACAAATGCCGGGCTCTATCTGCTCAAGCTTCTGCCGGTGAACCCACCGCCGCAGCACACCATCGACCATGGTTTCCACAATCTCATCGGCCTCGCACACGTTGTATTCGTGCGTCGCCTTCTGCTTGAAGCCAAGTGCAGAAATCCGAAACTCAATTTTCTCCCCGCGAGTCACCACGGCCGGTGCCTTCAAAATCTCCAGCTCCATCTCCGGGTTGCTGATCGTAGGCAGATTAGCCGGCGTTCCAAGGTAGCCCCTCAGAGATTCCAGAGTGCACGGGAGATCAACGAACGACGAATGTTTCGGCATGGCAGCTCAGTGTCCAACGGCAGTCTGCGGGTTCAGAAAAGTGTCAAAGGCAGAATCATGACCAGAATCCACCCGACACGCAATTCGCCCGTCCCCCGCTCCGAAAACCAATTCAGGTGCCAGGCACCTAAACCCAAAAACATAGTGTTTTGTCGAATCATTTTGACATCCTGTGCGCGCTCGGGCTCAGTGTGGTGAGTCAGACAACCTGAAGCGCTTGCTTTTTTGTTCAGGTCATGTTCAGTGCTTACTTGCGATTCAACGTCTGGAGCCATTCGAGGGATTGCGTTTGCCACGCGTCCCACATCGGGCCTTTGTAGCCGTTCAGGCCGTGGCCACCGGAGGGCAGTTCGAGGTACCTCGCCTCAATGCCGGCCGCCTTCAGAGCGTCGTACAGCAGCTTACTGTTTTCCGGTGGGACGGGTTTGTCGTCCCGGGCATGAGCGAGGAACATGGGCGGGGTCTGGGACGTTACCTGTTTCTCATTCGAAAACAGGTTCACCAGTTCAGGCGTCGGATTTTCACCCAACAGATTCGTTCGCGACCCGGAATGTGTCTGTTCGCCCATGCTGACGACGGGATAGACAAGAATGGCAAAGTCCGGACGGCTGGACGGGCGATTCAACGGATCAGCGTCGGCCGGCCTTTCGGCTTCAAAATGTGTGGCTGCGGTCGATGCCAGGTGTCCTCCGGCGGAAAAACCCATGATGCCAATTCGCTCCGGGTTAAGTTTCCACTCCCCAGCTCTGGCTCGAACAATCCGAATGGCTCGCTGAGCATCCATCAACGGAACAAACGACCGCCCTTTCGGCAAACGATACTCAAGCACGATCCCAGCGATACCGTGCTTGTTCAGCCATTCGGCAATTCCGTGACCCTCAGGGCCCGTCACAAGTCCGCCGTAACCGCCGCCTGGACAAATAACGACTGCGGTTCCATTGGGCGCCGCCGGAAGATGCACGGTGATCCTGGCATCGGATTCCTCAAAGGTCGTGGCATCGACCGGCGCTTTGTCCGGCCACAGGCGAATCACTTCCGGATCCTTCGCCACTGGCGTTGTCGTTGTCGAAACGGCTTCCCAGCCAACACTCTCCTGTGGCGGCAGCAAGATGGACGCCAGCACCTGAGCATACACGCGATGCCCAAAGTCGTTCGGATGATTCACGCCGTTGCCCGTCAGATCCCGGTCCTTCTTTCGCTTCAGCATCTCCTGCCAGTTCGACGTCAGATCTGCGAGTGCAACACCGGGACCACACAATTCAGCGAGAGCCTCTCGATACTGTGGAAACAGCTCCTGCTTCAGAGCAACCCAGTCGGCGTTGCCCATCATTGTCGCGATCAGAATGAACTCCGTATCCGGGGAAGATTTACGGATTTCCTTCATGATGGCTTCAATGTTCGCTTTGTATTCTCCCGCAGGACGCCCGGACGAATCATTCATTCCAAAAGCAAGCAGGACCAAATCAGGCTTTGCCGCAACGACATCAGGAACCCGAGTCAATCCCCAGGGTGTCGATGTTCCTCCGACGGCAAGATTCGTCAGTGTGACATCTGGCGACGAAGCGGCTTTCAGGTGCTCCAGCAAAAGATCCTGATAGGCGGGCTGAAAAGGAGCGGCTCCCGCCCAGCCGGAAGCGTTACATCCCGTCGAAATGCTGTCGCCCAGCAGCACGATGGACAGAGGCTCCCGATTCGCAAGACGCTTTGACGTGCGAGGCAACCGAGCAGCATCCCAGGCGGGCGGTGCCGCCGGCCATTCCACAGGTTCATGTTCGTACGTGATGCAAACCTGCATCTGGTGATATTCGTCCGCTGCCGCAAAGAAGATCTCACCATTGCCATCTCGATGAGTCAGCTTGTACTTCTGTGTTCCTGCGGGACGACGAAGATCTGCCTCGGTGTACGACGGAATGCGTGAACCGGCCGGCAGTATGATCTCGCTCGAACCGGGCTGAACGACAAAGTCCTTACCTTCCTCGAACGGTTCAACATCCTGATGCCAGTCAGTCGCACGTGTCATGCGAACCACCTTGCGAATCGGAAACAGGACTCGCGCACTGGCAGTTCCGGAGTCTTTGTCTTTCACGAACAAAACGGATTCGCCGTCGACAACGGTTCCGGTCCAAAAGGGACGCAGCATGTCCGGAGTTGTCTTCCACCTGACCGCGGGCTCTTTAGTCTGCTGAGCTTCCAGGAAGGACGTCGCAAACGTGAAGGCACAACACACAACAAGAACGGAAGTTGTCCGCAGTGACAGGCGAGGCATGGGAGGGCTTTCAGTGCGTGGGAGGCAGGCAGCGATCAGAGCATGAATCTAATCCGCACGGTTCGAAAGTGGAAGCCGCGGGAAAGTCAGCGGGCACAATTCGACACCATCAACCCAGCGTTCACACCGCGCATGAAAAAGCCCCGGGCATTCTCTGCACGGGGCTGATGTACCGGACGACAGCCAGTTTATTCAATGCCAGGCACTGCATAGTGTCGAGCAAACTCGGCGATCTCACCGCGAATACGTTCGAGGCCTGCGGCATCATCGTGGCTCTTCAAAGCTGCGAGGATCCACGCACCAACCTTCTTCATTTCATCGTTCTTCATACCGCGAGTCGTCAGCGCGGCTGTTCCGATTCGGACACCGCTTGGATCCATCGGCTTGCGCTGATCGTACGGAATCATATTCTTGTTGACTGTGATTCCCGCCTTATCCAGCGCATGTTCTGCAATCTTCCCTGACAGATTGATGGCTGTCACGTCACACATCATCAGATGATTGTCGGTGCCGCCGGAAACCAGTCTCAGCCCACCCTGCATCAGTACTTCGGCAAGAGTCCTCGCGTTGCTGACGATCTGTTGAGCGTACGTTTTGAATTCCGGCTTCAGAGCTTCCCCGAAGCATACAGCCTTGGCGGCGACGATGTGCATCAGCGGACCGCCCTGAATTCCCGGGAACACCGTTTTGTCGACAGCCGCCGCATGCTCCTTGCGACACAGCACAAAACCGGAGCGAGGACCTCGCAGAGTTTTGTGCGACGTTGACGTGACGAAATCGGCATGCGGCACAGGACTGTTGTGTACTCCCGCTGCCACCAGACCTGAATAATGAGCCATGTCGACCATCAGGTATGCCCCGACTTCGCGGGCAATTTCGGCAAAGCGAGCATGATCGATTTCGCGAGGATACGCGCTGGCCCCTGCGACGATCATGCGAGGCTTGTGCTCGCGGGCCAGACTGGCCACCTGATCGAAGTCAATGCGATGGTCGTCCTTCCGAACCCCATAGTGATGAATCCGATACAGCTTGCCGCTGAAGTTCAGATGCATTCCGTGGGTCAGGTGACCGCCGTGAGCCAGGTCCATCGCAAGAATCGCATCGCCCGGATTCAGCACGGACATGTAGACGGACATGTTGGCCTGAGAACCAGCATGAGGCTGCACATTGGCGTGTTCCGCACCAAACAGCTGCATGGCTCGATCGCGAGCGATGTTCTCCACGATATCGACGTTCTCACAACCACCATAATACCGCTTGCCAGGATAACCTTCCGCATACTTGTTCGTCAGAACGGTTCCGGCTGCTTCCATCACGGCAGCGCTTGTATAGTTTTCGGAAGCGATGAGTTCGAGTCCATCAACCTGACGCTTGCGCTCCTGCACAATGGCCTGCCAGATGGACGGATCAGAGTTTTGAAGTGAGGACATCATAACACTCGCTGAACTGCAGAACGTTTCGGGTGGATTCCCGGAAAAGGTTGCTGACAGAACTGGAAAGGGACAGTGGGACAGGAATTCGGAAGTTCAAGTCCGGGCTCGACTTCAGCGGCGAAATTTTGACGACTTTCGTCGGCCCTGACGAGTCCAGGAAGGACTTTCCATTCTTATAGCAGTAGATCGGCTGATTGCTACCCTTCCAGATTTTTCGACGGTATCTTCGATCGAAAACCAGTCTTCATTCCTTCGGATGAGATCTGAAGTTCCTGAACAGAATTCAGAACCCGGGGCTCCCTTGAACGATATTGCTGAACAGGATTTTCTGGCAGAACTGGCCGCCGAACGCGAGGCGGTTCAGGGCAACGCGCTGGCCGAAATGGTGGCTGAATCTGCCGTGAACGAATTGCCTCTTTCGGGCGAAACAGTCGCGTTCACGGGCACTCTTGCTTCCATGACACACAAGGCCGCCATGGACCTTGTGGAAAAATATGGCGGTCGCGCAACGCATTCCGTCAGTGGTTCAACAACGCTCCTGATCATTGGTGAAGAAGGATGGCCGCTGGAAGACGATGGCCAC
The DNA here is from genome assembly GCA_964538835.1 of uncultured Chitinophaga sp. Taxonomy (GTDB): domain Bacteria; phylum Planctomycetota; class Planctomycetia; order Planctomycetales; family Planctomycetaceae; genus SXXK01. Next base: position 35,388 of record CAZIGZ010000016.1, on the reverse strand, counting down.
ACGTCGCAAAAGGTTCAGCAGGCCGCTCAACTGGTGACCGATGGTCGCGGAATTCGAATCGTCGCGGAATCCGACTGGCTTCAGATGCTGGGCCTGGATGATCAGCGTGAAGAAATTCGCAGAGCTCACACACCGGCCATGCTCAGCCGACTACTGGATGTTCCGGTTCGCATCATCCGGCGCTGGGCTCGACTTGGCCTGATTCGCCCTGTGCGTCGAGTCTGCCGGCTTCCCTACTTCGATTACCGCGAAGTCGCCAGCGCAAGGCGGCTGGCCTCTTTGCTGGACGAAGGCGTTTCTCCCGAGACGATTGAGCGAAGTCTCTCAGAGTTAAGTCGAACGATCGCGGGAACGGATCGGACGCTCGCTCAGCTGAATCTGCTTGTCATGGATGAAAAAGTGCTGGTCCGTGATGACCGAGGAATGCTGAATCCTCGCACAGGGCAGCGTCTGCTGGACTTTGAAGGCTCCGACAAGCCATCTCTGTTCCAGCCTTCGCAGACCACTGAAGCGGACCATCCTGATGACGCTGACCATTCAGAACCGGTTTCCGTGCCGTTCCGCGTCGCATGTGACGTCGATGCGGAACGCCCCATGGCGGAATGGAACGCCGAAGAATGGTTTCATGAAGCATGCCGGCTGACCGAAGAATCCGAACTGGAATCTGCTGTCAACGCGTTCCGGAACACTCTGTCGCTGCTTGGTTCAGAGCTCAACAACATTCGAATGAAGATTGAATCGGGTGACCACTTCGATGACCAGCTGAGTTTGTTCCCGGATCCCGCTGATGTCCATTTCCATCTGGCTGACGCCCTGTATCGACTTGGCAAGCCCGATGCGGCCATTGAACGATATCACTGTGCGATTGAGACGGCCCCGGACTTCATCGAAGCGTGGACTCAGCTGGGCTGCCTTCAGTCGGAACAGGGCGATAACGATGGCGCGGAACAGTCCTTCCGCACGGCACTGGCAATTCACCCGGGCAACCCCGACGCGCTCCTGCATTATGCTCAACTGCTGGACCGCAGTGAACGCCCCGAGGAAGCGGTCGATTGCTGGAAGCAGTACCTGCGATTTGATTCGCGAGGCCCATGGTCCGAACATGCTCGCAATCGAATTGCCGGAAGTCTGAGCGAACAGGAAAGTCCTGCTCACTAGGCCTTCGCAATCCGACGCCCGCGGGTTCAGAATGGAATGCACATGATTCACGTTCACATGCTGCCCGATCTTATGGATGCTCCGCTGAAGCCACGCGATATGGCGGTCGTGATTGACATTCTGCGAGCCTCCACATCCATGGCCACTGCCATGCAGAATGGCTGCTCCGGGATTCGCGCCTGCTCAACGCCAGCGGAAGCCTTTGAATGGAAAGCCAAAGCTCTCGCCGGAGAAGTCCTGCTGGGCGGCGAACGCAAAGGTGTTCGCATTGAAGGATTTGACCTTGGTAATTCCCCTTCGGAATACAGCGAGCAGGTCGTCCGAGGTAAGCAGGTGGTATTCACAACAACCAACGGAACCCGTGCGCTGCTCAAGTCGGTCGCAGCGGGCAGTATTCTCGTCGGGTGCTTCCTGAACCGATCGGCGCTGTTGTCGCGCCTTCAAAACCACAATGGTGATATCCATCTTGTGTGTGCGGGAACCGACGGTGCCATCACAGGAGAAGATGTCCTGTTCGCCGGCAGTCTTGTGGCGTCATTGCGGCACGACGTCCGTCGAAACGATAGTGCCGAGATTGCGATGCGATACTGGAATGATGTCGTTCGTCTCTCGGCCAATGGCCAGCAGGGCGCGAGTCATCTTTGCGACGCGATTGAAGCCTGTTTCCGTACAACACAGGGTGGCAGCAATCTGCTGGAGCTTGGATTCGATGAAGACCTGAAACGCTGCAGCCGCCTGGATACTGTGTCGTCAGTTCCGACATATGATCACTCCGACGGTGTCCTCCGTTAGTCGTCACACGGCAGATTCAGACGAAAGATTGTGCCTCCGTCAGCCCGGTCGAGGCATTCCAGTGTTCCACCGAGCTCACAAACTCGTTCTCTGGCGACAAAAAGTCCGAGACCGTTTCCATCTTCTTTGCCAGTCACGAACGGCTGGAACAAAGTCCGCCGAATCTCGGCTGGTATACCCGGACCATTGTCCTCGATCTCGATGGTGATCTTGTCCTGATGGCTGTTGCGGGTCCGGAGGATCACAAAGCCGTCGGGCCGGCCGGCAGTGGCTTCAATCGCGTTTCGAATCAGGTTCATGCAGATTTCCGTCAGAGACGCTTCCGTGGCAAGAACCGTCTTCGAAGCATGCGTCAGGTCACTGGTGAAAGAGACTCCATTGTGTTTTGCGAACGTCTGCATGAGCCTGAAGTTTCGCCCAAGCACAGTATCAAGTTCACAGGCAGGCTTTCGATCATCCGCGGGCCTTGCAGATTCCAGGAGGCGATTCGAAGTCTCGGTCAGTCGATCGATCTCGCCGAGAATCAGATCAGCGCTGGTCTTCTGTTCGGAGTTCGAAGGGAGCTCTTCGGCCAGCAGCGAAGCAAGTGTTCTCATTGACGAAAGTGGATTGCGAATCTCATGGGCAATTGCACCTGACAATAAACCGAGAGTCGCCAGTTTTTCACGCTGAGCCATCTGTCGTTCGGCGGCACGACGAAGCTGCTCGCGTCGCTGATGCAGGAGCCACGCTGTCAGTTGATCCAGCAAAAACGACAGAGCATGACACTGCTCGCCGGGGATCCGATCAAGGTTGTGTCGATTCCCGACCAGTAAACACGCTCGCAGATTCTCGCAGCGACTGTGAAACACGCCCGTCCACCGATCCTGCTGAAGGTACTCAAGCAGCGTCTGATCCGCGTAGCCTGCATCCGAGACGGTCATCCAGCGACGAGTCCCCAGCAGCCCGCTGAGCGAATCAACATCCACGGTTCGAACAGAATCTCGGGGATACCCGACATGGAATTCCGATTCCGAAACGACGCTGATCTGGACCGACTCCACTTCCAGACACTGCTCAATCTCTCGGCAGAGCCAGAACACGAGATCGTCGGCTGAACGTGACGCCTGCTGCGGCAGCTGAACGGACAGATCCGCAATGGCGGTCCGCATCGGACGAACATGGCTGCTGAACAAATACCGCAGCGATTCGCGGACTCGCTGTCGCAGCGGAGTCCACGCCAGAATCAGAGCCACAAACAGTACGATTTCCAGAACGACAAAGTCAAAACTGGCTCTCTGCCGGAGCGCATTTGTCAGCGGCGCAACGGCAAAATGGTGCAGCCACATCACGATCAGCAGGGCTGCTCCGTAAACGATGGTCCGTTCAACAATCACCGGAAACAAACGGTAACGATAAGACGACCACACAAACAGAAGCATGGGCAGCAACGGCGACATCTCGACGATCAGTCGGACCGCCGGCTCATTGGGCGACTCGGACGGCACAAACAGGAAAGTGAGCAGCATCGTGGAATTGAGAAGGAACAGACCTGCTTCCTGACGTGCAATGGCACGAATCTGCGGACGCCGAATCCTCGCGCCGGAATTCCAGAAGCACCACGCGGTCACAGCATTAGCAACCAGCATCCAGACGCCCCAGATCCAGGGCAGGGGCCCCAGCGATGGCAGAAACGATCGAACAGGCTCGGTCAGAATCTGCTGAGCGGCCGGCATGAACAGAAGAACCGGAACATAGATGGCTGTGTAACGAACATCGACTGGAGGCCTCGGATCATCCCCCGTGAAGTACAAACGAAGGCCGCCATGCAGAAGACTACAAGGCATCAGCACGATGCCAGCCACCATCGTCAACATACTGACATCGTCCAGCAGCGAAGCCAGGCGACCTTCGGACAGTCCAAGCAGGCTGTGGGAAAAATCCCCCAGATGAAACAGCAATGTGGAGATTACAGCCAGACGAAGCCAAACAGGAAACTCACGCCGATTAACTCGCTCCAGCACTATGAGTGTCAGAACAGCGTCAATGACGGTCGCAACGCCCAGCAGGAAGATCTCCACTCGTTCAAGCATGGCGGGATCTTCACGGCACAATCGACGTCAGGCAAGTCACCGCGCCGGCGCAAGTGTTTCGAATTGGTTCCGGGTCATCAGAGGGGACATTCGGGGAAGGAACTTTCCAGACGGCCGGGGAACGGGACGAGAAAACATGCATTTCATGGCTGTTTTTCACATTCATGACGATCGGGGCGAATGTGCCATCTTCGCAGGTTCACGCGGGTCCTATCGCTTGTAGCGACAGCGGAGCATTCGCGGGGTGTTGAGTTGCGGAAACACGGCTGCGCTCTTCAGGCAACGTTCAGATTCCGACCTAGGTTTCCATCGGACTTTTTATGCATCAGGTTCATTGGACGGTGCGCGCACCGGACGAACTTCCTATGACTAACAGCTTCTCTTCACCAGCAGAATCCGTTTTGAACGAGATCCGATCCACGATCGCCTCTTTCGAATCGCTGCGTGCGTCAACAGGTCCTCGCAAGGACTCTGCGGACAATTTGGCGGTGGCGATGCCTGCCGCTCCCATCGCGCGCTCAGTTCCTGAACAGGCACAGCCTGCCGCGCCGGTTCACCATTCTCCGCTGGCCGGTGCCGCATTTCCTCAGATGCTCGATGACGACCTCGTCCCCGACAGTCACGAAGAAAGTACTCAGAAGCCTCCGGAACGCATGAGTCCCTCGACTGGAATGACTCTTCGCACGGTCGACAAGGCAGCGAAGATCATGATCGTGGACGACGAACCTCTGAACGTCATGACCTTCCGCCAGCATCTGAAGATGGAAGGATACGAGAACTTCGTCACAACAAGTGATGCACGCGAAGCTTTGCATTTGCTTCGATCGGAGAGACCCGACGTTCTGCTGCTTGATATTCGCATGCCTGAAATCAGCGGGCTGGATATCCTTCGCGTCACAGGGCTCGATCCGGTCCTTCAGCATATTCCTGTCTTGATTCTGACAGCCGCGTCCGACCCGGCCACACGAAAACAGGCCCTGGACCTGGGCGCAAGCGACTTTCTGCAGAAGCCGATTGATCCCAACGAACTTCTTCCTCGAGTTCGCAACGCCATCGTCATCAAGAAACACTATGACATGGCCTCCAGCGAAGCTGCTCGACTGGAACAACAGGTCGAACGGCGAACCCGACAGCTCGAGGCGACTCGCCAGCAGCTGATTCTTTGTCTGGCCCGAGCTGCCGAACATCGCGACAACGACACAGGCAACCACGTGATTCGCGTGGGCCGATATACTGCAATCATTGCACGTCAGATGGGTTATCCGGACAACCGCCTCGAAATGCTGGAGCAGGCTGCTCAGCTCCACGATGTGGGCAAGATCGGTATTCCGGACTCCATCCTGTTTAAGCCCGGAAAGCTGGGCAATGACGAATACGAGCTGATGAAGAAGCACTGTGCTCTGGGACGCCAGATCATTGAGCCGATCTCCGAGAAAGAATGGAACATCCTGAAGACGCATACTCGCATCGGCGAGAGCATGCTTCATGTGCGATCATCGTCACTGCTGATGCTGGCAGCACGAATCGCACAGACTCATCACGAACGATGGGACGGCAAAGGCTATCCGCTGGGACTGCAGGCTGAAGACATTCCGCTCGAAGGTCGCATTGTGGCCGTCGCCGACGTATTCGACGCCTTGTCCAGCAAACGACCCTACAAGGATCCGTTCCCTCGTCAGAAGTGCTTTGACATTCTGCGAGAAGGTCGAGGTACTCAGTTCGATCCGGCGGTGATCGATGCGTTCTTCGACTGCGCGGATGAAATTGTGGAGATCCAGCTGCTGCTGATGGACGAAGAAGACCGAATTCCCAAAGGCCAGTGGGAAACAATGGCTCAGCAGAACGCCACTCAGGGCTGATGCGGAGAACGTTGGCCGTCAGATCACTCAGGCGCCGTCTGACATTGTTCGGCGCTTGTCGTGGCTACTGTCTCAGCAGACTTCCCACCTGTGCAACAAACTGACCTCTCGGCATCACGTGGCCGAAACCGGCTGCAGCAGCGGCTTTGAGTTTCTCCGTGTGAACGTGCGGGCCGAAAGCAATCGAGCGAGCCAGGGATGAGGGATGCAATGCCGCAGCGAGTACCGTCGGGTCGGCCGTTGCGGCGTTGAGATCCAGACACAAAATCGTCTCCGGATCCTGAAGAACACTCGAAAGTGCTTCAATGTTCGTGTCACTTTGGAACGAGTGACCGGCAGCCGCGGCGGCACCGCTGACCGAACTGTAGAGCATCAAGTCCGTGGAGAACAGAACCACTTTCATTGGTTTGCCTGATCAAGTCACTGGCCATCAGCGATTCTGTGAGCGGGAAGCCGTTCGAACCTGCCTGGTGGCTGGCTCGATCAGTATCGAATCGGTCGAATCAGCAGCCCCGCCCTGTGAAGCTCTCAACTGACTCAGCTGCCGATGAATCTGATCGCGACGCTGCTGTGCGGCCACGAGAGACGGATCAGCCTCAACGGCATCGTCAAAGTACCTTTCGACATTGCGGAGCGAGTTTTCATACACGATCACGCCAACGTGATAGCGTGCTTCCGCTTCGTCAACAGCCTCTGAGAAATGCTCCAGAGCCGCATCCGTCTGTCCGATCCTGGCCAGTGCTTCGCCCAGAGCAAAGTGAATTTCCCGATCCTCAGGATTAGCAACAGATGCCGTCGCAAGGACTCGAGCGGCCGAACCCCATTGGCCCTTCTGTGAATAGATCTGAGACAGATGGACCGCAAGGTGTGGCTGAAGCTCCGCAAGGTGCGCCACCTGATCAAGCTGTCGTGCCGAGACGAAGCCGTCCAGGGCCGGTGAAGGAGCTGGCTCCGACAAACGTGGCAGTCGCGATTCATTCCTCGTCTGCGATGTTTCCGGATCGGCCTGAGCAACGATCAGACAGTCTGGCAGCGATTCCTTGAGGCTCTTAATGCCCGCTTCAGAGACGCTTGTATTGATCAGACTGAGACCGCGAAGGTTCTTCAAGCCACGCAGATATTCAAGCCCGGCATCAGTCACGCCCGTGTTATTCAGCGACAGGTACCGCAGTTCTGACCACGATGAGATCACCTGAAGACTGTCATCCGTCACCGCCGTGCTGGAAGCATCGAAAAGAATCAAGGTCGCTGGAAGTCCAGTCAGACCATTCGCGGTGATCTTTGTCCCCTTCAGCTTTACAGCTCGAAGAGACTGGCTTGAACCAAGGGAAGAAACTCCTTCGTCATCAACTGAAGTGCCGGTCAGATCCACTTCTGTCAGCAGCGGCAGCAGTGCCAGATGACGAACTTCCGCGTTTCCTGCCGACGTGAAAGAAAGATCGGCTTCTGTGTAGTTGCCCTGACTGTCAGTGCGAAGCCGTGCTCCCTGTGTTTCAAGTCTTTCGACAACCTGCTCAACACTGACTGGCGGTTGTGGCACAACGGAAGACGGTTCAGCGAAATCCGTCGAGTGATATTCGGGTATCGCGACGGGCGACGACGCCACATGGGGTCTCGCGAAAGCCCGAGAAGGCCTCATGGCCGGTGTCGAACAGCCGCTGCACAAGGTGCCGGACAATCCCAGCATCAGCAGCCAGTGTCTTTGACGACGCGGAAGTAGTGAGAAGATTCGAGGCATCCGAGTGATTCCATTCCTTGCCTTGAGACCTGCAATCCGGGCAGGAGGGCTTCTGTTAATTCGGCCGATCCAGCGTGAGAGCCTCCCTTGAAGAACAGTCGGACATCGAAAAACGGGCCACCCCTGGTGTCAGAGATGCATTTTCAGGGTCGTTCCGAATGATCGGGATGTGACGCACACGCGGGTTGTTTGCGTGGCAGCAGATCGCTGGACCATCCGTCAGTGAGAATGTTCACACTGCGAGGCCTGCACAGGCGTTACAACCGACAACACAGGAGCACATCGCACCGACGTTGCCGATCGTCAACATCCCGCAACCACCAGGGTCCCCTTAGTGAGCTAGGTTTACGTGTTCCATTTTGTGAACACAGCTGACAGTGCGCCTTAAAACCGGCAGGCTCGACCACTCATGATCCTCGCTCCTTTTCAATCCCAATCTCGTTGCCCATACCGCCCAGCTCTGTCGGCAGCATGGCTGATCGCCGTGTGTCTCTCCTGGAGCTCGGCGAACGCTCAGGATTCTGCCGACGTCACCAGGATTGAATGGGATGTCCCCGAAAACCGAGAGGCAGGGATTGTCATCGGGAATCTGTCAGAGCATTTTCCGAAATGTTCGTCGTTTGAACTGATCGAAGCTCGTTCGACGGACGGATTCTCCATAAACCCTGAGACGGGTGCTGTCACACTCACAAGGCCAGGCGTGCTGAACCACGAGAGATCGACGGTTGCAACACTCGATGTTCACACTAAAGAAACACTCGTCGAAGCTCAGGATCCTTACGCCGCTCAGTTCTCCGCGTCACTTCTTGAGGAAGGCATTAGCGCGGATCGACTGAAGGAACTGACTCACCGCTCTCAGACAGTTCGACTGACTATCAACGTTCTTGATGCTCCCGAAGCTCCCGTCGTCAGGGAAACGAAGTTCACTGTGACGGAGAACGCTGCGTCCGGAACGATCGTCGGTACCGTCGAAGCCGTCGACAGTGATCGTCGTGAATCGCTCCGATTCAACATCGATAGCGGAAATGTCGGCCAGATATTTACGATCGATTCCGCCACGGGCGTTCTTCGTGTCTCAGATGGCCAGCAGCCAGACTTTGAGAAATCGTTTCTGTTTGATCTGATCATCAGCGTGTCCGACAAAGATGACATGGTCGGATTTGGACATTGCTCGGTGCAGGTCATCAACGTGGACGAGTCCAGGAAGCCCGCGCCAAAGCCAACAACCAGAGAGCCAGCGTTCGTTGAGACACCGGGAGTGAGTGAAGGCTCTCCGGCACTGAATTCCGGATCGGCGACAACGGGAGCAACAGCAGACACAACGTCAACGAAGACAATTCAGAGCATCGACAAAGCCCCGAGAACCGAAAGTCCGTCATCCGTGGCTGGTCCTGTCCCGACGATGCCAGTCGATCCATCAAATGACAAGGCACTGCGAGGGAGTGGCCGAAAGATCATTCCCCCGCCGCCAACCGAGACGACTGATCCTTCCGTCGCCATTGCAATCGCGAAAGAACCAGCCGCAAAGTCGCCGGAGCCTGATGTTCCTGCACCTGCTCTGAGCCCCGATGTGCCTTTGCCCACCGAAGGGGCTGCCGGATGGAAGCCTGAACTCGCTCTCTCGGCCAGCGGACATGAATCTCAGAGCCTCGGTCTGAACGGGGCTGATGGACAGAGCAATCAAGCTGAAACGCCAGCGGGATACACAGGTTCTTCTCTGCGTTCCACGACATCGTCCCCAAAGGAAGTTACCGGGCCGCAATCAGGTGCTCAGAAGGCCGCATGGATTTTGCTGATCTGCGTGGTGCCGGGACTGGCTGCCGCCGGAGTCGTCTACTGGCGACAAAGGAAAGCTGCCGCAGCATCCACAGAGGTAGTTGAAGCCGCCAAACCAGAAGGTGAAATCGAAACAGCCGAAGCAAAGCAGGACGAACTGGCAGACGCCATCACGATGGCAAGAGAATCATCACTAGACCTCATCGTTCCTGAAGGCAACGCAACGCCGGCCGGCGTAAAGCCGCAGACACTCACACCAGCCATCGAACTGGATGACGAAGGACCATTTGATCCGGAGTCTCTGTTGTCTGACGAGTACTTTGAGCCCGCTCGCGATGACCAGATGTCGCCTGCGATCAGCTATAGCTCGGGCCACACACCGGCTGGTTCCGGATACGACCATATCGAAGAATCCCTGCGGAGGAATCTGTCTGAGATTCGCCGTGACCTGGCCGACTACCAGCAGGAATTCCGACCTCAGGATCGTGACGTTTCGCCAGTTCCGCCCTTTGTGACGGCAGAGTCAACTCGATTCGACGGGCCGGCGATTCCGCTGCCCGTTGGAATTCTTGCGTCGCAGTCCGGCAGTTCTTTTCCCACAGAAAGCGATACGGAGCAACATTCACCGCACGCTTCTTCGGATGTGGCCGTCATAACCGCACAGACGGTCGAGATCGCACCGCCGCTGCCACTGCCAGAGAGTGAGGATCTGGGCACAACACACATTCTGGATGCGAGAACCCCTGGAGAACCTCCATCGTCGGGAGCGTCCGCACTCCGATCGGAACTGGCAGAGCTTTTCGATCTGCATTCTCGTTCAGGAATCGCGCAATCCGCACCGCTGCCGCCAAAGACCGTGGACGAGAATTCCGACACCGACTCATCATCCGAGAACGGTTCCGATGGAACAAAGCCGGAGCGGATCCCTGTTCCAGCGGGAACGCCATCTCAACTGGCGGATGAGGAGCATCGAAATTCTGTGGCTCGATATCTCGATTCCCTTCTGCAGAAAAAGAAGCCGGAAGAGATCGTCACCGATCGTCGCAAGTCGGCTTCACCTCACAGCGGCCCCGAACGCCGCGCTACGGAGAATGCAAAGAAGCCTGCAAAGTCGTTTATTGAATCGTACCTCGAGCAGCATGGCGGAAAACTCCCGGACAGCCCCGAAGCCCCGGTGTCTCTGAAAGGTGCCGAAAGCTCCGGAGACAGATCACGTTTTCAGATGAATACGACAGAGGAACCGGCAACGCCAGGTCCGCAGATTCCTCGTACTCCCGTGGATGTCAGTTCGATCCGCGAACACATGACTTCGTTCCGCGAAGTGGCGACTCGTTCCGTCGAACAGGCTCTAGCGTCTTACCAGATGAAGCAGGTCAAAGGACGTCTGGCGCTCCGAACAATGCTGATCATCGCACTCGTCTTTGTGACCGGTCTGATCTACGCTGGAAACGCGGCTGGCTTCATGCAGTTTGCTGCACTGAATCACCTGATGGGCCTGGCCATACTGCTGGCTCTGGGTGAGCTGTCATTGCAGATGGTGACCTACTGGAAGACTCATCGTGACATGACCAGCGTTGCACGTGGCGACGCAGAACGTCGTGCCGAGGAACAGGCTGAGGCAAAATCGGAAACCGTTGCCAGCGAAAAGGACTGAACCCAGTCCCTGAACCCAGTGAACCACAATCGTCCTGTCAGCCTTCTGACAGGACGATTTCGTTTACCGCTCACGCAGTGAAGAAATGATGTTCATCCGAACGGCACGAATGGCAGGCAAAATGCCTCCGAGCGCTCCCATGATCACGGCCAGCAGGACACCCTGAGTCAGTACGCGGGGCCCAAACCGGAATGAAAAGGTGATCTCGCTGAACTGATTAATCGTCCCGGTCGAAAGACCATTGAACGGCAATGTTCCAAGACATCCCAGCAGTCCGCCCAGCAGGCAGAGAAACACCGATTCAAAAAGGAAGGAGTTCAGGATGCTGATGCGAGGAAAGCCAAGGGCTCGCAGAGTCCCGATTTCCCGTGCTCGACTGGCCACAGCAGCGTACATTGTATTGGCCGCCGCAAACATCGCACCGACAATCAGAAAACCGGAAATCACCCAGCCAATGACCTGAATGGCGCTGGCGTTCTCCAGCTGATCTTCAAAGTACTTCTTTTCACCAATGGCACTCAGAAGGAATCGCTCATCTTCTCCCAAGAGCTTCACGAGGGCATCTCGCTGTTCCGGTGATTCCGCTCTCAGGCACACAGAGCTGACCGCAGCCGGTGTTTTGCGGGCCAGAGTAATGTCCCGAAGATCGCTCCAGACTTCTGATTCCGCAGCGCTGCCCGCGGCTTCAAAGTACCCGACGACCGTAAATGGCTGACGATTGATCTCCAGCTTTTCTCCAATCGCAAGATTCTCAAATCGTGCGGCCATGCTTCGGCTGGTGATGGCTTCAAACTTGCCAGGTTCGATGTCGCGGCCTTCCACAATCCTGAAGTCTGGCCGAAGTTCGCGCCCCACGTCTTCAAGGCCTCGAATCGTCATGTTCACCGTCCCGCCGTTGTTGCGTCGCGGCTTCGTCAGCACGGTGACGAATTCCACGGAGCACAGCGGGCGACCTTCACCATCCTTCGCAATTCCGGGCAATGACGACACTTCACGTGCGACTCGCTGTTCAATGCCGGATCCGATCTCGTCTGTTGATCCTTTTCGAAGGACAATCAGGTCAAGCTCATGCCCGGTCACTCGCAGTGCGTAACGAAGGCCATCGGTGAGTCCGAAGCACAGCACGGACGCCCAGACCACAAGCCCTGTGCTGATGACGGTCAGCAGAGTGGTCATCCAGCGCACTCGGAGGTTTCGCAGATTGTATTTGATCGGAACCATATCGATAGTTTTCGTAAGATCGCCGATTGGCGTGAATACTCAGGAAGAAAACCTGGATGCTCTGTCGGCTCGAACACGGTGCATCGGACAGGCAGTGCCGAACTCAGGCAACTCGTCGCAAACCATTCACGACCGACAGCTTTGCCGCGCGAATGGCGGGAATGATCCCGCTGACGACTCCAAGGAATGCTGCTGCCAGCAGTCCGTAACTGAGCCACGGTCCCAGCATTTCCAGAATGGTGAATGGGAAGAACTGAGGCAACAACCTGTTCATTCCCTGAAGAAACAGGCAGCCAAGCCCAACGCCCATGACCCCGCCACACATGGCGATCACACAGGCTTCGCCCAGCACCATAAAGAGCACGCGGCCATTCGGAAATCCAATCGCCTTCAGCACCGCGATCTCGGTGGTGCGTTCACGCATCGCCATCATCATGGAGTTCGCTGTGACAAGCGACAGTGAGAAAACCACAGCAAGACCGATATTGCGAATCAGGACCTGCACATTGCCAATCATATCAGCAAACATCTGAGCAAACGCGGCTTCCGTCTGAGAACGAGTCGGTGTGTCCGAGCTTCCAAATCGATCATCAATCGCCTGAATTGCCGTGGGAATCTGCCCTGGTGTCTCAATGCGAGCGAAGATTGTCCCCGAGTTATCGACTCGTGCGAAATTCTTTTGCTTCAATCCTTCATTCAGATAGTTCCAATGAAAGAAGATCGAGTCCGTGTTCTTTGGAGAATCGAAAATCCCTCGAATCGTCAGGTCCAGATCGAGCGGATAAATATTGCCCTTCAAAGGAAGTCGATCGCCAACCTTCAGCTTTCGACGTTCCGCAATACGGCGGTCGATCACACACCCCTGTCGATCGTCCTGAAAGGCTTTCAGCTGATCGTCCGGAATTGTGTACTCGGGCCAAACCTTGAAGACCTGTTCCGGGTCCGTGGCGAACTGAGCAAACGGCATTTCCTCATCGCCGTATGTTCCGCCATACCATGCGAACGGAACCGCAGCGACCACCGACTTGGTCGAACGAACATCATCCACCGCGGAAATCGGAAGCTCGCCGCTGAAGCCCTGAATGTTCATCACGACAATACGATTCGCCTCGGCCGCACTGTTCTTGTAAGTCTCCTGCGATGCAAGAAATCCGTAAAGCACCGTCATCAGCGCCAGACTGAACCCGACCGACAGAATCGTGAGTCCGCTTCGAACGGGATTTCTTCGAATATTGCGCCAAATGTACTTCAGCGTATTCATCGAGCAGCTCCTTTCGCGACGTGCGTGTCTTCCACAAGAACTCCCTTTTCCAGATGCAGAATTCTGCTGGCGCGAGCTGCCGCGTTCGGGTCGTGAGTCACCATCACGATCGTCTTGCGAAACTCCGAGTTCAGCCGCTGCATCAGGTCCAGAATCTCCGTCGCGGATTTCGCATCCAGGTCACCCGTTGGTTCGTCGGCCACCAGAAGATCCGGGTCTGTGACAATCGCGCGAGCAATCGCGACTCGCTGCTCCTGTCCCCCGGAAAGCTGACGAGGATAATGGTCCATGCGAGAACCAAGCCCGACGACTTCAAGTGCTGTCTTCACATGCTCAGCCCGCTCCTTTCGAGACAGCGGAGTCAGCGTCAAAGGCAGCTCCACGTTCTCGAAAGCTGTCAGCACCGGAATCAGATTGTACATCTGAAAAATGAACCCAACATGTTCCGAACGCCAATGCGCCAGCGCGCCTTCGGATGACTGTCCAAGATTGGTTCCGCACACTTCTACTGCACCCGACGAGGGACGATCAAGTCCGGCCATCAGATTCAAAAGCGTTGTCTTGCCGGACCCAGACGGCCCCATCAGAGCCAGATAGTCGCCCTTCTGGAGCTCCAGATTGATGTTCTCCAGCACCGGGATTTCCATCGTCCCGCGGTAGAACACTTTGCTTACGTTTTTCACACTGACAATGACTTCATTCGACACTGAATGTTCCCCTCAAATTCAATCACTTCACAGGTTGTGTTCGCTATTGAGCCGTCTTGACCAGCATGCCTTCCCGAAAATCCTTCGGTTCGCTGACAACGACCTTTTCTCCGCCTGAAAGTCCTTCAAGAATCTCCGTGCGGTCTTCTTTTTTCTCGCCCAGCCTGATCGCAGTCTTTTTGAGGCGATCATCGTCTGTCAGAGTCCAGACAAAGCTGCTTTCACCGTCCGCCCGAATTCCTTCATTCGAGCAGAAGACTCGCGCCTTCTGATTCACCTCGGCCTCGGGTGCCTTCGCTGAAAGGAAATAGACCGTGCTGCTCATGTCAGGAAACAGGTTTTCGTCCGCATCCAGAATCTCGACCTTCACTTTGACGGTCGCACGAGCACGATCGCCCATCGGAATCACCTTGCGAACCTTGCCGCGATAACGACGATCCGGAACGGCATCGACTGCAATCTCCACCTGCTGATCCGCCTTCACTCGCGAAATGAAATCTTCCTTCACGTCGCAGTCAACTTCCAGATGCTCAAGATCCGCAATCGTGACCACCGAACCTCGACCGGACGCCTCTCCCATGCCACCCGGCATGATCGATTCGCCAACCTCAGCGTCTTTGGAAATGACCGTGCCGGCAAACGGGGCTCGCACAAACATGTTCTCACGAAGCTGCTTCGCTTCCTGAACTCGGGCTTCGGAAAGTCGAATGGCTGCTTCCAGAGATTCTTTACGAGCCACCGCAGCATCACGCTGATAACGTGCCGTATCAAATTCCGCCAGAGTCATTGTCTTGTTCGCATAGGACTTTTCTGCTCGCTCAAAATCCTTCTGAGTCCGCTGGATCTCCACTTCCTGCTCCAGCAACTCACTCCTGGCCCTTGCGGCAGTTGCTTCAACGGCAGCCAGCGAGGCATCGAGATCCGCATGTTCGAGGATCGCAAGAGTATCGCCCTGGCTGACCTTCGCACCTTCTTCGACATGGACCGATTCAATTCGCCCCGTCGCCCGAGCGCCAATTCGAGCCTGCTGTCGCGATTCAATAAAGCCGGTCGCAACAACAGAAGCATCGGCCGATCGTCCCGTCTCCAGACTGACAATGGAGATCCGCACTTCTGGCTTTGGCTGTACTGATTCCAGCAGCCGATCCCAGTTGGCAATCCACCCTCGCGACTGTCCGTAGATCACAGCCCCGCCAATGGATCCTAACAGGATCAGAAGTATCAAGACGGTGCGAAAGAGCCGGCCTATCATTGAAGGTGGTCGTGACTGACTGCCACGACGAATCTTCAGTCGATTCAGTGCATCACCGGGTGCGGGAGAGCTGGCGGTTTCCGACATACGATTTTGTTTCGTGATGGCTCAATGACGGCAGGGCTGTGCAGGGAGCAACCAGAAGAGGCTGCATTTCCTTCAGGGGCGACCTTCGAGATAGGCGCGCACCTTACCCCGTTTTTTTATAGATGCAGCTTACCCGCTGGCAACCACCTGTTCAGCCAACCCGAACGGTTTTCCCGAGTTATCAGGCGGTCCGCTTCACTTCAGGGTCTTCATCGCGGCCATTCCGGCCGAACCGATGGTGATCTCCACCGAAAGGCCGCCCTCAACAGCTCCAATGACGACCATGGACGGTACAGATATTCAGGCGGCACCCACACTGTCTCACAGCATCTGGAGCGGGGTTCCCTGTTCAACTAGCGGAACCGGGCGTCCCGAGGGATTCACCCAGTGCGTGGATGGATCAACATCCAAATGTCGAAACACTGTCGCAGCCAGATCCCCAGGCCCCAGGGGAGTTTCCTGAATCATGCCGCCTCGCCGATCAGTCGAGCCAATGACTCGACCACCACTGAATCCTCCACCGGCCAATGCAAACGACATCACGTTCGGCCAATGGTCGCGCCCCGCGGTCTTCGTCATCACCGGGCTTCTTCCAAATTCACCGATGACAACCACCAGTGTCGACTCAAGAAGTCCGCGGCTCTCCAGATCACTCACCAATGCCGTGAGACCTCGATCCAGAACCGGAAGCATCGGAGTCAGCCCCTTGACAATGCCACCCCATTGAACTTCGTCACCATGATGGTCCCAATGTCCCCATGCATCGCTCAACGTGACAAAGGTCACCCCGGCTTCCACCAGTCGCCGAGCCAGCAGCGCCTTTTCTCCCAGAGAGTCACGGCCATACCGATTGCGAACTGCATCAGACTCCTGGCTAAGGTCAAATGCCCCCTGTGCGGCTCCTCCCAGAACCAGATCGTAGGCTTCCTGTGTGTATCGATCCTGCTGCTGAAAGCCAGGCGACGTATCAAGTGAACGACGAAAACGATCGAGCTCCGTTCGAAGAGTATTCCGGTCCTGCAGCCGAGCGACTTCTATGCCCTTGGGAAGTGAGAACTTGCCGTTGATGCGAACTCCATCCAATGGTTCGTACGCCTGTCCAAGATCTCCCGCACCGTAGATGTCGGCAACCATGCTGTTTGCAAGAGCAACAAACGCGGGCATGCCAGCGCGATTCGGTCCGCGGAACTTTGCGGCGACGGATCCCATCGATGGATAGCCACCACCCTGCCGACCAATCTCCGTTCGCTGCGCTTTGGGGTTTCCCGCCTGGAAGGTGATTGGCGTATGATTGCTGGCCTTCGCATCCATGGAACGCACCAGCACAAACTTGTCCATCATCGCAGCCTGCAGCGGCAGGTGCTCACAAATCTGAACGCCAGGCACACATGTTGAAATCGGCTGAAAGGGCCCGCGAATCTCCGGAGGCATGTCCGGTTTCATGTCCCACATGTCTATCTGACTGGGACCACCGGACAGCCAGATCTGAATGACGGACCGCAGTGGTGCCGAGGGCCTTCCGCCGTCGGCCGCCTGAGCCCGCGTTTTCATCAGGAAAGGCAGCGACAAGCCAGCCAAGCCTGACAAGCCGGTCTGCAACATCCAGCGTCGCCGACCCACTTGAATTACCGGATCCGACGTCGGGCCAAACCGGGCCGTCAGCAAATCGCGTCTTGAAGATTCTCCGGACATGACTCCGCTCCTGTATCCGGAACCAGTTGGCTTCGTCAAAAACGCGTTCGATTCAGATCCACCGTCCGCTCACATGCCTGCGACACACGACGAAGCCACAACCAGATCGTCCAAACCTGCTGAGCGGGAACTCTGCAAGTCCGATTCTGATTCCAGTGCACGACCTGAACGCCGCCTTGCGGCAGGCGAACAAAGGCCCTTCAAAGGCCCTGCGCCTTTATCAGGAGAACAGCTCCATCACGGCATCGGCCTTCACCATTTCGCGAGGCTGATTCAAGTGATTGTAAACCGTCCTTCGAGGATACAGGCCGACTGCGTGGTAGATCGTCGCAAGAAGTTCGCCTGGATGGACAGGAGATTCCGTTGGAGAGGACCCTGTCTCATCCGATTTGCCGTGCACATAACCACGTCGAGTTCCGGCTCCGGCAACCAGTCCGGTGTAGCAATATGGCCAGTGATCCCGACCGTCGTCGCTGTTGCTGTTGCCCGACGTGCTGACGCCGCGCTTCGGGCTGCGACCAAACTCGCCGACCGCCACAACCAGCGTGTCCTTCAACATTCCTCGCTCATCCAGATCTTCCAGCAGCGCGGAAATCGCTGAATCCAGCATCGGAGCCGACTGGTTCTTCATCCGCTCGCTGAGACCCGTATGGACGTCCCATGAGTGATTGTCGCTGTTGGCGACCTTCGGCCAGTTGACCTCAACAACGCGAGTCCCGGCTTCGACAAGTCGGCGTGCGAGCAGACAGCTCTGACCAAAAGTATTGTTGCCGTACTTTTCTCGCAGCTCTTTCGACTCGGACGACAGATTGAAGGCTTCTCTTGCCTTGCCAGACAGCACAAGCCCCAGCGCCTTTTCATAGTACTCGTTCAACGCGTACTGATTCACAGCCCGGTCAAGACTCTTCATCCCCGCACTGACCGTGTCTCGCAGTGAAGCACGACGCTGCAGTCGATCCAGAGGAACGTCCTGACGAAGCGACAAATCGTCAACACGAATGCGCTCCATCTTGGCCATGTCCATATCATCGCCGGCCGGATACAGGTAATACGGATCGAATGCTCGACCGAGGAAACCAGCGGTACCCGCCTTTCCGATAACGTTACTTTCCTGCAGCGGACGAGGCATCATCACGAACGGCAGCATGGGAGCCGTCAGCGGCTTCAGCTTCACGATGTTGCAGCCAAAGTTCGGGAAGTCCTTGGGGCTCGGCGGTTCCAGCTGACCGGACGGGCTGACGTTGTCGGCCGTGTAACCGGTCAGCATCTGATAGATCGCAGCCGTATGGTTGAACAGACCGATCGGAGTGTAGCTGAGAGAACGAATCAGAGTCGCTCGGTGAATCTGCTGAGCCAGCTTGGGAAGCAGCTCTGTGAATTGAACACCTGGAATCTTCGTATCGATGTTCTTGAAGACACTTCTCACGTTGTCCGGAACGTTGGACTTCGGGTCCCATAGATCCAGATGGCTTGGTCCGCCCTGGAGGTACAGCAGGATCACGCTCTTCGCCGCACCAAAACCTTTGCCTCCGTAGCGAGCTTCTTCGTCGGTCACTTCTCCGGCTCCAGCGGCTTTTTCAAGCAGCGTCGCCGTACTCAGTCCCGCAAGCGCCGAACTGCCCACTCGCAACACGGCTCGGCGAGAATATCCGTCACACGTGTCTTTGCCATAGCGACCTGGGATGACCAGCATACTCGACTCCTTAAGAAACGAGGTTTGCAAATGGTGGGTGGGAAAATGGAGGAGGGTTCAGGCTGGATGGTTCATGCTGCTGTCTTCCAAAAGGCGATCGCTCGCCATTGGGGACCAGCAGTGTAGAGGTTTGCAGGGAAAACTCGCAATCCATTAGCTCTCAATTTTGGTAATCGGCCGTCCTGTCTCAACCATCGCAGAAAAGGCAGAGTCTTCTGCAGTTCCGCCAAAACTGCCGCTGGCGACCTGTCTGGATCGTGCTCAGGCGAGGAAATACCGTCACGAATCGCGCAATCGATTTCGTCTGACAAATCGATTCAAGCCTCACAGTCAGAACGATCGATGAATTCCTGTGCAGCGTTCAAGCGGACGAGTTGCGCTGCAACTGCGTTGCGATTCCTGACGTTCCGGAGGTCCCTATGCCTATTCGACGGTCGTACCTGAAAGCACTCTTCCTGATGGCGCTAGGAGCGGCCCCTGCGGCGGCTCAGGACGGAAATCCGTTTGCTGAATGGGATCGACAGACGGCACGATCTTCGAAGTCGGCCCGACCGGCTTCAAAGTCAACGGAGTATTTCTCTGCAAAAGCCGCGGAGGAAACGGCCACGGTCACAGAAAGTGAAGAAGCAGTCCCTGCGTCTGCATCTGCACAGGCACCGGCAAAGCAGGTTCGTATGCGAGAACGAGCGGCCTCCGAATCCAGTGCGACCGCGAAGTCAGGCTCCGCTTCGACAAAGCCGGCCGCAAAGGCCAAGTCAGCAAGTCCGGACGCAACGTCCGCTGCGGAATCTGAGCAGGACTTCAGCTGGGCGTCCGACAAACCAGAAGCCCCCGCTGCAAAATCAGCTTCTGCCGCGACTCCGAAAGCCGCTCCAAAAGCCTCAGCAACGGAATCCGTTGCCCCCAAACCAGCCGCTCCGGCTCGTTCTGCAAAACCAGGATCGGCCACCGCAGAAATTCGGCAGGCCGCATTCGAAGTCCATTCTGAGAAAGAAAAGAAGGGCACGGTCACTCAGATTCGCAAGGGATCGGACGACGCAGCAGCCTCAGAGGAGAATCCCTTCAATTCGTATCGAAAACATCCGGCCCCGGAAGCGGCCAGTGATCTGAGCGACTTCGAAAAAGCAGTTCTGGCTGAAAAGACCGACAAGAAAAAGCCGGCCGCGACAACCGCGACGACTGCGACGTCAACCAAGCCAGCCAGCACTGCTCCTCGAGCCAACGTGACAATGCCGGTCAGTTCCAGCCGAGTCCTCCCTGGCAGTGCGAGCAAGTCATCGGCAACAGCATCGGTTGTTGATTCCGGCCCACAGTCTCCAGGAGTCTCTGTGCAGTGGGTGCGTCACGGCGAATTCAACGTCGGTCAGGAATGCGATGTCGACCTGCTGGTTCAGAATAACAGCAAGTCAGTCATTCGAAGCGTGATGACCGAAGCCGTCATTCCTTCGGAAGTAGAAGTCCTTGAAGCGTCTCCGGAACCAATGACCGGCACGGAAGTTCCTACCTGGACTTTCGGAGAACTGAAGCCGGGCGAAACTCGCACCGTGAAACTCAAGATGGTTCCTCGGCAGCGAGGCGACGTCCGTCTGGATGCCTTCGTGCGACTCACCGGAAGCTCATCGGCCTCCTTCAGCGTACAGGAGCCAATGATCGGCGTCGCCGTCGCCGGACCGGACAAAGTCGAAGTCGGACAGCAGGCAGCGTATTCCATTCGAGTCAGCAATCCGGGAACCGGCATCGCCAGCAACGTGGTGATTCAGGCGGCGATTCCGGAAGGTCTTGAGCATCGCTCCGGCAGCCTCCTGACAATCGATATCGGCACACTCAATCCCGGAGAATCGCGGCAGGCCAAACTGAATCTGACCGCGGTGAAGGGCGGCGAACAGGAACTTGCAGTTCGAGCCGTGGCAGAAGGCGGGCTGACTGACGAAAGCATGACGTCCGTGGAAGTCGCTGAACCTCAGCTTCAGATCGCGATCGCGGGACCAGACGAACAGATGTCCGGTCGAACGGCAGACTACAAGCTGACGGTGTCTAATGCGGGCATCGTTCAGTCGGCTAACGTTCGAGCCAAGTACCGCATTCCTGAAGGGTTCGAATTCGTCTCTGCCAATCGAGGCGGTAAGTATGCCAAAGCGGATCATTCCATCGAGTGGTTCGTGGGGAATCTGCAGCCAGAAGAAACCAGCGAATTCCAGCTGACTCTGAAGGCCACAAAGACCGGCGAAGCTCTCCACCAGGCCGGTGTGATTTCTGAACATGGCCAGGTCACGATGTGCGAAACTCTCACTGAAATCGAAGGCACTGCGGCCCTGGATCTGAAGATCGCAGCCAGTCAGCCGACTCTGAAGACCGGCGAAGAAGTCGAATGGACCGTGACCGTCGCCAATACGGGAAGCCGAGCAGCCAGTGCTGTCGGTCTGTCCTGCGAACTTCCTGCCGGGTTTGAACTGATCGGTGCCGAAGGTCCATCAGAATACATCGCGGAAAACGGCGTGATGGTCTTCCGGTCACTGCCAGAAATCGGACCTGGCGCAACCGCCACATTCACGATTTCCGGAAAGTGCCTGCGAGCCGGCAATCAGCATCTTCGCCTCCGAGTCGCCAGTGAATCCATCACCGAGCCTCTCATCGGCGAAGAATCCGCTACCGTCACAAACTGACGCGAACCATTTCGAACAACCCTCCAAAGCCCGCCTTTCTCGGCGGGCTTTTTGCATTCGCCCCCTCAAAAGACACCTACCATTGCAGAGCGATTGTCCTCAATCGCTCCCGTCACACCCCAAACCTCCACGACACCGCGGATGTCAATCCCCTGATCCACCTCCGACTCGAACAAACACTCCGCTCTTAATCCTCATCTTAGACTTAATCCTAATCCACAAACGGTCCCAAAGCCGTGAAGCGGCGACAGAAAATGTCCCGTGTCGTCGATTCAAGTGACCAAACGACGGTGCCATCCAGTGCAACGATTACGAACACATGGTGCCATCCACCGTTCATCAGCTGACGCCCAGCCGCTCGCCGAAGGGCAGGGCGCGGGCGATTCTGTTTCGGCTGTTCGTTGTCAAACCTGCGTTCCGCCGCCGTGAAGCCGGACGGGAACGCTGCGTAGCGGTTCCTGGTTAGTGTTTGGTGGTTTGGCGAGCGGGATGCGTTAGCTTCCCGGTATTCGATTTGGGATTGAAGCTGCATTGTGGTGGACCGACCGGTTGACGCGAGGGCCGCTCGCCGCAGGGGGCTTGGTTGTGGTTGACGTTTTTTTGTCACCCATTTTCTGTCAGACGAAGAGCGGCGGGGATTATGATTAAGGAATGAGGGCGTGCTCTGACACGGAGGGCGGACGCCCAAACGCTCGCCTGCTGGAAGATTTTGCTCTCTGGATCGCGCTTCTTTGACGATCTCGGCTGTGACGATATCCTTCGCGGTTTCGCAATGAAAACTCAGTCGGTATTCGGCGCATTGACCCGCGCTGAATACCGCTTCTTCGTCCTTTTTGAAACTGCAGTGGAATCATGGTTCAGATCAACCAGCATTATCTCAAGCTGAAGGCAGGCTACCTTTTTCCGGAGATCGGCCGACGTGTGACCGCGTTTGCTCAGGCGAATCCCTCGGCAAAGATCATCCGACTTGGAATCGGCGACGTCACCGAACCGCTGACTCCGGCCATCGTTTCGGCAATGCATGCCGCGGTTGATGAGATGGCAAAACGCGATTCCTTCAAGGGATACGGCCCGGAACAGGGCTATGCGTTTCTGCGTGAAGCTGTGGCCCAGCACGATTTTCAGTCGCGCGGTGTCGATGTTTCTGCAGACGAAATCTTCATTTCCGACGGGTCGAAGTGTGACACCGGAAATATTCTGGACATCTTCGGCAGTGACAACCGCATTGCGATTTCCGATCCCGTGTATCCAGTCTACGTCGACACGAATGTGATGGCCGGGCATACCGGACCGGCGGATGAGTCCGGACGATTCGGGGGACTCGTCTACCTCGTTGGCAATGAGGCCAATGGCTTCGTTCCGGATCTGCCGACAGAGCGAGTCGACATGATCTATCTGTGTTATCCGAACAACCCGACAGGCACCGTCGCCAGCCGCGAAACTCTGACTCGCTGGGTCGAGTATGCTCGTCAGAACAAGTCGCTGATTCTGTTCGATGCGGCTTACGAAGCGTTTATCTCCGATCCTTCGATTCCTCACAGCATCTTTGAAATCCCTGGAGCCAAAGATGTCGCGATCGAATTTCGCAGCTTCAGCAAGAGCATCGGCTTTACGGGTGTTCGCTGCGGTCTGACAGTCGTTCCAAAACAACTGATGGGGACCGGACCGAACGGCAACAGTGTTTCGATCCACCAGCTCTGGAACCGCCGTCAGTCCACCAAGTTCAACGGCGCATCCTACGTCGTCCAGAAAGGCGCGGCGGCGGCTTACACGGATCAGGGCAAAGCGGAAATGCGCGGGCTGATCGACTTCTACATGACGAATGCTCGACTGCTGCGTGAAGGTCTGAGTCGAGTTGGCATTCGAGTCTTCGGTGGCGTGAATGCTCCGTACGTCTGGATCAAGACTCCGAACAATCTGGGAAGCTGGGAGTTCTTCGACCTGCTCCTGAGCAAGGCCAACGTTGTGGGGACTCCCGGAAGCGGCTTCGGCGCCGCCGGTGAAGGCTACTTCCGACTGAGTGCATTCAACAGTCGAGCCAACGTGGAAGAAGCACTGGAGCGAATTCAGAAGGTCCTGTGAAACAGTGCAGGCTCTGAATGGGCACAGGTCGCTTCAATTAACGTCGCGACCGGTCAGTCGCAGTTCGATTGAGTCGGCTCGCATGCCAAGCTCAATCGCACTGCGGCGGATGTCTTCGCCGGAAACGGTGGCACGAAGATACGTGTCGATCATGACGAAGTAAGGACGCCCGGCGATGTCTCGAATGGAGATGCCGCCGTGATGGACAACCGCGTTCAGCCGCAGCGCTTCCTCATAGAATGACGGGTTGGCTTCGCAACAAATGCTGTAGATCATGAGCAGCCGGTCGCCCGCCGCATGTTCACTGTTTTCGATGAACACGGTCTGGGCACGTTCGTCGCGAAGTTTCAGGTGAACCTTGAAGCCGCCGTCTTCATCGGACTCCCAATCGATGTTCGGCAGCCCGTTGAACGCATCGTAAATCAGGTTGTCCAGGTCCCTCGCCGATCCCAGAACCGCCTGCAACAGTTGAGATGCGGCGGCCGCATCCTTTGGCCTTTGACGAGGATCGCGGTTCAGCAGCATGGAAACACATTCCGCCACATCCAGCGGGATCTCTTCGTTGATGCGACGAACGCTTGTGTATTCCGCCGTCAGTATTGCCTTCATCAGCGAGTTGACGGAGTCGCCTTCGAACGGAAACTTCCCGGTGAGCATCAGGTAGTAGCAGACTCCCAGTGCATACACGTCGCTTGCAGGGCTTGCAGCATCGCCTTCAAACAGTTCCGGAGCCATAAAGTAGGGAGTGCCGGCCAAATTGGAACTTGGCAGATCATCCCCCATCACTCGCTTCGCCAGTCCGAAGTCTACGATCTTTGGAACACCGCCCGGAGTTACCAGCACGTTATCTGGCTTCAGGTCCCGGTGCACAATCCCAAGGCGATGTGCCATCGAAAGGCCGTTCGCAATTCCGACGGCCATGGACGTGGATCGAATCGGTCCAATTGCACCTTCGAGATCAATTTCGGTTTGAAGTGACCCGCCGGACACATATTCCATCTCAAGAAAATGAAACTCGTCCACCCGGCCAATCGCATGAGTCGTCACAACATTCGGATGAACCAGCGCTGCTGCGGCACGGCCTTCATTTTCGAAGCGTTTGACGTAATCGAAATCCCTGGATGCCTTGCGAGGTGACAGAAGTTTCAAGGCACACAAACGCTGCAGACTGGTGTTTCGCGCCAGATAGACCACGCCCATTCCGCCGCGTCCCAGCATTTTCTGGCATTGATAGATGTCGAGGGTCTGGCCGGGCAGCAGCAACTGATCGAGTTCCACTTCCGTCGTTGCCGGACCAGGCTCCGCGCCGTCAGGCAGCATCGTGGTTTCGCGTCGCCATGTATCATCGGAATTTGACAACGTCGCTCCACATCGCGGGCAGCAAGGCAGATCTGCCGCAAACAGCTGATTACAAGCAGCGCAGTACAGGTTGGTCAAAGAAACGAATCCTGAAAGTTCCGCCCCGAACAGTCATGCCGCGAAGGCCGGAAGTCTCAGATTCACTTCCCAGCTGGCAGTCGTTCGAGTGCTTCGCGATGGAGATCTGCATCCAGTGTGAAGTGATCCGTCGGAAAATACCAGATCCCGCAGGAAACCTGAGTCACACGACGACAAGAATCTGGGGGACGGTTCGTCAAAGTCGTACCGTTCCTGGGCAAAATTCGTCCCACTCCGAACCTGATTTTTCCTCGGGTTGTTCTTTGTTCACGCAAAAAGCTCGTGAATTTCGCGATATCCAAAGTCGACGAGCGGAAACGGACGTCCTGCGGGGCCCGGAAGATGAGAATCCAGCTTGAGTCCCAGGCTGTGGAAAATCGTGGCGATCACATCACCCGGCTGAACCGGTCGATCAGCCGGTACACCACCAATCGGGTCACTTGCTCCGACCGTTTGTCCGCCCTTGACGCCGCCGCCGGCAAAGCCAACGGTGAAGCACTGAGGCCAATGGTCGCGGCCTCCAGCCGGATTGACTTTTGGAGTTCGCCCGAATTCCGCCAGGTTGCAGACCATCGTGTTCTTTAACAGTCCGCGCTGATGAAGATCTTCGATCAAGGCGGAATATCCCTGATCGTACATCGGAGCCACGATGTCGCGCATGCCTTCAATCGAGGTGAATGGCTTCGACCCGTGAATGTCCCAGGTGATTTCATCGAAGACCGTCAGGAACGTGTTGATGGTGACGAAGCGAACTCCGGCTTCAACCAGCCGACGAGACAGCAAACAGCATTGACCAAAGCGATTCATGCCATAGCGTTCGCGAACCGACTGAGGCTCCTTCGTCAGGTCGAACGCCTCACGGGCCTGAGTACTGGACATCAGGCGGTAGGCTGCTTCAAAGTTGCGTCCCATCATGCTTGCGTTCTCTGTGGATTCAAAGTCCCTGACAGTGGAATCCACAATATCGCGCAGTCGGCGACGGCGTGACAGTCGAACTTCTCCAAGAGTTTCCGGTGGCAGAAGGTCCGGCACCTTGAAGTCCGGTCGCGAAGGATCTGCCATCAGGGCGAATGGATCATGCGCCTTTCCGAGGAACCCGCCTGCCTGGCCGTTCGGGAGATTGCCGCCACCGCGTCCCATCGTTTCCGGCAGAACAACAAACGGAGGCAGATCGGACCGACGACCTTTCAGAAAGCTGACGACAGAGCCCGCGTGCGGTGAATTGACGCCGCCCTGAAACTGGCGACCGGTCTGCATCATCTGCCAGCCTGCATCATGAACAGCAGCCCCGGTGTGGTGACAGCTGCGAACCAGTGCGACGTGTTGAGAAATCTGTGCGATGCGAGGCAGGATTTCAGAAATCTGGTACTGCCCGCAGCTGGTTGAGATCGGCTTAAAGGGACCTCGAACTTCCGCAGGAGCTTCCGGCTTCATATCAAAGGTATCAAGCTGGCTGGGAGCACCCAGGTTGAAGATCATGATGCAGGATCGTTCCTCATTACCGTCCGCCACGTGCCCCTGTTCTTTGGCCTGCAGGTAATCTGCGAGCGAAAGACCGGCCACGCCGAGCGACCCGACCTGAAGAAAATCACGGCGAGTCGTTCCGTCGCAGGTATGAGCCTGCCCTTTGCCAGTCAGATTCAGCATTATTCCACCTCGAAACGGGAGTGTCTTGAACGACTGTCGCAGCGGTTCCGACGCCAGGCCTTGCTTCATCGGTCGACCAAATCTTGTCAACTTGTGGCTGTCGCCTGCAAGGCATACCAATGGTACTGATCCGACTCGGCAGCCACAACAGAGAGCAACGATCGATATTTCCAAACAAATCCACAACTCCGCCGACTCAAAGCAGTCCGAGAGTTGGCTTTTGGAAGGTGGTCCGTTGCCGTGTCCACAGGTTGACGATATTCTTCCCGCAGCAGGGGCCCATGGCTCAGTTGGTTAGAGCGTTCGGTTCACATCCGAAAGGTCACAGGTTCGAGTCCTGTTGGGCCCACTTTTGTTGCGACATCCTGCAAATCGCCCTGATGAAATCTGAATCAGCCTGTTCCCCGGTTTTCTGCGGGTGTTTCGTCTCGCCTGCGGCCCGTTCGCTTTGCGAATGTTCCGCGGTGGCCTTTGCAGGCGGCGCCAAAGGTCGTGGCAACTCAGTGCGAGTGGCGTGTAACCCATGAGCGGACTGTTTGAGCGACTGGCGGATGTGAAGGCAAAGCTGCTCGGCAAGCCGACGGCTGATGTGCCGATCCCGTTTGAAGTCGTCTGCGAATGCGGTCATCGCGTAGCTGGGATTCGACGCAAAAGTTACCAGATCGCAGAGTGCAGTGAATGCACCGCGTCGATCTTTGTCCTGCCGGTCGATCCGTACCCCAAAGTACGGAAGCCTGTGCCGAAAGAAGCACCGTCCTCAAAGCGAGCAGTAGCGGTCCCGTCGACCGTGCCGCAAGATGAAGAAGTGGCCAGCCCTGGTCGTTCCAGTGGTCCACCAGAGTCTACGCCGCAGAAATCCGGAAAGCCTGACGCTCGTCCTGACGTCGGCAAAGCACTGGACGAAGTACTTCCCGATGAAGACGTGATCCGTCTGCCGCCCAGGCCGCCGCTGGCTGTTCGCCTTCGACGCACGTTCACCCCGGTCCGACTTCTTGCGGTCGCCAGTATTGTCCTGGTGGCCTTCACTGCATGGTGGATGGTTCACCAGCGAACCCTCGACGAGGCTCGACGAACCTGGCGTCGAGAAATGGATGTCGTCAAAAAGGCCATCGAGGAAGGTGATCGCAGCAGTCTCACGACAGCCATCAGAAAAGCCGTCGATGCCGCCACGCTGCTGTCGCGGGATGACGCAGACGCACGCGATGCAAAATCCCTTCTTCGACAGACGCAGGCTGTGGAACAGGTCGGACTGTCTGCATCGGACCCCATCAGTGTGCTTTCGGATGTGACTCCGGCAAAAGTGAAGGATGTCGATGATCTGAAGGAAGTCCTCGGGCGCCTGAAAGGAATCTGCTGCGTCTTTGAATCACCGCTGATTCGATCGCCGGAAAACGACCAGATTCTGATTGTGAACGCCCCGTTGCTGACGCCATCCGGGCGCATTCGAATTCAGGTCGATTCCCAACTCCTGCGCGGGCTGTTCGAACAGATCGGGCAGGACAGTATGTTGTTCGTCGCTTCAGTGCGTGACGCTTCGCTCGATACGTCCGGAACGGGCGAGTGGCTGATCAATCTGGATGGTCGAAGTGTGACTCTGCTGACATCCGAACTTCTTGCTGCTGAACTGGGCCATGATCCCAAACAAATTCCCGAAACCATCGAGATCCTGAAACGCCAGCACGAATACATGAGAACTGACGCGGCCCAGAAGCCAGAGCCTGAGCCTGAACAGAATGAGGACGCAAAATGAGAACGCTGCTCAGAATGCTCCTGCATGTGGCTGTCGTTGTGGTGGTCATCTTTCCGCTGAGCTCCGATGGATCGGCTCAGGTCACTTCAATTCCGGACTTTGTCCAGAAGAAGGATGCGTGGCCTAAGCTGGCTCAGGAGCAAAAACGTTTCCAGCTGGACGGACGCTTTGAGAGTCGAGCCGGGGAAGCGTTCCGCCTTTCCAACGTCGACATGATCTTTCGTCTTCCCGCGACATTGAAGCTCCCGGAACGCATTGAAAAGTGGCAGCGTGTTGAAGTCAGCGGGCACCTGGCTCCTGAAGGAACTCGGACCGCCTTTATTGTGAGCCGCATTCTGGTTCGCGGAACAGATCTTGAAGCACTGACTGATCAATCGAACGAAGTTGGCGACAAGGATCCTCAGCGACTGCTGAGCCTGGCTGCTGAATACGTGCCGGACGCGGAATTCTACAAGGATAACAACCTGACGCTTCAGATCACGGAGATTCGAACGCGTGCCATCGGGCTGCTGCTGCGGAAGTCACTGTCCAATCCCGCGGAACTGACCGCTCTGCTGGATCAGGCAAAATCATTGGACGTGAACGAGAGCGTTCAGCAGGAGATTCGGTTCGCTCTGGTTTACCTTGAAGCGAAATCGCCGACGCCAGACTTTGACGCCGCGCTGACCCTGCTGAAGACTCTGCCGAACTGGGATCGTGCCATTCCACCGCCCGGCAGGATGGTGGTGGAAGCGTTTCCCGCCAATGCCATAAATGCCTACCTGCGAGCCGGAGATAACGATCGCTTCGGCTTCCACCGACTCGCGTATGCTCGACTTCGAACCCGGCAGCTTCAGGCCTCATTGAAGCCTGACGGAAGCAATGGTGTCGAACTGGCAAAGCAAATCCAGTTTGAGTTTCCTGATGAGAAGACGGTCGCCCAGCAACTGGTCTCCAGGGAAGTTGAATGGCACCTTTCGAGAAGTGACCAGCTCAGCCGCCAGGACCTGATCGAAGCTGTCATTCTGCTTCAGGAACTGGATCGCAAAGGAGAAGCGTCTGATCTGATCCAGCGCTGGCTGAAAGCGCAGGAGAAGCGATTTGGAACGTCGACACTGGCCGGCATTCTTCGAACGGCCGATGAATATCTCTTTGTGGCAGAACAATGGAGCAGTGCTGATTCGCGAACCAGTGGCATCGAGCTGCTCAAAAAAGCCTGGGCTCAGGCCGAGAAGGAATCTCCGGATGATGTGATGGTAATTGCCGAACGACTTAAAGCGCTCGGCTGGGAACGCCTGAAGGGCACATGGATGACAACGCGCGACATTGAGATGCTTCCACAGGACGATGTTCAGCTGGCCATTCGCGAAGGACGCGTGGTCAAAGGCATGACAGGGGAACAGGTGCAGCAGACCTTCGGAAAGCCCCGCCAGGTGTCTCGCATTTCCTCATCACGATTCATGCGAGAACTCTGGGTCTACGAAGAAGCAGGGCTGGTCATCCGCCTCCAGCGAAGCCTCGCCCGCGCAGACGAGGCCTTGATCGTGGAAGATGTTTCGCGCACGAAATAGCTTCACCGGACGGCTTGCGCCGTTCCGCTAGTTCCGTTCCTCTAGCTCTTCAGGATGTCTCGCACGATATTGCCGTGAATGTCGGTCAGTCGGAAATCACGTCCCTGGAATCGGTACGTCAGACGTTCGTGATTGACGCCCAGAGTATGCAGGATCGTGGCGTTCAGATCGTGAATATGGACAGGCTTGTCGACGATGTTGTAACTGAAGTCGTCGGTTTCGCCGTAGACCTGACCACCTTTGATTCCGCCGCCGGCCAGCCACATTGTGAAGTTACGAGGATGATGGTCTCGGCCGTAATTGTCCTTTGTCAGAGTTCCCTGACTGTAGACTGTTCGTCCGAACTCACCGCCCCAGATCACGAGAGTATCGTCCAGCATTCCTCGCTGCTTCAGGTCACGAATCAGCGCGGCACTTGGTCGGTCGGTTGCGGGAGCCAGCTGACGAATCGCGCCGGGTAGCCCGCCATGATGGTCCCATCCTCGCAGGAACACCTGAGTAAACGGAACTCCTCGTTCTGCCAGGCGGCGAGCCAGCAGACAGTTGTAAGCATACGTCCCTGGTTCTTTGACTTCCGGACCGTACATGTCCAGAACGCTTTGGGGTTCGTCGGAAATGTCGGTCAGATCCGGCACAGATGTCTGCATCCGGAACGCCATCTCGTACTGAGAAATGCGAGATGCGATTTCCGGGTCACCGACCGTGTTCAGCCGATCCTGGTTCAGTTCCGCCAGCCCGTCGAGCATACGGCGGCGAGTTGCACTGTCGACACCGCTTGGATTCGACAGATAAAGCACTGGATCGCCGACGGATCGCAAAGCCACGCCCGCATGGCGAGTCGACAGGAATCCGCTGCCCCACAGGCGGGAGAACAGCGCCTGAGTCTGCGCGCCGCCTGGAATGCGTGAATGCAGAACGACGAACGCGGGCAGGTCTTTGTTCGGGCTTCCCAGACCATAGGAGATCCAGGCTCCCATGCTTGGGCGTCCCGGAATCTGACTGCCGGTCTGAATATATGTGATCGCCGGGTCGTGATTGATCGCTTCGGTGTGAACTGTCTTGACGATGCAGATGTCATTCACGATCGACGCGATATTCGGCAGAAGCTCGCTGATCCACGCACGATGTTCCCCGTGCTGAGCGAACTTGAAGACCGACGGAGCACATGGCAGACGACTCTGCCCGGACGTCATCGTTGTGATACGCTGCCCGTTACGAACGCTCTCCGGCAGGTCCTTGTCGAAGAAGTCTTCCAGCTTCGGCTTATAGTCATACAGGTCCAGCTGCGAAGGAGCATCCGCCATGAACAGCCAGATGACTCGCTTCGCCGTAGGAGCATGATGCAGGGCTGACAATGCCGGAGCATCAGCTGCTGCTTCACCCGCCAGCAGTTGCGGATTCATCAGAGACGCGAGCGCCGCTGTTCCGAGTCCGGCGGCCGTTCGACCGAAAAAGTAACGTCGAGTCTGCTGCTGGATGTAATCCGCAAGAAGCTGATTCATGGGACCTACTTTGCTGAAACGGATTCCGAAGATTCTTCTGCGCCGATTTCGTCGGTGATGGTTCGGTCACGCAGCATTGCGATTCGACCGGTTCGGACCATCTCGAGGATACCGAATTCACGCATACGTTCGATGAACGCTTCGATTTTGTTTTCTCGTCCGGAGATTTCAATCATGACGTGAGACGCTCCGACGTCGACAATGCGACCACGGAAGATATCCACCAGCTCACGAATTTCACCGCGTCGTCCGTTCTCCGTGCTGACCTTGATCAGCATCAGGTCACGTTCCACAAAGTCCTGGCCGGAAAAATCCTGAACCTTGACGACGGTGATGATCTTGGCCAGCTGCTTTCGGACCTGGTCCAGAGTCTTCTCGTTGCCGTTGACCACGAAAGTGATCCGGGAGAACTCCGGATTCTCAGTCGCGCCCACCGCCAGGCTGTCAATGTTGAAGGCTCGAGACGCAAGCATTCCGGAGATGTGAGCAAGAACGCCGGGCTGGTTCATGACCAGAGCCGAAAGAACGTGTTTCATGGACGCCATGACTTTCAAACTTCAGACGAATACGTGGATACTGAAAGGCTGCACGAGCAAAGGAACGAGAAGTTTGTTCTGCCCGAGGAAGCCGCAAACTCCGCAGGAATCAACAGAACTCCCGTGATCGTTTGCTGCGACACGCTGCATATCGACCGGGTGACCGACCAAAACTGCGGCAATTGAGCCTTTCCGACATGTCACAGTCTAAGGCAGCCACATGACGCTGACAACTTCCGAATTTCTGTCAGACGTTCAACGACTTCACACGGTCACGGCGGTCCGGTCGCAGCGATCGAATGATTGGAATCGATTGCAAGGTGCCGTGAACACCCGCCAAACAGCGAATTTCGCCGATTTGCGTGACTGAGAACCGGGTTCTGGCCGTCCGGAACTCGTTCTGAGCGCTGGTCTGTGCATCTCTGTCGTGTCATACTCCGGTTTGTCAGCCGATACTGCTGACGGAACTTTTTCACCGGTTTCAATCCTGCTGAAACGGGATCTTCGCATGACACCACGTTATTTGTGCGTTCCTCTTTTCGGACCTCCGGGTGTCGGCAAAGGGACTCAGGGCGGCATTCTGGCCCATATTCCGGGCTTCTTTCATCTGTCCGTTGGCGACGTGTTTCGTTCCATCGACATCGGATCAGACCACGGCCGCGAAGTGTACAAGCACATTTCCCGTGGCGAACTGGTTCCGGACCAGCTGACCATCAAGATCTGGCGCAAGGCGGTAGAGGCGTACATCGCCTTGTCCAGATTCAAGCCTCGCGAAGACCTGCTGATCCTGGACGGCATGCCCCGCAACGTGACTCAGGTCGAGATGGTGAAAGAGTACCTGGACATTCGGAAGGTGATCTATCTGAAATGCACCGACGAAGAGGACATGATTCACAGAATTCGTCGCCGCGCAATTCGGGAGAACCGCATCGATGACGCAAACGAAGATGTGATTCGTCATCGTTTTCGAGTCTACCGGGAAGTGACAGCCCCCGTGCTGGAACAGTACGATTCGTCCATCATTCACGAAGTGGATGCGAACGGTTCACCGGCGGAAGTCCTGCGCTCGATCCTGGACTGCCTGATTCCAGTCCAGAACGAACTGTTCGCCGCTAATCGACGTGAAGAAGAATCAGACAGCTCGACCTGATCGTGGTCCTCTGGTGCGTTTGGCAAAAGACCCTTTCGGCGATGCTGTTCTTCCATCTCAGTTCGCCGGAAGGAACTTCCTCATGCTGACTCGTCGTGGTGCTCTGACATCTCTGGCTGCCTTCGCCACATGCTCCGGACTGACGAACTCCGGCTTCTCTTCAACGCTGGCTGCTTCCCCAGTCTCCGTGCCTGCAGATCCGCCCAGGCGACCCGCCCGTTCCTTCCTGCGACTCAGCCTCGCAGGCTATTCCTTCAACAGCCGCATGGCTCGACGAGGAACTCCCGAGCAGATTGCCACGGCCGAAATGAATCTTGAGAAGTTCATCGAGTACTGCGCTGAACAGAAACTCGGCGCGACGGAGCTGACGGGCTATTACTTTCCCAGGGATGTGACGACGGAGTATTTGCTGTCGCTGCGAGCGATGACTCATCGACTTGGAATCACGATCTCCGGCACGGCCATCGGCAACGACTTTTGTCTGCCCGAAGGCGAGGCTCGTGACAAGCAGCTGCAGGAATGCCGCGAGTGGATCGACTATGCCGCACTCATGGGCGCGCCGGCCATTCGCATTTTCGCGGGCAAGGTCCCGGCCGGCGATACCGAAGAGGCCGCTATTGATCGGTGCGTGGCAGGCATCAATGAATCACTGAAATATGCAGCAACGAAGGGCGTCTTCCTGGCCCTGGAAAATCACGGCGGCATCACGGCGACGCCCGAGCAGATGCTGAAAATCATTCAGAAGGTCGATTCTTCCCCCTGGTTTGGTGTCAACTTCGACAGCGGTAACTTCCAGACCGACGATCCATATCGAGACCTCGAGAAGATCGCTCCATGGGCCGTGAACGCACAGATCAAGGCATCCGTCAGTGTCGCAGGCAGGAAACAGCCCGCAGACTTTCCTCGCATCGTGAAGATTCTTCGCGACGCCGGATATCGAGGATTTGTGGCATTGGAGTATGAAGAAAAGGAATCACCGTTCGAAGAGATTCCAAAGTTGCTCCAGCAGCTCCGTCCCCTGATGGATGGCTGAGCCGGGCAGGCCATGCCCGGCGATTGTTCCTCGAACTTCGCACCCACGCAGAGCCCCGGGAGGCGAGTGGGGAATCCCAATCGCGATCTATTCCTGACGGTCCTTCCGCATCCGCGATCCAACCGTCCCCTTCGGTCAGAGCTTTGGGGAGGAGCGGTATGGTTACTCGACGCCTTCGGCTTCGTGGAGGTCATCGATCAGATAAACAGTCAGGGATCGGGCTCCGTGGGCTCCGATGACGAGGGATTGTTCGATGTCGGCGGTTTTGGAGGGGCCGGAGATGAACCCAGCGAAGCGATGGCGGCCGACTTCAATCTGAGCATACGCTTCGTGCATGTTGTTCACGATGCGTGAAGCCGGAACAACCAGCGCCATGTGCTGAGGAATAAAGTAGAGGACTCGATGCTTCAGAGTATCGTCCTGAACCCACACTGCTCCGTTTTCTGCCACGGCCAGGTGGCCTCGGAGCACCGCGAAGTCGACATTCTCCAGCTGGTGCGGATCGGCAATCTCATTCAGTTCAAACGAACTGTCGCCGAGGCCGGGAATGACGCTGCATCGTACCTTCGCACTGTGCCACATCGGCAGACTGTTCAAATGCTGCGAGGCTTCTTTGACGGTAGCTGTGCGAACCATCTGTCCGCCTACCGACGCCAGGACTTCACCAAACCTGGCGACCGGGTCTGGGAATGTCTGCCAGCGGCCGGGTTCCAGCACTTCCGGAAGCGGTGACGACTGAGGCAAAGCAGCTCGGATGTTTTGAAGAATCTGCTGGCGGGAGTTCGAGTTTCTCACGGTCACGTCATCCTGTTGATTCGTATCGACATCAGCCCTGTTCAACAGGCTCACGGTTGGGCAGGGAGAGAATCGCGGAATCAGCGGACTGACATCCGCCGCTTGCCTCGGTTTCCCGCTGAGTGTTCATGACACGAGTTTCATTGCAA
Organism: uncultured Chitinophaga sp.; assembly: GCA_964538835.1. Taxonomy (GTDB): domain Bacteria; phylum Planctomycetota; class Planctomycetia; order Planctomycetales; family Planctomycetaceae; genus SXXK01. The sequence goes on along the minus strand of CAZIGZ010000016.1, from coordinate 132 downwards.
CGTCATCACACGGACATCGCGAACTATAGGCAGAAACTCCATCTGTTCCAGCACGTCACGCTGCACGTCAATTCCAGGAGCAATCTCGGTCAGTACCAGACCGTCTTTCTCCAGTCGAAAAACGGCTCGTTC
>CAZIGZ010000015.1:32412-60210 GCA_964538835.1 uncultured Chitinophaga sp. | reverse complement strand
GTCATTCCATGACTCAGCCTCTGCCATGAACAGTACTCGCCGTTGTGCGGCTTGAAGAGCTGTCGGTCATGGAATGACCGAGCTACTTGTGTCGAAACGATTTACGACGTATCGTGATGCTCCCCGGTTTGGAGCCCGCCATGAGTGCCTCGTACTTTTCCCGCCGTTTGCTGATGAATCATCGAGCAATCCAAAGCCGGCGCGCGATGTTTGGACAGGTGGCTGGTGGAATAGCGGGGTTGAGTCTTGGAGCGATTGTTCAGTCCGTTACGGCGGCTAAGGAACAACCCCAGAGGGCTCGCGGAGGCTTACGTTCCTGCATCTTTGTGTTCTACTATGGTGGTCCGAGTCATCTGGATTCGTGGGATCCAAAGCCGCTGGCTCCCAGTACTGTGAGAGGGGAGTTCCAGCCAATCTCGACGTCGGTTCCCGGCATCCAGATTTCTGAACACCTTCCGCAGATGGCTCGAGTGATGCATCACTGCGCCATCGTTCGAAGCATGCACCATAGCAATCGACTGCATGACTCCGCGTCGACCGAGACTTTCACCGGGCGCCAGGGACCTCAGGGAGATCGGGAAGAGTTTGCCGCGATTCCTCAGTTCTTTCCGTCTCACGGTGCGGTCGTTTCACGGCAGCTTTCCGTCGCCGAAGGCAATGTCAGTCACGTCGCGCTGCCGTGGCTGATTCATAATGTGGTGACGACACCGTGTCAGGGTGGAGGATTCCTGGGGCAGCAGTTTGACCCATTTGAAGTCAGCGCGGATCTGGCCACGATTCGGTATCAAGTTGATGCGCTTCGCCAGCAGGAAGGTCTGACAGGTGATCGCATTCACCGCCGTTCTGCTCTGCTGGAATCACTGGACCATCGGCTGGCTGCCGAACGAGCCATGCTGCGACTGCAGGACCAGCGAACGCGAGCCATCGAACTGCTTTCTTCGACCCAGCTTCAGACGGCTGTGGAACTTCAGGACGAACCGGCATCCCTTCGTGAGCGTTACGGCCTGAAGGCTCCGGAAAGTCTGGCAGGGCATGGAGCGGCGGCCGGAGCTGCGGGACGCGACCTGCGAGGCCAGAATCTTTTGCTGGCTCGAAGACTTGTTGAAGCCGGTGTTCCCTTCGTCAATGTGAATGACTTCCGCCAGCAGGGACAAAACTGGGATTCACACGCCGACAATTTTACTCAGCATCGTCGCTATCTTTTGCCTCAGGCTGATCGAGCACTCGCGGCACTGATTGAAGATCTGCATGAGCGAGGACTGCTGGAATCAACGCTGGTCGTTGCATGCGGCGAGTTTGGTCGGACACCGACGATTAACGCGACGGCAGGCCGAGATCACTGGCCGGACTGCTATTCGATCCTGCTGGCCGGCGGAGGAATTCAGGGAGGACAGGTCTACGGCTCCAGCGACCGAATCGGAGCGTTTCCGGAAACGAACCCGGTCACTCCGGCGGACCTTGCAGCGACGATCTTCGACCGCTTTGGGATCGATCCCGTCACGGAGATTCACGACACCACCGGACGTCCCTGGCGAATTTCCTCCGGGTCGCCAATTCCGCTCACCTGAGTAACAAGCAGCGGAAGGGCGCGAGCTGTTCGAGTCTTCCGGTTTTGCGGCACCGGACGGCTTGCGCTGTTCCGCTGTCTTGCTAAGCCAGTTCCCACGTCTCCAGTTTCTTCTGGATCTGCCATTGCAGACCGAATCCCGCAAGCAGAACGATCACACCCACGCTGATGGCAGCGATCATGTTCTGTTCGCGGCCGATGGAGAGTCCCGGGGCAAGTGCTCCAAGGACAATGGCGAATGTGCTGGTGAAGCAGCCGATGGAGGCATGTAGCCAAAGTCTTCGTCCGATGACGCACAGCAGGAGCCAGCCGTGCATCCACGCAAATGCACCGGCCGTACCCGCAAGCGACAGTAAGAGTGTCAGCACAGTCGGCATCTGGGACGCAATCGCGGCGGGGCCGAGGAATGACGCGATCCAGAAGAGTCCAAAGAGGTACTTCAGATCATGAAAGATAGCCATACGAAGTGACCACCAGAAACTGGATCGGCTGAACGGTCTCAGGAATTCGCTGGCAATGACACCTCGGCGCAGAATCCACTGGATCGACGTGATGGACATTAGAAAGATCACGGCCCAGCTGGTCATGGGAATCAGTAACGGAGTCAGCTGACTTCGTTCAATCCTGAGTTTCAAGCCTGCTACCCGAATGCCGATGAATGCAATGGAAACCAGGAGTGCCATCACGAGGAACATCGACAGTAACCGATTCCCCGAGCCTGGCAGAACTGCACGCAACATCGCCGCATGATCGTTTCGGTTCATCACAGCGATCTGCTGATCCAGGCCACGTTCCGTTCTCTGTAACTGCAGACGTCCGAGCCGGCCGACGTTCGCTGGCTTCAGATTCTGGCCGAAGTTGTTGACGTTGCTGACTTCGAGGCCGGGAATTCCGTTCAGTCCGGATTCCGCAGCAATTCGGCTGAGACCGGACATGCGAACAATCTTCCAGCCGAAGCTGGCAATGCTCACCACGAGACAAATTCCAACGAACGACCGATGATCCCCCAGGAGAAAGCGTTCAGCCACAGGCTGCGCAAGCACGAACATGCCAACAATGCCAAGGACAACCACGACATCGAACATCTGCATCCATCGAGTGATCTGGCGACGCGTTTCGGTGAGGTCGTGCCCGGGGATTCCGCTGGCAACAGTAGTCGTGGCCAGCAGAGCGATCAACGAAGCCGTCAGGAAGCTCACGCCATACAAGCCAGCGACAATCACGTAGAATGCCATCACGATCGCCACCGCGACAATCGGCCAGAACAAATGCGGAGTTCGGTAATTCGGCATCAGCATGGATTGTGGCAGCGACATCATGAGTCCAGCCTGCACCCAGAAGACCATGGAGATAAACATGGCGACCAGTGAAAGGAATCCGGCGACCTGAACGCGTCGCATCCAGTAGGTTCCTCGCTGGATGTTCACCCCGGGAAGTAAGGCTCGCCATGTGCTTAGCTGCTGTTCGGCGATTTCCGGATTGAGGCTTGTCAAATAAACCGAATTGAGAGTCGGATGTCTCGTGAGCGTTTGGACCTGCTCGGGAGTTGGAGTCAGTGAGCCTGTTGTCTGCAAGATGAGCGTCGTCAGCTTTGGGCACTTCGTTCCCAGCATCGAAATCCAGTCACCGCGAAAGGTGGTTTCATCCGCCGCCAGGATTTGAAGTTGAGACATGTCAGGGAGTTCGCGCGAGGCGGCTCCGTTGAATCCCAGTGCATAGAGTTCCTGAAGGTGTGGGAGCCCTGCAAGGCTGCTCGGAAAACTGTGCGTCTCTTTGGCGTTCGACAGTGAGTTCGACGTGATGATCAGCGATCGGAGTTGTTTCAATTCGGAAATGTCGCTGATCGCCTCAGGCGTCAGTTGGGTTCCGGGTCGCAGAATCAGTGCCTCCAGCTTGGGCATCTTCTTCAGAACCTTCAGAGCGTCTTCGGTCGCAGGCTCTCCGGGACTTGCAAGTCCGGCTTCGGGGATGTTCGTGGTATTGAATCCGGTCACTGTGTCCAGCTTGCCATTCAGCATCAGAGGAATGTACTGCAGAAGGCTGTCGACGGTGTCATCGGGCATCGACGGCGCCGGATAGCTTTCGGAGTATCGCCCCAGTTGAGGATTCCAGAGCGAGTTTGTGAGCAGGATGCCCTGAAAAGACCCAATGCCCAGCATCAGCCAGACCCAGGGGCGAGTCATCATGGCTTTGAGAACGGTCCAGTATCGCATGGCGGGAGCTCGGACTTGGTGTTGTGAGTGAATTCACTTGAGGTTTTGTGCCAGCAGAACAGAGGAGGCTGAAACCAGGGCCCTCCCCCGAACTTGCTGGCGCTCGTTCGACCCCTCCCAAACGGGGTTTGGGAGGGGAGCGTGTTTGGGCGCAACGCTCATTTCACCTTTGTGTGCATCTCAAGGAAGATCTCTTCGAGGTTCAGGTCTTCGACGGCGATCTGCGCGGACCACCGGTCTTTGAGTTCACTGAGCAGCGCGGTGCTGGCGGATGGCACAGTGACCACGGCTTTGCGACCCTCGATTTCCGTTCGCAGCGCGCCTCGCACGGCGAACGATGAGGGCAGGTCACTGGTCGCTTCAAGGCGAAGTCGTTTGACCTGATCTTTCAGAGTATCCAGTTCGTCATGTAACAGAATGCGTCCTTCCTTCATCAGAGCGACGTGGGAAGCGACTCGTTCCAGGTCCGATGTGATGTGTGTCGAGAATAGCACAGTGTGCTGTTCGTCGGAGGCCATTTCCAGAATGGACTCGAGGAACCAGCGGCGAGCAACGGGGTCCAGGCTGGCCACGGGTTCATCCAGAATCAGCAGTTCGGGACGATAACCCAGCGCAATAACGAGCGCGAGTTTCTGTTTTTGTCCGACAGACAGAGGACCAAAGCGATCCGACAGCGGAAGCTCCCATCGCCGCAGCAACTCATCGGACCAGCGGTTGTCCCAGTTCGAGTAGAACGCAGAGACGTAGTTCACGATCTGCCGAACTGTCATCCACGGATAAAGGCTGACTTCCTGAGGAACGTAGCCCAGTCGCATCTTCTGATCATCCTCCAGGTACCATGCATCTTTCCCGAGCACGGTCGCTGTTCCCGATGTTGGACGCAGCAAACCCAGCAGGCACTTGATCAGGGTACTCTTGCCGGCACCGTTCAGACCGAGCAGTCCCGTGATCTGCCCACGGGGAATCTTCAGGTTCACATCATCCAGCACCACCTTGGTTCCAAACTGTTTGCGCAGATGACTGACATCAACGACCAGCTCATTCATGGCGATGTTCCCGAAGTGAAGACGTAAAGACGTCCTGAATCTGTGAGTCTGTGAGTCCCAGCTGGAGGCCTCGAACCACCGCCTGATCGGTCAGCGGCTTTAGCTGTGCCTGTCGTTCGGCGGTGGTTCCTGCGTTCCGAGGAACCGCGACCACCATTCCTTTGCCGCGGGATCGCTCCAGCAACCCAGTCGCTTCCAGCTTCGCCCAGGCTTTCGAAACGGTCATCATGTTGATGCCAAGTTCAGAAGCCATGTCACGAACACTGGGTAGCGTGTCGCCCGGTGCCAGCCGACCGCCGGCGATCATGGCTTCCACCTGATCGATCAGTTGTCGGTAGATCGGGACACCGGAAGAAGGGTGCACGGAAAATGTGAGTGAAGGCTTTTGCATAAGTGTATTACTACTGTAATGCAGTATCGCCGTGGGGCAACGGAGATTTGAAGAAAAGGCCGAAAAATCCGGAAATCGTCGCGATCGTCCTGACCGTCACAAACGAACGCCGGAAGCTCCTGTTGCGGAGTAGCAACATCCCTCACCACCTGACAAAACTGAACGGGATGACTTTATGAAACAGTCAATGTCGAACGACTGCGTCAATTGTTGAGTCCTGGAACCGCCTGCGTTGACTTTGTGACGTAGGTTTCCGGCAGGCTTCACTCTATGACCTTCGCGCTGAGATTGTTTTCGCGAGACGGTCAGAAGCCTCAGAGACACGAGTTGAAGTTCTCTGTACCGCATGATGACGCCGGAGATTGGAATGACCGTTCAGACTCAGGATCCCCGTTCTGTACCAGCAGGAAGTCCTCGCATCAGCAGCCGACCTGATGGCATGCCAATGAAGACGACGTCTGCACCACTTGGTCGTGAACTGACGGCCATTGGAATCCTGACGGCTCTGCGTCGTCGCTGGATTCCGGCATTGGCCATCGGCATTCCGGCTGCGTTGCTGGTCACAGCCGCGTTATGGGAACTGATTCCGGCTCAGTATGAAACGTCGGTCATCATGAAGATCGAAGAGCGTGATCCGCGACTCGTCTTTCAGGATGTTCAGCAGGAACACGATTATCTGGCGTATCGAAAGTCCCAGGTGAACTATTTCATGAGCCGTCAGGTTCTGACAGCGGCTCTGCGAAATCCACAGGTTGCCGAATGTCCGACTCTGAAAAGCGTCACGTATCCGGTCGAATGGCTCATGACCAAGCTGAAGGACGATGAGAACATCAGTCCTCAGTTCATGCGCATCAGCATGGAAGGTCAGTATCCGCGGGATCTTGCTCTGATCCTGAATGCGATCAAGGACTCGTATCTCGATCAAACGGTCTACATGACGAAGAACGAAAAGATCGAAGAGCTTCGTCGGCTGGAAAACCAGTTTGATGAGGTGAATCGAAAAGTCGAAGCCGCTCAGGCTCGTATCGACAAGCTGGCTGAAAACCTGGGGACCGGCGACCCGAAGACTGCCATCATTCAGCAGAATCTGATTCAGGACGAACTGGATGACCTGGCTGGTCGACTGCGTGAAGTGAATACTCAGGTTCGCTACCAGGAAGCTGCTCGAGCTTCACTCCAGCAGCTGGGCATGCAGCCGAATCAGGCGAACGCTGACGGACTGCTGGGGCTGGCAGCACCTGCGGCTCCTGCTGTCGGTGCCAATCCGGCCGAGGCCATGCAGCGAGAACTGCTGATGATTCGGCTGAAGATTTCTCAGTTTGAATCTCAAATCCGCAATCCAAATCATCCGGACCTGCTGGCACTGAAGCGTCAGGAGCAGCAGCTGTCAATTCTGGTGAATGGCGGAAATCCGGCCGTTCCGGGAGCCACTCCGCTGTCGCGTCTGGATGCCCTCAAGCGAACTCAGGAGCAGCTGACGTCTGAAATCGAACTCCAGAAGCAGCGTCTTGCGGAATTCAACGCCCGCACAATCGAACTGGAATCCGAAAAGCGCAAGATCGAAGCGGACATCAAGCTTCGCGACACGTTGCTGGACCAGAAGAATCAGCGACAGGTGGAATTGAATGCTCCGGACCGAATCTCAACGGTTCAGGAAGCCAACATTCCCGAAGAGCCTCAGATGAAGAAGAAAGTTCAGTTTGCTCTCGTGGGCGGAATGGCTACCTTCGGCTTCATCGTATGCGGCTTCACCCTGTTTGAATGGTTCTCTTATCGAGTCGGATCGGCGACCGACGTTTCCGGCGAAGTAGGTCTTCGACTGGTCGGAACGATTCCGTCTCCTGATAAGGGTGGCCTGCTGGGGCTTGGAATCTTCGCTGGCAAGGTCGACTACGATGAATGGACTCGGGCGGTCACCGAATCGATGGATGTGGTTCGAACTTTCCTGATGCGACACATCGATCCTTCTCGTTCAGCGTCAATTCTGGTCACAAGTGCTTCAGCGAATGAAGGCAAGACGACCGTTTCCTGCCAGCTGGCCGCCAGTCTTGCTCGAACGGGCAAGCGAGTTGCGCTGGTGGACTGTGACCTGCGACGTCCGTCGGCTCACCTGATGGTCGATGGCCGTCAGGGACCGGGTTTGAGTGAGTTCATTCGAGGCGAATCGACGCTGGACGAGATTCGTCAGCAGACACAGGCTCCGGGACTGACTTTCATTGGTGCGGGCCAGGTGGATCAGCGAACTCTTCAGCTGCTTTCGGTCGACGGCGGACGCGCTTTGATTCAGCAGCTTAAGTCTCACTTTGATTTCGTGATTATTGACACAAGCCCGATGCTGTTCGTTGCTGAGCCATCCATGATGGCACAGAACGCGGACATCGTGATGCTGTCGACTCGCAAAGATTACAGCCGAGTGCCCTACGTGATCCAGGCTCGCGAATCACTGCGAAGCCTGCATGTACCTCTTCTGGGAGCCATCATGGTGGGAGCCGATTCGGACTTCCAGCGTGAAACCTATGGCTACCAGCAGGAAGTCGTGCGAATGACTCAGGCCTGATCACACTTCATGACACGGTGAGCGATGTGCGAACGAGGTCGTCAGCGGCCTCCAGGCCACATCGCTTTTTCCACGTTCTGACTCGACATTTTCGCAAAGTCCCATGAACTCCACTGCTGCTCAGCTTGACGGTGCTTTTACAGTCGACGTGGAAGACTATTTTCATGTCTCTGCGTTCGCGTCGGTCATTCGTCCGGACGACTGGGACCAGTATGAATGCCGCGTCGAAAACAGTACGCGGCAGATACTGGAACTTGCGGCCCGCCATTCCACTCGCGGCACGTTCTTTATCCTTGGCTGGGTTGCTGAACGATACCCGGGACTGGTTCGCGAAATTCAGTCGGCAGGTCACGAGATCGGATGCCACAGTTACTGGCATCAGCTGGTCTATGAACTGGGACCTCGAAAGTTCCGCGACGACCTGATCAAAGCACGAGATACTCTCCAGGCGATTACCGGCGAACCCGTTCGACTGTACCGCGCACCGAGCTTCTCGATTACTCAGCAGTCGCTGTGGGCGCTGGAGATTCTGGTGCAGGAGGGTTTCGAACTGGATTCCAGCATTTATCCGATTCGACACGATCGTTATGGCATTCCCGGATCGGCTCGAGTTCCGCATGAACTGAGTACACCATCGGGACCGATCCTGGAGTTTCCGGGCATGACCTGTTCCGTAACTGGCATGACGGTTCCAGTCGGTGGCGGTGGCTACCTGCGTCTGTTTCCCTGGTTCGTGACTCAGCATCTGCTGCGACAGATTCGACACGAAGGCCGACCGCTGAATGTCTATCTGCATCCATGGGAAGTGGACGTCGATCAGCCACGCATTCAGGCTTCATTGAAATCACGTTTCCGACATTACCAGAACCTGTCGACGATGGCTCCGAAGCTTAGCCGGATGCTCAGCTCGTTTCGCCTGGGCACGATGAGCGAAGTGCTGTTGCAGCATGAAGCTGGTACGCCAGGACTGCGAACAAATCTTGGCCGTACTCCTGGCTCACCCGAGTCGGAACAGAGCGTGATTACGAGCGGGCAGATCGCTGCCGCAACGTCAGCCAAAGAGGGGGCTCACTGAGATGCGTCCGCGAGTTCTCTATGTGACTCATCGAGTTCCCTATCCGCCGGATCGAGGCGATCGCATTCGCACCTGGAACGTGCTGAAGTTCCTGGCGTCGCGAGCGGACGTGGATCTGGCGTGTCTGGCCGATGAACCCGTCAGTCAGCAGCAGCTGTCGGAACTGCATCGTGTGGCCAATCGGCTTGCCGTTGTTCCGCATGCCGGCAAAGCTCGATATGTTCGAGGTTTGCTTTCGATGCTGACCGGAGGTTCGATCACCGCGGGGTTGTTCCATAATGCCGAGCTGGAACAAATCGTGAAGAAATGGCGCTATGAGCAAACGTGGGATGCGGTCATCGCGTCATCTTCGGGCGTCGCTGGTTATCTGGAAGAACCATGCGTCAATCCTGGTGCTCGTCGCTGGGTCGACCTGATTGATGTCGACAGTCAGAAGTGGCGCGATTACTCCGCGGCCGCTCGCTTTCCGATGAATCTTGTGTACCGAACGGAAGCATGGCAGCTTCGTTCCCTGGAAAAACGTCTGGCCAGGTCCTGCGAACGACTGCTGGTGGTCAGCGATGCTGAAAAGGATCTGTTCCGAAGCTTTTGCCCGACCGACCGAATTCAGGCGATTGGCAACGGAGTGGATGCCGTCCACTTTGCCGGCTGTGCTCAAACTCCGGTGACACCGAAATCCTGCACGTTCGTCGGCGTGATGAACTACAAGCCGAACGCCGATGCTGTGCTGTGGTTTGCCGATCATGTCTGGCCCCTCATCCTGCAGAAATATCCTGACGCGCGGTTTCGAATCGTTGGCAAATCTCCGACGGAAGAAGTCATCGCTCTTGGAAAGCGACCGGGCATTCAGGTGACTGGTTTAGTCCCGGATGTTCGGTCGTGGCTTCACAGTTCGTCGTGTGTCGTCGTGCCGCTGCAGATTGCCCGTGGAGTTCAAAACAAAGTCCTGGAAGCCATGGCGGCCGGACGACCCGTCGTGTGTTCCCCAGCGCCGTTGAAGGGGCTGCATGCGGAACCGGGACTTCACCTGCTGAAAGCAGACGGCGTTGAAGAATGGGTTCGCCAGATCAGCCGACTGTTTGAAGATTCATCGTTGCAGCAGGAAATCGGAATGGCCGCGGCCGCATTCGTGCAGCTGCATCATTCCTGGGACCAGTGTCTGATGCCGCTGGAAGAATTTCTGGCTGCCGATCAGACCGCGAAGGAACCAGAAAGGCAGGTCGCGACATGAAGGGCCTTATCTTCACATGGATTCTGACATTGCTGGGAGTCGGCACGTCGTTTATTCGACCGTACTACGGCTTCCTTGCGTATGTCGCCCTGGCCATTCTTCGACCGGACTCCCTGTGGAGCAGCCATATTCAGGGCGGACGATTCAGTCTGATCGTCGCAGGAGCCATGTTGCTCAACTGGGTCGTTCGGTGTTGCGGCAACTGGAAACTTGGTCCAGCGCGAGGCATTGTACTGCTGTTTACCGGATCCTGGGTCTGGTCCGTGTTCCTTGCGCTGCAGGCTGACAGTCCTCAGCACGCATGGTACTACGTTGAACAGCAGGCCAAGATTCTGCTGCCATTTCTGGTGGGGATCACCACGCTCGAGACCGTGCGCGATCTGCGAAGTCTCGCATGGACCATCGTGATCTGCGAAGGTTACGTCGCGTTCGAAATGAACATGTGGTACTTCAGCGGATACAACTATCTGTGGCACATCGGCTTCGGCGGTGTCGACAATAACTCGGCGGCCATCGGACTTGTGACGGCACTGGGTGTCGCGTTCTTTCTGTTTCTGAACGAAGAAGCGTACTGGAAGAAGATTGTGCTGGCAGGCTGTGCGGCCTTCATGGGCCACGCCATCCTGTTTTCGTTTTCCCGCGGTGCCATGCTGGCGACGGTGATCTTTGCCGTGATCTCCTTCTTCATCATCAAGAAGTCGCTCGTTCACTATTCGATCTTTGGAGCCGGTCTGTTGATGGCTCTGATTCTTGCAGGGCCTCAGGTGCGAGACCGCTTCTTCGAGACCTTTGAAAAGAAGAACGGTGTTCGTGAAGCGTCGGCTCAGAGTCGACTGGACCTGTGGAAACACTGCGGCATCCTGCTGATGAGGAACCCGATTCTGGGCTGCGGACCCGACCACTGGCCTCTGCATTCTCATGAGTTCGGATGGCCTAAAGGCAAAGAAGCGCACAGTCTGTGGGTTCAGACGACGGTCGAGCTGGGGATACCCGGCATCATGATGTTCATGGGCTTTTATGTACTCTGTATCTGGCGGTGCTGGCTGCTTCTGAAGCGTCTCAGAGACTCAGAGGACTCCTGGTTCGCTGACTCGGCACGAATGACCGTCGCGGCTCTGGTGGGCTTCATGGTCGCCGCGCAGTTCGTATCGCTCGAAGCGCTGGAGATTCCGTACTACGTGGCTCTGCTGGGCGCTGGCACGCTGGTGGTTCAGGGACGATCCATGTATGGCCAGCTGTTCGAAGCCGGACTCCTGGACAAAGATCAGAACATCGAGTGGACCGGAACAGAATCGGCCAGTACGACTCAGGTGGCTCAGCCGGCGGTGATTGAAACCGAGTGGCGACCGATGAATATTCCGACTCACCGTGAATGGACACCGTCGTATCTGAACGCTGGCTCTGACAATGAGCCTGCTGAATTCTATGCGGGACCAGCCACCGCTGTGGCCCTTGCCGAACCTGTGACGCAGACTCGCGACTGGCGCGACAGGATTGACGAACAGGCAGAATCCGAATCACTGATCATGAACTAGCACACCAACCCTTCCCCACCGGGTTGGTATATTCCAACAACGGATCATCCTATGAAGTTCATCTACCTTGGCATCTGTGCTCTGGCTCTTGCCGCCACCTGGAAATTCTCCAGCGAAATGACTCATGCTCTGGCAGCGTCGAAGGACAGCAGCCAGGAAGCGCTGGCGCGATTTTCGGCGAAGGAAGGGACTGAAGGGGCAGAAGGGACCCGAGGGACGGAGGGGACAGAAGGGTCCGAGCGTCTAATCGCTGAGGATGCGGTCGGGGGCAACATCCCTGAAGAGCAGACAGAATCGGTTTGCGAAGAACCTGAAGAAGGCACAGCCGCGGACAACAAGCCGGTTCCTGCGATCTATCGGAAGCCTGTCGTCCGGCATCAGGCACCGTTGCATCACACCATGATTACTCCGGGGAACTTTACATACCTCGGGGCATTTCGTCCGCCGCATCATCAGGCCAATGGAACTTCGTTTGCTTATGGTGGATGGGCCCTGGCCTATCGGTCGGATGGTGACAGCAGAGGTCCGAACGACGGTTATCCGGGTTCATTGTACATTGTGGGACATGCCAGTCAGCAGATGGTGGCGGAGATTGCGATTCCGGAACCAGTGAACCTGGCGATTCGTCATGCGGATCATCTTCCCGTCGCAGAAGTCGTTCAGGACTTTCAGGATGTCTCCGACGGAATACTTGGGCAGATGACCGCGGGTTCTTCGGAGCCCTTCATGATTGGCGGCATGTGTGTGTCGCAGAACGAGCTGCACTGGACCACCTACAAGTTCTACAACGTCGAAAACCTGGACTATCCGTCTCACGGTCGATCAGGCCTTCAGCTTCAGTCATCGATCGCAGAAGGTCTGTGGCACCTGGGTCCCCTCGGATCAAGTTCCCCCGAATGGAACTCGTACAAGAACGCTGGCTATGTCCTGGAGATTCCGGAAGGGGAACGTCACTGGTTCGGTGGCCACAGTCTGATGTCAGGTCTTCAGATCAGTACGGGTCTGCAGGCGTCCAGTCAGGGACCGGCCTTGTATTCGTATGCTCCGCCGGAACCGGGATTCCCTCCGAATCGATCACTCTCGGCAACGCCGCTGGCGTGGTACTCCATGAATGATCCTCTCGAACGTCATCATCCGGCTGATCGCTGGTCAGGAGCCGCATGGCTGACCCTTGGAAACAAGCAGGCTGTGATTGTGGTTGGCCGAAAGTCCCTGGGCGAGTTTTACTACGGCGAACCTCGCCCCGGGGACTGCAGCGAAGACAAAGGTTACCACGGTGCTCCGTATGAAGTGGAGATTGCGTTTTACTCACCGGCCAGCCTCATTCATGCGGCCAACGGCAAGCTTCCGGCGATGGGGCTGCGACCATGGCTGCGCTGGGGCGGTACTTCTCCCGGCGGTGGAGTCAAGCAGTACTTCTTCGACACCTGCCATCAATACACCGGCGGCGTCGCGTATGACCGTGAACGAAATGTGCTGTATGTGGCTCAGGTGGATGCTGCAAAGACAAGCGACAATGAATGGGAGGTCCTTCCCGTCATCCACGCATTTCGTATCGAAGAATAGGTCGCTGCCGATGCGAGTACTGCCTCGGGAACTTCGTGATTTACGTATTTTTACGAGCCAAACGCTGAACTGTCAGTTTGTTCACACGCTCAAAAACTGAAATGGGCTCAAAAGTGGCTGACTGTTAAACTGCGGGACGTTTCAAGTCATCGTCAGTTTCCCGTCGTCGAGCCGTCGAGAATGCGTATCCTGCTGCGAACACTCTGGATCCTGTTGGCCTCTCTCTCGCTGGCTCAGGGTTTTGCCAATGCTGACGAGAACGCGACACGCGACCGTCGCCATCGTCAGCTGATCGACCAGCGACAGAAGATTCTGAGCTCCTACAAGGATGACCTTAGCGCGGTGGCTGGCTGGTGTGAGGAACACCAGTTGCCGGATGCTCAACAGAAGGTTCTTGAGCTTGCGGCCAGGATGGCTGCCGAAGATGAGCAGCCGGAACTCTCGTCGTTCGTCACGCCGCCGGTGGACAAGTCACTTCCGGTGGATGAGCAGCAGTGGATGCTTCAGCTTCAGCATCACCGCGAAACTCGCGCGGCTGAGCTCTATACGCTGGCTCGATCCAGCCTGAGAGCAGGATTCCCGTCTCTGGCGTTTTCCATCATCGGTGATGTTCTTCGAGTTGACCCGGACCACAAATACGGTCGCTCGATCATGGGCAAGCAGAAGTACATCGACCCGACTCGCAAGGACGATCCCAAATACGCCGGGGAATGGGTGTCTGCCTTCGAAAAGAAAATGCGAGGCGAATCGCGTCCTCAGGTCAATCACCCGGACTTTGGCTGGATTCCACTGACCAGCGTTGCTCGGTACGAGCAGGGCCTTCGCCCGTGGAAGGGTGACTGGATTAGCGTTGAGAAGGAAGCGGAACTTCGCCGTGATTTTCGAAACGCGTGGGAAGTTCCCAGCGAACACTTCCTGGTCAAAACGAATGTCAGTCTGGAAGCCGGAGTGGAGTTGTCACGACGTCTTGAGGTATTCCACGGTTGGCTCCAGCAGAACTTCGCAGCTTTCTTTGATACTCCGCAGTCGCTGCAGGATCGCTTTGAAAAAGCGACGGATCGTTCGGCCGATCGAAACGTCAAGCCGATGGAAGTTCATTACTACGCGACTCGTGAAGAGTATCAAAAGCGAGTCTACGGGAAGGTGCCTGCAAACCTGGAAACCAACGGTCTGTACTGGCAGCCGGAACGAACAAGCTACTTCTATCTGAATCCCGAACGCAGAGATCTGACGACTCTGTTTCACGAAGCGACGCATCAGATTCTGGATGTGAACACAACTTCGGATCGCGTGCTGGCTGCTCGTACGCGTGCACGGAAACTGCGACAACGGCGAGTTGAAGACTGGGTCTTGTGCGAACATTCGAACTTCTGGCTGATCGAAGGCCTGGCGTGCTACTTCGAATCCTTTGAAATCGACGAAGAGGGTAAGGTCACGGTCGGCAATCCGGAATACGTACGATTCAACACGGCACGACAGAGACTGCTGGATCCCTCATTCTTCTTTTACATGCCGTCGCTTCAGTTCTTCGCCCTCGGCAAAGATGAGTTTCAGAGTCATCCGCAGGTCAGCCCGCTCTACACTCAGGCATCCGGCTATGTCCACTTTCTGATGCACTATGACGATGGCCTGTACCGTGACGACCTGATTCAGTTGCTGACCGCCGTCTATCGCCCCGATGCCGAGAAGATTACGGAAGAACCATCACTCACTCGCATTGCCGGCGTCTCATACGACGAACTCGATCGTCAGTATCGCGAACACATGCAGAACATGGACGACTGGATCAAAACGAAGGAGTCCGCCAGCGAGCGCCCGGATGACAACTGACCTGGCGGGATAGCTGTGAGGAGAAGATGCCCTTGAGGGCTCAGGATTCGGCAGTGTTTTGTTCGCCAAAGAACCTTGCAAACAACTGCTCGTGAACTTCTCTCTCATCCGCGATCAGAAGATCTTCAGAAAGGTAGACCATTCCAATCTCGGGGTGGATCGCATCGAGGTTCTGTGAATCTTTCCGCCGTCCCAGAAAAAGATCGATCGACGCTGGTGCATACTCCAGCAAAGCATGAACCACCAGCCGCAACGTGGTTCCGCTGGCGACATCGTCTTCCAGAATCAATACTCGCTGGTTCGAAATAAGGTTCAGGTCATCGAGAAGTTCACAGCGTCGAGGAGGATAGTCGACGTGCACAGACAGCACCTTGGCCCGGAACTGCTCGAAGAAGTATCCATAGACGTGGCCCTCAGGAGCGACGGAAATACAGACATCAAACAAGTCTCGTTCTGTCAGTGTCTTCGCCATCATGAACGCCGAAACGCAGTCGACCGGCGTCAAAGGATTCACAAACGATTCTGTCTCATAGCCTTTGGACATTTGCACGTGTCGGCTGATGTCCGCAACAACATCGTTCAAAAGTCGTGACTGTACCATGAACTGCCCCTCTTACTCGGCGGTCGCTGAGACTGCCGGAAGCCGATAGAACAGACAGATCGGCAACATGAAAATGGCCAGCGATCCGAACATGATCCACTGCAGCGGACCTTCAGCACCTTCGCCGCCAATTCGGACCTGAAGCCAGCCGATGACAGCTCCGTACACTGCGGACAACAGGATGCCGATCCACGTCATCAGATTCTGCACCCCAATCAGTCGCCCTTTGTATTCTGCCGGAGGAGCCTGCTGCAGAAAGACCTGAACGGGAACCACAAACATCCCGGCGGACATGCCCAGCAGCACCATGCTGAAGCGAAGGAACCATTCGAAACCATCTGCTCCCAGACTCGCGGTGATCGATTCGTCCGGTGCTCCGGCACTGGCTGGCTTTCCCGCAAACCCCGTTGCCAGAAATCCGATCAGCGCCAGCGACAGCATCAGCAGCCACGCTCCGGTACGCACCCAGTTCTGACCTCCCTGGCTCTTTCCCAGAAAGCCAGCGATCACGCAGCCCGCGGCGATGCCAAACCCAATACCCGAGACCATCAGACTTGTTCGTGTCGCGCTAAGGTCGAACGTGCTCTTGCCAAGAGTATTGACGGCCATCTGCGTCACGCCGCCAAGAAACCAGAACACCGTGGCGATCAACAGCGCCATCAACAAGCCTCGATCACGCTGAATCAGTGACCAGATCGATTTTGGAATGGCAAGGTTCTCCCAGCCGATCTGAAGATCCGGTACCGCGACGCGAGTTTTCGGAAGGACAAACGAGGACAATGTTCCCGTGACCGCGATTCCCACCGCAATCACACTTCCCATCCAGAGTTGACCTTTGATGCTGTCCAGAGCAATCCCGGCGCAGGCTGTTCCAAAAATAATGGCCAGAAAGGTTGTCATCTGAACGGCACCGTTCACAGGTCGAAGCTGCTTCTCCGGAAATAACTCCGGCAGCACACCATATTTTGACGGACCAAAAATCGCGCTGTGAGCCCCCATCAGGGCCAGAATGGAAATCAGCAGAACCAGCTGTGCATCTGCCGATAGCCCCGGGATCAGCAGGACCAGCAACCCTGCGCCCGTGATGCCGATTTCCGCGACCTTGCATCCGACGATCACATGCTGTTTGGACAAACGATCAGAAAGGTATCCACCGAGCCCCGAAAGAAGCACGAAGGGAATCGCAAACGCAGCCATTGCCATCGGCTGTCGATCCGGCCCGGCTTTGCCATTCACCTGGCTGAGACACGTCAGCAGCACCATCTGCTTGAAGTAGTTGTCGTTGAACGCTCCCAGAAACTGAGTTGTCAGGAATCCCCAAAAGCCTGCCGTTTTTTGAAACGCGTTGTTTGCATACACGGGGCCGTCTGTTGCCGCCCCGGACTGGAGCAACGATAACTCTTCCGGCCTTCGAACTTGGTGGGGATTCAACTCTTGATCGCTCATCGATTTCTTCCCGTCTTCATCCTTAGACGAAGTTCCTCAGGTGCGAAAGTCTCTGGATTCATCACGGTGTCGGTCTCTGCCAGGCTCGGATGATAGGATTCGGTGGCCGGATTCAGAACGGAAGTAGACCGCAAGGACCAGCAGAAAATGGAATTCGTTCGACCCTTTTCGACCATCGCCGGGGAAATTTCGCGGCGGGTTGCCAGTTCAGAGTTTTCGACGCACAATCAGGCTTGGGTGTTTGTCTGACTCTGTGTCCCTTTGAGAACGACGTCATGAAGATTCTTCGACTTGCGTTGCTAACGCTGATGGTCGCCTTTGGCACGATGGTGCGGGCGGATGAAGGAATGTGGCTGTTCAATGATCTGCCGCTGGAACTTCTGAAGCAGAAGTACGGCTTTGAGCCATCAAAGGAATGGGCCGAGCATCTGATGAAGTCCAGCGTGAGATTCAACGTTGGCGGCTCCGGTTCATTCATTTCCAGCACCGGGCTCGTGCTGACCAATCATCACGTAGGTTCCGATACGCTGTTCAAGCTGTCGACGCCTGAACGCAACATCATGGAAGTCGGCTATCTCGCAAAGACTCAGGCCGAGGAACTCAAGGCTCCGGACCTCGAACTGAATCAGCTCGTCGAGATCAAGGACGTGACCGACGAAGTCAAGGGCGCCCTGAAGCCCGACATGACTCCGGAGCAGGCCGTTGCTGCTCGCCGTGCGGTGATCGCCCGCATTGAAAAGGCTTCTCTCGATGCAACAGGCCTGAAGAGCACCGTAACAACTCTGTACGGCGGCGGTCGCTACCATTTGTATCTCTACAAGAAGTACACCGACGTACGTCTGGTCTGGGCTCCGGAAACCGCAATCGCGTTCTTTGGCGGTGACGCGGATAACTTCGAGTATCCTCGCTTCTGTCTGGACGCGACCATTTTTCGAGTCTACGAGAATGACAAGCCAGCAAAGATTGAGCACTTTCTGAAGTGGTCCGCCAATGGCCCTGATGAAAAGGAAGTCGTGTTCGTTTCTGGTCATCCGGGACGCACAAGTCGTATCTTCACAATGGACGCCCTGAAGTATCAGCGCGATGTCGCGCAGCCTGCGTCGCTGACCAATCTGCGTCGCCAGGAGATTCTTCTGCAGCAATACGGACTGCGAAGCAAGGAGAATGCTCGCCGTGCACGCGATGATCTGTTCGGAGTTCAGAACTCCCGCAAGGCTCGACTCGGCATGCTCGCCGGACTCCAGGATCCTCAGGTGATGGCGGACAAAGCGGCTGCGGAGAAATCTCTGCTCGAAGCTGTTAACGCAGACCCGAAACTTAAGCCTCTCGCCGGTGCGTGGACCTCCATCGCAGAAACCATCAAGAAGCGAACCGAAATGACCGGCAAGGGCGTCGCTGTGAATTCTCAATTGTTCGGGCTCGCCCTGGAACTGGTTCAGATGGCGGAAGAAGACCAGAAGCCTTCCGAGCAGCGACTTCCGGAGTTCTCGGACGCTGGTCGTGAGTCACTGCTTCAGCAGCTGTATTCCGAAGCACCGATCTATGCGGACCTCGATCAGGTAATCCTTGCGGACTCAATCTCCAAAACCCTCGAACAGCGTGGCGGTGATGATCCGCTCTGTCAGCAGATTCTGGCGGGCAAGAGTCCATCGGAACGAGCCGCGGAGCTGGTCAAGGGAACTGAACTGGCCAGCGTGGAGTATCGCAAGAAGGTCGCTGCTGGTGGACTCGAAGGGATCAAGGCTTCGAAAGATCCGATGATTCAGCTGGCGATGATCATCAATCCGGAAGTTCGTCGTCAGCGAGCTGTCGCGGAACAGCTGGATGAACAGGACAAGCAGGCGTACGCTCAGATCGCGGAAGCTCGCTTCGCTGTCCTTGGAACCTCGGTCTATCCAGACGCCACGTTTACTCTGCGTCTGGCATTTGGGCCTGTGATGGGTTACGAACAGGATGGTCAGCAGATTCCTTCATGGACGACGATCGGTGGTGCGTACGAACATGAAAAGAACCACGAAGGTCAGTCAGACTACGTGCTTCCGAAGTCATGGAAGGACGCAGAACCAAGCCTCGTGAAGAACACCCCATTCAACTTCGTCAGCACTGCCGACATCATCGGTGGCAACTCCGGGAGTCCGGTGGTCAATCGCAGTGGCGAACTTGTGGGACTGATCTTCGACGGCAACATTCAGTCATTGTCCGGCAACTACGTGTACACGGAAAAACAGAGTCGCTCTGTCTCCGTGCACTCCAGTGCCATTCGTGAAGCGCTGCAGGTTGTCTACGGCGCTTCGCATATTGTGAAGGAGCTGGGCAAGTAGGCTGATACTGCTCAGCGAAGCTCAGTCATTCCATGACTGAGTGCTGTGCAATCCGCTTGCGGCGTGGACTGTTTAGTTCCGCTGCTGTCGGAAGAACTGACATTCCCTCAAACTCCCGCTGCAGTCATGATAGTCATGATGCAGCGGGAGCTTTCGTTTGTGCATCGCGCCTGCGGAGTTCTCATCCTTTCCTGCGAAGCCTTTGAAGGAGTCATGCAGTGCTGCAGGATCTGTATCGACTGCCTTCATTTCAGCACAGCGGACTGCCCAGGCTGATTGAATGGGCTCGAGGCCATGCCCTGTCGTTTGGCGTTGAGAGATCTGTACGTCTTCGAAATCGCACCCTGGAAACTCATCGTTGCCTGCTGTCGTTCGGGCTTTCGCCGATCTCCGTCTTGTCCGGAAGTTCGCCGGCCGACAGGCATTACTCTGAGTCGCCATGGACCCTGCAAACGGTCACGGAGATTTGCGAGTCGTTGGGGTGCCCGGAAAGCATAGTCGCCGCCGTTCGTCTCTTTTTCCCTGCCGCCGGCTTCATACATTTTGGCTTTGAAGCCACGACCGTGCGCACAGTCCTGAAATGCTACCTGGAACTGCCTGCGGGGCTCGCGAATCATCAGGGCCAGCAGGGCCTTCCCGCGAAATCCCGGATCCAGTTTCTTGGCTACAAATGGTTGGTATCGGATCCGAGTGATTCTGTCGTCACGCTGTATCGGACATGGAACGGGCCTCGTGAAGACAGCATGGTTCGGAAGTTCGTCGAAGAAACTCCGAATGTCTTTCGCCCCTTTGTGGCAGACCTTCAGCGGTTACTTGATGTGAGTGACCAGAGATCCATTCATGAAACGACACGTCATGACGTCAGCTATCCATTGCTGGAGGTTCGTGATGAAGGCGGTGCTCGCTGTTCCTGGGATCTGAACATCTACGACGCGCAATTGCAGATTGGACAGTTATCGAAGTCTCTGCTGTCAGGCTTGTCGGCGATCGCGCCAACGGACGTGATAGCTCGTTGGCTTGAGACAACAGCATCACAGATTCTTGGTCATCTGGCGGTGGGGCATGACAACCACGCGAATCCGTTCATGACTCTGTACTATGGCGGCACTGAGGACAGAGAAATCGTGAGAAAACGGCCCGCGAAATTCGGCGAATTGGCCTAATGCCGCAGGAATGCTTGACCTTGTTGCTTTGCCAGGTCACCCTTCTGAAAACTCAATGTGAAAATTGAGTCTCCGCGAAAGCAGCTCGGCGGCTTTTGTCGCCGGCGACCCTTCTCAATTTCATCAGGTTCGGATCCCGCCATGAACACACAAACGAACGATAACGCAGCATCTCGTCGTAATTTTCTGGCCGTCACGGCCGCTGGTACCGCTGCTCTTGCAGCTGTTCCTCAGTCACTTTCTGCAGGAGCCTGGGCTGGCGGAAGCGATCGACTTAAGGTCGGTCTCGTTGGCGTGGGCGGACGAGGAACAGGGGCGGCAGAACAGGCCCTGAATGCTGATCCAGGCACGGAACTCGTGGCGCTCGGAGACGCATTCGAAGATGCGGTGGCTCGAGGACGTCGACAGTTGACTCGTATGTTCAACAAGGAAGGCGCTGCACCGCGAGTTACCGTGGATGATGCTCACGCCTTTGTCGGCTTCGATGCCTACAAGAAAGTGATCGAGTGCAGTGACGTGGTGCTTCTGGCTTCAACTCCTCACTTCCGCCCGGAACACCTGCGAGCAGCAGTGGAAGCCGGTAAGCATGTGTTCTGCGAAAAGCCAGTCGCTGTTGATGCTCCCGGCGTCCGCTCAGTGCTTGCCTCGTCCGCTCTTGCGGAACAGAAGAAGCTGAACCTTGTGTCCGGTCTTTGCTGGCGTTACCACCCAGGAAAGCGAGCGACCTTTGAGCAGATTCGAAACGGTGCCATCGGCGATATTGTTACCATGCAGTGCAGCTACATGACAGGAGGTGTCTGGGATCCTCGTCGACGACGCGACGAATGCAAGTCAGACATGGAATACCAGATGCGCAACTGGTACTACTACACATGGCTGTCCGGTGACTTCAACGTCGAGCAGCATATCCACAGCCTCGATAAGATGATGTGGGCAATGAACGATGAACCGCCGACAACCATCAGCGGCTCCGGTGGACGCCAGGTGCGAACCGACGCAAAGTATGGCAACATCTACGACCACTTCGACGTGGTTTACACGTGGGCAAATGGCGTTAAAGCCTTCGCTCGGGCTCGACACTGGCCCAACTGCGAAAATGAAGTCGAAGACTACATCTTTGGCACCAAGGGACGCGTCGACGTGATGTCTCACACGATCACGGACCTGAAGGGCAACGTGATCTGGAAGTACGATGGCCCCGATGGAGACATGTACCAGATCGAACACAACGAACTGTTTGCAGCGATCCGAGCCGGCAAGGTCATCAATAACGGTGACTACATGAGCAAGAGTACGATGATGGCCATTGCTGGTCGTATGGCAGCTTACACCGGCCAGCGACTCACCTGGGACGCTGTGATGAAGTCCACAGAAGACCTGAGCCCCAAAGCCTATGAATGGGCTGACAATCCGGTTCCGCCAGTCGCGATTCCCGGCAAGACGCCGTTTGTCTGACAGTGTCTTTTCCTGAGGCATTGTACAGTCTCTCACTGACCCGAACTTCCAGCGCCCCTGTTCTGTCTTAGACGGCAACAGGGGTGTTTTTTGGCTGGTCCATCAAGGAATCATCAATGAGCGATTTCTCCATTCCACAGGCATTGTTCGACTACAGTCTGTGGGCCAATGAGCGTCTGTTTCACCTTTGCGAAGGTTTGACCGACGAACAGCTGGATGCCAGAAGGGAAATTGGATTCGGCAGTCTTCGCAACACTCTGTTTCATATTCTGGCTGCCGAAGAGATCTGGCTGGAGCGGTGGACAAAGCAGCCGTGGCGTGCCTTCGAAGCTGATTCCAATGGCCTTGCATTGCCTCTGATTCGTGAACGCCTTCTGGCGGTCCATCAGAAGAGAGCCGCGTTTCTGAAGGCACATGCGGGACGTCTGGCCTCGGAGTTTTGTGAGTACAAGGATGCGAAGGGAAATCAGTACCGCAACGTGCTCCTGGAACTGGTCATGCACGTCGCGAACCATGGGATTCATCATCGCGCTCAGGCGTTGAACTATCTGAAGAGCTACGGTCGCACGGTCCCGGGTGGGCTGGATTTTCTGTTCTATCGGTTCGCGAAGCCATCGGTTCCGCAATCGGCCGAAGCCACGCAAGCCCTTCGTCAATGGGGGCTCGAAGTCGAAACTTCGGAAGGCGAGGCGCTCGCATGGAATGGCGATATCGTCGAGCGATACTTTGCCTATGGCGACTGGGCCAACGATCGCATCTTCGGAATGCTTGAGCAGCTGAAGGAAGATGTGCTCGATGCCGATCGAGGCATGGGCGTCGGAACCGCGAGATTGACGGCGCTGCATATTCTGGATGCCGAACGCTGGTGGCTTCGCTGCATGACGACGGGAGGTGGGAAATTCGAAAAGCTGCCAGCCACAACTTCCATCGCGGAGCTCAGAGAACTCTGGGAACAGACTCGGCGGACTCGCACAGACTTCATTCGCAGTCGTGATGCGGTTTCTGCTCAGCACGTCATCGAAGTGCTCGCTGAAACGGTCTTGCTGAGAATGCCTGCGGTCGACGCGCTGGTTCAGTTGTGCGGCCACGGAACGCATCATCGCTCCCAGCTGATCAACATGATCCGCCACTCCGGCATCACTCCACCGGCCTTTGATTACGTTGTCTGGGTTCGCGAAACCGGAGTCTAGTTCTCATTGCCGTAGCGGCCTGATTAATGGGGATTGTCGTGATGAATCGTGGCCCATGGCATCGACGGCTGGATGCCATTCCATGGCTGCTGCTCTTGATCACGACGATCTGGGGAATGGCCTCGTGGATGAACGACGGCATTGTTGCTCAGATCAGTGATCCCCGATTGACCAGTGCTGAACGTCTTGCAGTGTTCGTTGCGGCATTCAGATCGATGGGAAGCTGGGCACCACTTGCCTACATCGGATTCACCTGCATCGAAGTGGTCATCGCACCGATTCCCGGACTGATGCTCTACGCGCCCGGTGGGCTCGTCTTTGGCCCAATCCTTGGCGGAACTCTGGCAACAATTGGCAACACTTTGGGAGCCGGCCTGGCATGCTGGCTGGCCCGGTCCTTCGGAGACCGCTGGATCCAGCAGATCGCACCTGACTCCGGATTTTCGCGTGTTCAGGCAACTCTCGAGAAACGCGGATTCTGGCTCCTGTTCCTGCTGCGTCTGAACCCTCTGACCTCCAGCGACCTGCTGTCCTACGCCGCCGGACTGACACGCATGCCGGTCTGGCACGTCATGGCCGCCTCCGGTCTTGGTCTTGCCCCGCTGTGTCTTCTTCAGTCATGGCTTTCCGACAGCATCTTCCACCGCTGGCCCTTCCTCCTCTGGCCTCTGCTGATCGCCGGGGTCGTCTATGTTATTGCCGTGGCTGCCATTATTTCCCGTCTACTGCGACCATTTCGCTGAGCCGCTCCATCCTGCGCAGAGTTTTCTAAAAAGGCAGTTTTTTTACTGATAAATTCAGTACAGGTGCCTGGCACCTTGACCGGCTGGCTCAGTCGAATTTCCCGGCCATACTTGTGGTCTGGACGGCAAACGAATATCCCTCCGAACTACCCTCCGGATTCAGCGGAGCGGTTGTTCGGGGAAAT
Organism: uncultured Chitinophaga sp.; assembly: GCA_964538835.1. Taxonomy (GTDB): domain Bacteria; phylum Planctomycetota; class Planctomycetia; order Planctomycetales; family Planctomycetaceae; genus SXXK01. Next base: position 36,095 of record CAZIGZ010000015.1, on the reverse strand, counting down.
CGTGACAAAGGGGGATGTCGTGTCGGTCAGCGTTGGGGAACTAGAGAACTTTGTAATGCGTTCACTGAACGCATGTGGAGTGTCCAATTCGAATGCCGGGATCGTGGCGAACTGTCTTGTGACAACCGACACGATGGGCGTGTTTACACACGGAACGAAGTTGCTGGCTGGCTACCTGAAGAAGCTCAGGGGGGGCGGCTATCGCCCTGAGGCGGTTCCGATGATTGAGCGTGAGGGTCCATCGTGGGCGATCATCGATGGTGCTGATGGACTCGGCCAGGTTGGTTGTCACTTCGCCACTGATGTGGCAATTCGCAAAGCCAAACAAACTGGAGTCGCCTTTGCTGCTGTTCGCAACACCGGGCATATCGGCGCGGCTGGTCAGTACGCTCTTCAGGCAACTCGCTCGGGTTGCCTTGCGATGGTGACAGGCAACGATATTCCCAGCGTTGCAGTCCCCGGATCTCGCAAGGCCGTGCTGGGCAGCAATCCACTTGCCTATGGGATTCCAACGGACGGTGATCCGATCCTCCTGGACATTGCAACGGCCGCGGTTGCTGGTGGAAAAGTCTATGCAGCGCTGCAGCGAGGCGAATCGATTCCTTCAACATGGCTGATCGGCCCGGATGGCCATCCGACATCTGATGGTTCTCTTTATCCACATTCCGCCGCACTGGCACCGATGGCCGGGCACAAAGGCTATGGACTGGGCCTTTGGTGTGAGATCCTGTCAGCGGTGGTACCGGGAGGAAATCTGACATGGCAAGTGGGCAGCTGGATTTTTGATCCTCCTTCTCGGCCATCATGGCACAATGCCAGCATCATGGTTGTGGATCTTGAAGCTGTCTGCGGGCTTAACGCGTTCTTTGAACGAATGAAAGGTCTGGTCGATGAGATTCACAAGTCGCCACCCGCTGATGGCACCAACGGAGTGCTCCTGCCGGGAGAACGTGAGTTTCAGCTGATGCGTCTCACAAAGAAAGAGGGCATCAACCTGCCTGAAGATGTCTGCATGAAGCTTCGAGAGGCTGCGGAAATCTCCGGGATTTCACTTCCGCCGCTTTGAGTGCCATCTAATCCTTTATGTCTCACCTTTCATCGCCTGCCGCATTTCACAGGTTACCCCATGCGTTGTTTTGGAATCGATATTGGTTCGTCATCCATCAAGGGCGCGGTTCTTAACCTGCAGTCCGGGAAGATTGAACGTGTTGCCAAAGAACCATTCCCGGATGCGCTTGCCGGAATGCCGGCGGGATTTCACGAAGTCGATCCGTCGCTCGTTTTGAGCCGGACTGTGTCAGTTATCCGGCAACTCATTCAGGATGCGCCGGATGTGCGGCAGATCTTCTTCTGCGGGCAGATGGGAGGAGTGATCCTGACAGACTCAGCTTGCCATCCTTTGACCAATTACCTGTCGTGGCGAGATCAACGTTCACTGCAACCTCTGGAGGGAAATGCGACACCGCTGCTTGAAGAAGTGGAAGCTCGCCTGTCGCCAGTCATGTTTGCGGATCTCGGTCGTGAGTTGAAGCCGGGAACTGCGACAGTCCTGCTGCATTGGCTGGCCAGACACGGTCAGTTGCCGGATGGTGCGATTCCGGTTTCGATCGGCGACTTCGTAGTGGGAAGTCTGTGCAAGGTCACGCCGACCATGCACAGGACTCACACCATTGGCATGCTCAATCTTCACACCGGGACATGGCATCACGAAGCATTCCGTGTTCTTGGGCTCGATCGCCTGCAGTGGCCGGCTCTGGCCGACGAAAAGGTTCCTTTGGGTCAGTTTGCCCATGATGGTCGCATGCTGGATGTGTACACCGTCATGGGGGATCAGCAAGCGGCGCTGAAAGGCATTCAGCTCACGAGTGACGAGCTTTCGATCAATGTCTCGACCGGTTCGCAGGTCAGTCAGATCACTTCGGTGTTTCGGCCGTCCAACTGTCAGACTCGATGCTGGTTCGGCACGGAGTATCTGAACACGATTACGCACATTCCCGCAGGCCGATCGTTGACCGTCATTGAAGCATTGCTCACAGAACTACCGCGTGCCGCAGGTGTTTCCGTCCCGAACTCGTGGAAGCTCATCAGCGAAGCCACCGAGCGTGCTTCGGGAGACGGGCTGACGTGTGACCTGAGTTTCTTCGCAAGTGCAATGGGGAACAGTGGTCGAATCGAGCATATCACGACCGAGAACCTCACCGTCGGCAATCTGTTTCAGGCGGCGTTCGAGTTCATGGCGGACAGTTATCTGACATGTTCCCGGCGACTCAGCGACAGGCCCACGTGGTCCAGTATCGCGATTTCCGGTGGACTGGTGCAGGCGTTCCCGTCGTTGCGTCAGAAACTGCAGCAGCGATTTTCGTGGCCCATGCGAGAAGTCGCAGAGCAGGAAGAAACCATGATGGGGCTGCTCTACTGGGCCAGAGAAGTACTCTGAGAAGGCTTTTCCGATGCCTTGAGTCGGATCCATCCGTGCCTGTCGCAAAACAGTTCTCCATGGGTCGCTTGATGCGAGTCCGGAGTCTGTCATGATTTCGAGTGTCAACTCCCGCCAGTTCGATGAGCAGCGATACTCGTCCGACTGCACTCACCTGTCGCATCTTCCCCGCTGAGGACTCTATGTCGCGTCTCATTGTTCGCCCTGAACGTCTGGATCTGGATTCTCCTGGCCGCCGAGATTACTGGGTCGCCCTGGAGCACGACAGCATCTGGGGAGACCATCTGCTTCCGCTGACGGTCTGGGTCGGTCCGGAAGCAAAAGACGGCCAGGGACTCGCTTCGTTCGGATCGAATCATGGCAACGAGTACGAAGGCCCGGTTGCTTTGAAGCATCTGGTTCGAGACATCAAGCTGGAAGATGTTCGAGGACGCATCATTTTCATTCCTGTCCTGAACCCGGCCGCGTTTCTTGCTGGAACTCGTGAGAGTCGGCTCGATGATGGCGTGAATCTGAATCGAGCCTTCGTCGATGGCGCCGGAGTGACTCCTGCTTTGTCCGGGATTACTCATCGCATCGCGGCGTTCGTGCGAAACTATATCTGGCCGCGGGTGCATATTGTGCTTGACCTGCATTCCGGCGGCGATGTGGCCCGCTTTTCCATTTGTGCCAACTATCATCCCATTGATGATCCGGACCTGAGTGCCAAGATCGAAGAGACGGCTCGCTGGTTCGGCACTCCATCTCTGATGATCTATCAGAATCAGACGCCGGGCCTGTTGCCGTCAGAAGCTGAGCGACTCGGAAAGATCACGGTTGGCACGGAACTCGGATGGGGGCGAGCCATCAATCCGGAAGGCGTCCGTTATGGCAAGCAGGGCGTTCGAGCCGCGCTGATCAACAACGGACTGATGCACGGACATATCGAACCGATTGCGTACCACAAAGCGGGAACCCAGCGGAAGCTTGAGATGGTCGATCGCGACTGTTTCATCCCCGCTCCATTCGCAGGCCACTATGAGCCTCTGGTGGAATGTGGAACAGCGGTGAAGCGAGGTCAGACAGTTGGATTGCTCCATGACTTTGACCAGTTCGATCTCGAGCCATATCCATGTGTCGCCGCACTCGACGGTGTCGTGCTGGCACAGGCGTGGGCCGCCCCGGTGCCCAAGGGGCAACATATCGTGGTCGTCGCCAGGGATGTGACCTGACACGACTCGTCGGTGATATGATCGTTTGTTCAGTG
>CAZIGZ010000015.1:0-32312 GCA_964538835.1 uncultured Chitinophaga sp. | reverse complement strand
TGATTATTGGTGGTGAAAGGGTCATTCAAAGTTCACAGGTGCCAGGCACCTGTGTTGATTTTGTCAGTGAAAAGACTGCATTTTTGATTCGCCTCTGCGCAGCAGCTGGGGCAGGGAGCGGGCATGAGCTGAGTGGTTATTGGAGGGCTCGGGTGAGTCCGCTGGTGACGGATTCATGCTCAAACGTCAGACCGATTTTTTGGCGGATGCTGCTGGTGACTCGGCGGTTTCCGTTGGCTCGCCGGCCGGTTGGTGATGATTCGGGGCTGACTGCGGCCGAGGTGGGGGCGGCAAACACAGGCGGCGGACTTTGCGTCAGTTCAGCAAGGACAGAATAGTACTGCCGACGCGTTGCTGTTTTGGCTGCGGCGACATTCATCAGGGCTGGCGGCTCCGGCATTCGGGCGACGAAGTCGAGTGTCCGAATGATGTCGTCCACGTGCACAAGGTTCAGCCAATCGTCCGGCGGTGAGGGGATGGGAACCTGGTTCTGCAGCTCTTCAACGCGCCGGAGAAGTCGGCCCGGTCCGTAGATCCCTGCGAGGCGCAGAATACATGCGGGCATTCCGGTGGCTGCAGAGTACTCCCGCACGGCATCTTCTGATTTCAGGCAGGCCCGCCCGCTCTCGCTGGAAGGTATGGCAGGCGTCGCTTCGGTTACGTCATCGCCCTGCGCATCTCCGTAAACTCCTGTACTTGAGGTCATCAGGATTCTTGCACCACTCTTGAACGTGAGTGCCTGCAGAAGCGATCGAAGTCCGTCAACCCAGATGAGCTCTCTTGGCTGGTTCGACGAACGATCAAAACCAACAGACCACAGCAGGAGATCCACAGGAGGAAGCTGCGGCCAGCTTGACGGTTCCCCCAGATCCATCAGCAAAGGCTCAATACCGGATTCGTGTAACTGTCGTGCCTTGGTGTCGCTGCGAGTGATCGCGGAGACCGAGTGACCAGCGTTCAGCCAGAAGCTGGCCGCACGCATTCCAACATAGCCGCAGCCGGCAATCAGGATATCCATTTGCTTCACTCACTTTGTGTTCCCTTGTGCTGCCGAGGGATTCCTATGCGGCGTCTATGGCAACGGCAGACTTGGATCGCCAAACAGCATGAACTTCATTCCCTGAAAGAAGATGCTGGGCGGGTACCAGCCATCATCTGGTTTCAGTTCGGCAAGCTTCTCTTTTTGATGATAGTACGCAACAGCATCATTCCAACTATCGCCCAGATGCTGGCCGGGTGACTGGCTGATCGATTTCAGGAACCCTTCCACCAGAGTCAGTCCGCATGGCTGACTACCCGTGTTGCATCCGATGTACGCCGCCGCACCGTGTTCGTTGCGTTTAAGGATCTGTTCGCCAAGCCCTGTGGGATTGAATCGCCCGGTTTGAATTGGTGAAGGGGCCGGAGGCGGACCATTGAACTGTTCACCGGCATCAGTGCCGATATGTTCGACTCCATCCACATCCACATAGGCACCGTAAGGAGCAAGCGGAGCGAAATAAGCAGTGCTGCATCCGGCGGAAACCACGACAGGCAAATGTTCCATGTTAGTAATCTGATCAAGATCGCTCACAGAAAAGCACTGCTCCCACGCATCCGCCTGACCGTGCCCGGCATGAACAATCAAGCTGCACCCGCGGTCAAACAGTCCTCGAGTTGCTTCCGGTGAGGGCGGTGTCGTTGTGGTAAACGGTCGCCCGGAATAGTAATGCCGGTCAACCGCCCATCGAGCCTCCAGAGATTCGGCCCACTTGTTCATCAGGCTTCGAGTATCAACCCATCCGCCAACAGCGATGAAACCAGCTCTTCTGACGGACACATCTGCAAGGACTCGTTTTTCGAACGTAATGGTCTTGTTAACCACGACGGTCACTTCCTCGGGAGTTTCCACCGGCCAGCGTCCGACAGCGATCTCCGGCAGGTAGTCGACCTGGTCAAAGTTGATCGCTTCGGACTTATTCTTCTCACCACGAACTTCGCCAAAGTAACCTGCGTGGAAACCTTCTTTCGCAGCGTTCCAGTCTTCAAACGTGCGATCCTTTTTCAGGAGATCACTGTAATACAGGTCGGACGGATAGAACGCATAGTCGAACGCCGCCGGAGTCACTCGGTCCAGCACCATGTACCGGACCGGAAGGACACTCACATCGCCCACCAGCAAAACATAGCCAAAGCCGCGTTGCGTAAATTCGGTGAAGAGCCAGCGTTTGAGTTTCTCCGGATCGTCAACGCCGACTCCCTTCTCAAGGATCTGCTCCAATTCCACCAGTTCCGTCGGACGAACGGTGTTCTTGAACTCGATGAACGGTTCAAGTGATGGATGGAACTTTTTTGGAGCCACAACGAGCAGGCGTTCGCTCTTCTTCGACGTCTTTGGCACTTCCTGACAGGTACCAATTTTGCTGATCAACAGCAGGAGCGAGATCACAACGAAGAATCGCGCCAATCGACTTCCGGACATGTGTGTTTCTCCTTCTTCGTTCCGTGTGCTGAAACGCAGACCTTGTCGGAAGCTCGCAACCCTCGCAGATCAGCCTTCCGCCAGACGATGCACGGCCGCCCATTCGTCAGCGGTGACGGGTTGAATGGACAGCCGGCTTCCTTTTTTCATGACCATCATGTCTCTGCAAACCAGATCACTGCTGAGCATTTCGCGAGTCACCGGCGTCTTAAATATCTGCGTCAGCTTGATGTCGACCATGTACCAGATCGGGTTGTCTTCTGTGGCGCTTTCATCGAAGTACTTGTGCCCGGCTTCTCTGGCGAAATGATCCGGATAGCCCGCTTTGACGACTTCCGCTGTTCCTGCAATACACATCGGATCGGCGTTGCTGTGATAAAAGAAGACGCCGTCGCCAACTTTGATGTCATCGCGCAGCATGTTGCGAGCCTGGTAGTTTCGAACGCCTTCCCACGATGTTCGCTTGCCTTTGGCATTCGAGAGATCATGAATGGAGAAGACGTCCGGCTCGGACTTGAACAGCCAGTACCTGCGCGACTCTGAAGCAGCGTTCTTCTTCATAGACTCGATGTGACGATCGAAAGGAGAAAGGGACCGTAGTGCAGAGACCGGCCTCCACCGGGGTGAACCCGGTGGGGGAGTTTGTCAGAGGCCTAGTCTGGTCAGGGGTTTTCAGCCCTTGCTAGGCCTTTTTGCGGACGACGACGGTTGCCGTTTCAATCTTTGCTGGTGTCTTTGGCTTGTCGCCACTGTCGGTTGGCAGTGCGCCGATCTTGCGAACGACTTCCATGCTCGCGGCATCGGCCGTCTTGCCAAAGGCGGTATACTGACGGTCGAGGTACGCGTGAGTTCCCAGGCAGATGAAGAACTGAGATCCACCGGAGTTTGGATCATTCGTTCGTGCCATGGAAAGAACACCGGCGACGTGTGGAGTCGAATTGAACTCGGCCTTGATCGTGTATCCCGGTCCGCCGGTTCCTGTCCCCAGAGGACATCCGCCCTGAATCATGAACCCGCTGATGACTCGGTGAAACATGACGCCGTTGTAGTAACCAATTTTTGTGAGCCCGATCATGTTCGCACAGTGCCCTGGGGCAACGTCCGGAAGCAGGTCGAGCGTAATCTTGCCGTGGTTGGTGTTTAGTTCAATCTGGTAATCATTCGCATCAAAATCGACGTCTTTGATGGCCGCCGCAACTTCAGGCTGACGATTCTTGGTCATTGATTTTCTCGGAGTATTCTGCAGTAAAGGGACTCGAACGCACCCTGCGCTCGTTTTCAAACGGAAGCGCGAAGTGTCATGAATTCAGACCATAACGCAAGCGACCCGAATTCTGCTCGAAGGCCACTCCGAATACTGGGCGATCCACTGGGCGATTCGCTCAGAAATTCGTTCGGAACCGTTGCGAAGTGGATGAGCGTGGCTGGTGGCATTTCCGCTGGCCAGATGGTTAACTGTGCGCACAGGCGCAGCTTTGATTCATCATTTCGATGTACTCCAATTGGACGACCTATGCGACTCACTTCGTTCTTTGCTGCTGTACTTTTGATCGGCTCCGTATCCGCTGCGGATCTTGAGACAACTCTTCGACCGCTGATTGATTCGTATCAGGGAGACGTTGCGATTGTCATTCGCCATCTGGACACGGGCGAACAGTTTGCATGGCGTGAAACCATCGTTCAGCCAACCGCCAGTTTGATCAAGCTGCCGGTGATGGTGACAGCCTATCGTCAGGCCGATGCCGGCAAACTGGACCTGACTCGCATGGTGACGCTGAAGGAGGAGGACAAAGTCCCAGGCTCCGGAATCCTCACAGGCCATTTTTCCACGGGCCTGACATTATCCGTGCGTGATGCCATTCGTCTCATGATTCGCTACTCCGATAACACGGCGACCAATCTTGTCGTGGATCAGATCGGACTGCCGGCCACTGGTGAAGACATGACCGCACTCGGATACCCGGAGACTCGACTTCATGCGAAGGTCTATCGAGGCGACACATCGATCGCCCCGGAGCGAAGTCGGCAGTATGGGCTTGGCAGCACGACGGCGATCGACATTGTGAACCTTCTCAGCAGCATCTACAAAGAAACGGTGGCGCAACCCGAATCCTGCAAAGCGATGATCGAACACCTGCTGGCCTGTGAAGATCGCGGATTGCTGGCGAAAGAGCTTCCGGCGGGAACTAAACTAGCGCACAAAACTGGCGCGGTTGGAAACAGCCGCTGCGATGCCGGAATCCTGCTGACTCCCAAAGGCCCCATTGCTGTCTGCGTCCTGACCACCAACAACAAAGACCAGCGCTGGGACGACGACAACGCGGCTCATGTGCTGATGGGAAAGATTGGCAAGATCGCGTTCGAGTACTTCAATCCGGCGTGGGATGCTCCTTCGCCAGGAGCGGATCTGAGTCTCAAAGTGGGCGCGTTTGGAGAACAGGTGGAATACCTGCAGCGAACTCTGAACGCTCGTCTTCAGCCATCGCCAGGACTGGGTGTTGACGGTGATTTTGGCCCTGCAACCGAAGCGGCCGTGCGACTGTTTCAGGAACGAAATTCTCTGGCGGTTGATGGCATTGTGAACTCAGAATTCTGGAAAGTGTTGGGGCCGGTTGTTGAAGAAACCGAAGTCCCGGCACCGGACGTTGCGAATGCGGAAGTCCTGCCAAAACAGCCCGCGGATTCGCTCGACGGCGCTCCGTTTGTCTCGTGCGATGCCTGGACGATTGTCGATGCGACCGATGGGCACGAGCTTGCGGGAAAAGACTCCACAGTTCGCCGGGACTTCGCGAGTACAACCAAGATGATGACGGCCTGGCTGGTGGCCGAACTCGCCAGTCGCAAGCCGGAAGTGCTGAAGGAAACTCTGACCATGTCTGTTCGTGCGGATGAAACACGCGGTTCCACCGCAGATCTTCGCAGCGGCGAACAGGTCACCGTTCACGACGCGCTGTATGGCCTGATGTTACCGTCGGGAAACGACATGAGTGTCGCGCTGGCGGAGCACTTTGGAAGCCGAGTGGCTCGTGATGAAGCGACCGCAACGGCGGATGGTACTTCTCAGGATCCGCTTGAGCAGTTTGTCGCCGTGATGAACGCGGAAGCCGCCGCGCTGGGCATGTCAGAGACTCACTACGTCAATCCTCACGGCATGACTGACAAGGATCATCTTTCCACGGCGATAGATCTCAGTCGGCTCGCCCGAAGCATGCTGGCGAACGAGCTTCTTAGGAAAGTCACATCGACCAGGCAATACGGAACCACCGTCACCGGTGCTGCCGGGTATCGACGCAACGTTCTTTGGAAGAACACCAACGAGCTTTTGGGCATCGAAGGATTTGACGGCGTAAAAACGGGTACCACCGACCAGGCCGGTGCTTGTCTGGTATCATCCGGCGAACGCAATGGCCGCCGGCTGATCATCGTCGTTCTTGGCTCTGCCGCATCCGAAGCCCGTTACACGGATTCTCGCAACCTCTACCGGTGGGCCTGGAAGGATCTGGTGTCGGAGTGACTAGACGCCGCAGGCGGCGGCCATGAAGACCGCCGTGGCTGAGTACGTCCGGAGGGTGTTGAAGAAATGACTGTGAGTTTGATGCGGGACGGCAATGGGTAGCGATTGGGGACAATCGCTTTACATTACTTTGCGTAGGTAGCTTTCATGATACCGAAGACGATGCCGCCGACGACGACTCCAAGAACGATCTGCCCGATCGTTGCGGTGCCGTTCATAAAGTAAAAGGCGCCGATCGTTCCGATGATCGACCAGCATGTCACGATCCCGGCGACCATCATGCGTTCGCGCTTCTGTTCATCGGTCAGAGGTGTGGACTTGCTGACAGGTTTGGCGGCGGCTTCCTTCTTTGGTTTTTCGGCTTTGCCGCCTTTCTGCTGAGTCTTTGTTGATTCTGCGGCGGGCTCGCCACCAGCCGCTTCTTCTCGCATGCCTGGCGCGTAGTACTTGGCAATGGCCTGATTGACGGCTCGAGGTACAGCCAGAACCGCGCGCATCGGGAATCCGTAGCGAATGCGGATTTCGTCTTCCAGATCGGGCGTCGGTTCGTCCACACAGGCGACCAGCAGATAGCCTCGGTCTTCAAACAGCGGCAGACAGGAATGCTTCTTGACGACTCGCCGAGGAAGCTTGTCCAGCACGCTGTCCTCTGGCAGCATGTCCTCAAGATCCACGTAAGACAGGCGAAGCTCCGTTGCCAGCGCGCGAGTTGCATCGGGGGGCTCGACAAGCTTCATCTGAATCACTGCATCACGATGAGTCAGTCCGCGAGCTTCTGCGAAGTGTTCAATCTCAGAAACCTGAGACCGCTTGATCAGTGATCGTGCGACAAGATACTGCAGCACGGTCCGTGGTTCATCTTCGTCTGACTGTGGCGTTTCGCGGCCCAGACTGCGATCGTATTCGATCTTTCCGTCCGGGTCGGTCAGGCACAGCATGGCCTTTGCCATCTCGTTCAGAAGTTCCTGTGAACGAACGAGATACTGACCGGTGGCGTACTTTCGGACGTGAGCATTCAGCTTCCGGTAATTGCCCCGAATCTTCTCGATGTCATCTTCAAACTGCACAAGACGCAGCAGGGTGTAATGGTCTGGAGGACGAACGCCTTCTGGAATTCCCAGCCACTCTTTATAGACATCAATCTCTGACACGAAGCATGCTCCGCTGTTGGTCAACAGTTCAGGTTTTCAGAAGACGCGTGTTTACCACGTCACGATTCGTCCGGCAAGCCGCCGCACGGAATCTCTCAGCTCAGCGATCGCACGGCCGCACGAGCACTCTCGATCTTGTCCGGAGTCAGGGGGACATCTTCCGGAAGGTATCGAGCGTGTTCGTAAACGTCGACGAGATTCGAAACGGCGGATTCCTTTTGGGGAGCCGAAGCCGCAAGTGACAAGGCTGCGTCTCGATGATTCCACCAGTCTTCCACAGCATGCCCGCCCTTCAGAGCCACCTGATGGAAGGCTCGAACCACATCCGATCGATCGTGAATCTGTTCGGGAGTCAGCGGAGGCCCCAGCGCCGCCAGGGCTGCATCCGAATTTCCGGCCGCACGATTGCGAGCGACTTTCCCCGCAAGCAGTGCGAGTCCGGCAAGGCCAAGCAGCACGGCAAGAATCAATGCCGGAGTTGTATCAAACTCCGCGCTGAGCGACGGCATCGACAGTCCCACGGGTTCACTTCGCAAACCACTGTTCGGAGACGGCTTTGTCGGTACGGCGTCGGAGAGCCATTCGGAAGCAGACTTTCGCAGCTCACTTAACGCCGACGGAGGTTCGGGGGCACGGCGCGGAGGTTCCGACGTAATCCTGCCGGGCCGTTCCGAACGTTCGCTTCGTTCGGATTCCTTCGCAAGTTTTTCAAGATCGTCAGAGAAGTTATCCAGCATCTTCAGCAGGCGATCCGCGGGGATCTCATTCAGGTCAACCCCGCTGCCTGATTCCGCCACATCGCTGCGAGCAGGAGCCTCTTTCTCCCGACGACTTTCTTCCTTCGCGTTGTCCCAGATCTTCTTCAGGGTGTCTTTCAGACCGCGACGATTGACCTCCTCGGCGATATCGATCGGCGGCTTCTGTGGAACGCCGGATTGGGACTCCTGCGGCGTTTGTGGGGATGAGCCCTGTGGGTTCGCAGGATGGCCGTTCGGAGCATTTTTGTCGAAGGGGCGCGGTTCATCAGGACGAGGCGAAAGCGGTGATGGCTGCCGCGGAGAATCCAGGGGCTGCGGCTGCGATTGCATCTTCTTCATTTGTTCCCGCAGAAATTCCTCGATCGACTGCTGGTTCGGGCTGTCCGAAGAATTCGTGTCGGGACCATTTCGATTGCCGGATCGGTTGCCGCCCGGACCGGACCCTGAGTCAGAGTTCTGGCCGGGGATGTTTGTGCCGTTCCGTTGATTGCGATCGGCAGAAGAACGCGGCTGATTCAATGGTCCCGGAACTGGTGGCGATCCCGAAGGATTCGTCTGAGAATTGGACGGAGCCAGGTTATTCGGAGAACCGTCTGGCGACTGATTCCCATCCAGCATCTGTTCGGCCTGTCGTCGAAGTGCTTCATTTTGCAGAAGCTGCCGCAGGGTCTCCATAGCCTTCTGCGACTGTTCATTTCGATCAGACGGCTGCGAGAGATCCGAATCTCCGGAAGGATCTGCCCCGACACCGTTCTGGCTCTGCTGCGGTGCCGAAGGGTCGACCTTCGGGTTCTGCGCATTCGGATTTCGAACACCATCATTCGAATTGAGTTCACCGGGCGGAACATTTTCGCGTGGCGGATTGCTCTCTATGGGATCGGGCTGAGCATCCTGGCCATTTCCCGGCTGCGAAGGCTGCGGGATCGTCCGGGGAGCATTGCCCGAAGGATCACGGCGGCGCAGAGGCTGTCGCGGGTTAGGCACATCACTCGACGGCGACGACGGGTTGGCATTTCCCGAGCGTGATTCACCTGGTGCGGTCCCGGAATCGGAAGAATCATCATTCGCCGAGCGAGATAGTTCCTGCAGAAAGTCCTCAAGGGCTTTCAAAGACTGCATGGGAACCTCCGGAGCTTTTGGCTCCAGGTCATCATTCTGCACGTCGCTCATGTCTGAATCATCAGTCCTGCCATTTCCTGGATCAGTCTGGGCCTCCCGTTCGGACGATTGTTCGCCTGTTCGAGGTGATCGGGGTTCCTTCCCGGGACGTTCGCCTTGCGACTGGTCGTCCTTTTTTTGGGGGTCGCCGCCTGGTTCAGTAGTTCGTTCATCGTCAGCGTTAGGACGATTGGGCGTCGCTTCGGGCTCACCGTTCTTGTTATCACCGTTTTTTCTATCGGGAGGCATCTGCGGTGATGACGGTTCATCGTCCGGTTGTGATGGCTGAACTTCAGGCGACGTCGGCTCGTCTGGTCGAGGAGGAACGGGCAGAGGTGGCTGATTGCCACCATCACCTGACGGAGGCAACAAGCCGTCACGCTGAAACTGTTCCAGCAGCTTTCGCATACGCTGCTGAGTTTCGGGGGAGCTGAGTGCCTTTTGGAGTTTCTCCTGGGGGATGTCTCCGAGATTCGGGGGGACCATTCCCGGTGGCAACTGATCCTTCAGCTTCTGCAACGCCTCTCCCAAGTGACCAAGTTGAGAAGGATCGAGGCCCGATTCGCCTGCGGGCTTGTCTCCGGAAGCATTCTTGTCCGGTGATGTCGGGGCGGGCTGTTCGTTCGTTTTTTGTTTCTGATCGAGGAACGAGCGGAGTTGTCGAAGGAGTTCACGCTGAGCAGACGTGCCGGGAAGATTCTTTTCCGGAAACGGCAGTGGCCGCTGAGTCCGATCCTGGGCAATGGCAGTATGGCATAAGCACAGGCAACACACGATCAGCGTGGTTTTCATCATTCGCATAGCTGACTCCTGAACCTTCGACGCCTTGTTCAATGCCTGATCAGACTGTTGTGATTGTCTGTTGCTGTCTTTAACGCGGAAGGCCTTCGTTTAACGGCTGAAGATCTGCCGGAATGAAAAATCCGTCTTTGCGAATCAGTTCACCGTCAAACCAGATTTCTCCGCCGCCGTAGTCAGCTCGCTGAATCAGCACCAGGTCCCAGTGGACACGGCTTCTGTTGCCATTATCAGCTTCGTCGTACGCATTTCCCGGAGTAAAGTGGAAAGACCCCCCGATTTTTTCGTCAAACAGGGTATCCAGCATAGGGTGAAGAATGCGATTGTTGGTCCCGAATGACCATTCTCCGATGTAACGAGCCCCTTCGTCGGAATCCAGAATCTGGTTCAGACGATCCGGAGCATTGCGGCAGGTCGCATTGATGATCTTGCCGTCCTTCAGTTCAAAACGGATGCCGTCAAACACTGTGCCCTGGTAGCGCGACGAAGTATTGAACTGGATGGTTCCGTTCACGCTGGTCTTCACCGGAGCCGTGAAGATTTCGCCGTCGGGAATATTGCATTCCCCCGAACACGGCACGACAGGGATCGCCTTGATCGAAAATCGCAGGTCCGTTCCCGGCGCTGTGATATGAACCTGATCGGCGGCTTCCATCCGAGCCTTCAATGGCTGCAGGTCTTTTGCCATCTTCGCATAGTCGGCCGTGCAGACATCAAAGTAGAAGTCTTCAAACTGCTCGCAGCTCTTCCCGGCGGCCTGCGCCATCGACGGCGTTGGATAACGCAGGACGACCCAGCGAGTCTTGGGGACTCGAATCTGAATATGCACCGGCTGCCACCAGTGCTTCTGATAAAGGTCCATCTTTTCGCCCGGCACATCTGCGAACTCATTCGAGTTTGCGGAACCGCGAATTCCGATGTACGCATTCATCTCCGACATGACGGCCGCTTCGAATTTCCCGGCCATCGCCATGCTGGCGTCGGTCGCGGTGCGATACAGACTTCTCAGGACGGCATTGTTCTTCACGGAAACAACCGGCACTGCACCCTGAGCCGACGCTTCTTCCACCAGCCGACAAATCAGGCTGGGCTCCGGAAGGTCAAAGGCCTCAATCAACACTTTCTGTCCGGCCTTCAGGCGACAACTATGATGAATCAGGACTTTTGCCAGACGATCAATACGAGGATCCTGCATTCCAGCACTTTCGTTCGATGTGTTTTCTTGTTCGAAGATCTTTGGGGAGACCGGCGGGTTGCCAATTTGACGTTTTCGCCAGCCTCAGGAGTATCTCATCTTCAGCAATTTGCCGCTACGGACACCAGATCTTTCGAACAGGACGAATTCCCAAATCGACTACCTTCACAGAAAATCTGAACAGGTCTATGCTTACACCATGCAGGACCGAAATTCGCAGGCGATCCGGCTCATCCAGTCGCGGGATTCTGCAGAGTCGGTGAGCCGGCAAGTTTTTGCAGTTCCAGGCGTCCCGCCGATCGGGCGAGTGGATTGTGCGGCGAAAATGCCGAATCTTCCGCCAGCCAGGTTCTGCTGATTCCTTATTCAATGACTGCCAATCGCAGTGTGGAAACTGATATGTCCCTTTTTCAACAACTGAAAGTCGTGCTTGGAATGGCGCCTGATCAGATTGCCGAACAGAACTCCGACCAGCGCATTCAGCAGTCGACGTCTCGACGAATGATGATCGGCATTGCCGCAGTCATGGTGGCTGTGCTCGGTGTTGCCATCTACGAAGGGGCGATGGCTTCGGATCGCGACGCTGGCCCGGTCGTCTACGAAGTGAAGTCGACGTACTCGTATATTCGAATCCGAAAGAACGGTAACGTCCTGACTCTGGTGTTCGTACGCGATTCCGGTGAAGAAGCGTTTGAAAGCCAGGTGAACCTGCGAGCGCCGCATGTACTGAAGTTCAATTACCTTCAGCACATGTTTGCCAGCTACCTGGTTCAGCCGGAACAGAAGAATGTCATGATCGTTGGCCTGGGCGGCGGTTCGATGGTTCACTTCCTGCAGAAGTATGATCCGGAAGTTTCCGTCGAAGCCGTGGAGATCGACCCGGTCGTTGTTCAGCTGGCGGAGAAGTACTTCAAGGTTAAGCAGAATGACAAAGTCAAACTCGTTGTCGCGGACGCATTCGAGTATCTGAAGGAAACGAAAAGCAAGTACGACACGATCTACATGGATGCCTTCCTGAAGCCGTCTGAGGAGACTGATGAAACCGGTGTGCCGCTCAACCTGCGAACAATCGACTTTTACAAGCAGATGCAGGGATTGCTGACGGAAAACGGATCTGTCGTGTTCAACATCAATCCTCACGATCAGATGGAATCAGACATCGCAACGATCAAAGAAGCGTTTCCTCAAACCTACGTGTTCAACCTTCCCAACAAAGGCGGAGTCGTTGTCGTCGGGTCCATGCAGAAGACTCGCGTGGAGAATCCCGAACTCATCAACGCCGGCAAAGCCGTCGACACCAGGTTCAAAGCTGGATTCTCGTTCCAGGATATCGCCCGACGCGTTCGCCGCCCGTAGGTGCAATGTCGAGCGAATGTCCTCAATCGCTAGCCCCCCCAAAATTCTCGAACGATTGTTCTCAAACGCTCCTGTGAAAGTGCTGGTAACGGCTGAGGACAGCCGTTCTACACGGAAAATCCACGGTCCCACCGGATTGCGAAGCGGGAAACGGTTTGGCTACACTGTGCCGTTCACTGATTCCTGTGGAGCCAAGAATGGCGGACAGTTCATCCAGACGAGATCCTCCTGAGTCATGGCGAGTTTGTCGCGGGCCGGCAAACTGGTTTACGTTTCGCTGTCCGGAAGAGGTCGAGGTCTTCCAGAATCAAACGCTTATTGAGCTTCGCCGTCGAAACAATCCTCGTGCAGCAGACGATAGTGGTGAATCAGATCGTCCAGCTTTGCTTTCCATGGTCGCATGGTGGGACGAATCTGCCTCGGAAGACGGACATCGGCATACTCCGGATCTGTCGCTTCTCTTTCCGCAGGTAGTGTCCCTTCATCCTCAGCCACCTCTGCCTTCGATTGTCAGAAACGAAGTGTGGTCGGGCATCTCGCGGCGTCCTCGAAGTGGCTGCTGGCTGGCTCGTGTGTTCGGTCGCCGTCCTCATTATCAGTGGCGACTGTGGACTTTTCGTCATGGCCGCCTGACGATCGTGGTGACGGTTCAGTCGCCGGATCGTCGACCACTGTCCGCAGAACACCTGGCCATGTGTGAGACAGTTTTGATGTCGCTGGAAGTGGCAGACCAGCCGGCATGGCCACCAGATATCTTCCTCAAGCAGGTGCTGGAGCTTGCTCGTCAGCATTTCCCGCTGCTTCAGGCTTCGGCGGCTCGCGGGTTTTCTGTGAAACTCGGCCACAGCGAAATTGGCCTGTCGAACTTTTATCGTATGTACCTTCAGCAGCCGGATCAGTTTCGGCGCATCATGCTGCCGGGACTGACATCGGTCGTGCGTCTGCAGGAACTGAGTCCGCAGCAACTGGTGCCGACGCTGGATGAGGTCCGTTCGCGCATCCTGCCAATGCTCTCGGCTGACGACGATCAGCGGAATGATGAGCGCATCCGTACTCCCTGGGTCGGAGGACTTTCCATCGGTTATGTCGTCGATGAAGATGATTCGTACCGATACGTTCAGGGCCAGATGCTGCAGACGTGGTCAATTTCCCCCGACGAACTTCACGAAATTGCTCTGGAGAATCTTCAGAAGTACTCCTCCGAGAATCCTCTGGAAGTGACGGTGATGGGTGATGAAGAAACACCAAAGATGATGATGCCGGTCAAGCCCGATGCGTATAACTGTTCGCGCATCCTGGATCCTCAGTTCCACAGCCGCCTTCGAAGCATGTTTGGTCCGGAGTTTGTTGTTGGTGTGCCGAATCGCGATTTCTTCGTCGCGGTGTCGCTGAAGGAAAAAGAGCTCATCGAGCAGGTGCGTGACCGGGTTCATGATGATTATTCGACGATGCATCACCCACTGACTCGGCGACTGCTCCTGGTGTCCGCTGATGGCGTCAGCGAATTTTGTGAATCCTGATTCCGCCGTGACTCAGCGAGCGATCCTGTTTGCCGGCGGAGGATCCGGCGGGCATTTGTATCCGGCACTGACGGTTGCCCAACTGTTGCTGCAGCGGCAGGAATGTGACACGGTTGTATTTCTGACCAGTACCCGCAGCATTGATGCTCAGATCATGTCGGCTGCGGTCAAAGAGACGCCCGCCATTCGATGGATTCCCGTCGCATCCGTGCCGAAGGGAAACCTCGTTCAGCGATCACTCGCGTTTCCGGCATCACTTTTGAAAACTCGCCGCGCGACGCTGGAAGTGTTGAAAGACATCCGACCGTTGTTGTGCATTGGCATTGGTGCATTTGCCAGCGTGGCCGCTTCGCTCGTGTGTGCTCGCCGAGGCATTCCGCTGGTGCTGATGGAACAGAACGTTGTTCCCGGACGAGCGACCTGCTTTTTGTCTCGTTATGCGCGTTTGGTTCTGGCGGGATTGCCGATTGCCGGTACTTACCTCAACAGGATTCGTTGTCCCGTCATCACCACGGGAGTCCCCGTTCGTCCTGAGATCGCGTCGCTGGCATCTCGCCATTTGGGTCAAAGTGATGAACGCCCGGAACAGCGTCACCTGCTCATTCTGGGAGGCAGTCAGGGAGCAAGGTCACTGAATGATCTCGCAGCCCAGGCCGTGCTGACACCCGGAGTGCTGCCGGAGCAATGGCGAGTCATGCATCAAGCCGGCGAAAGCGATGTTCAGCGTATGCGAACGAAATACTCTGCACATCACCAGTCCCATCACATCACCGTGTGCGCGTTTCTGGAAGACATGGCCTCTGCGATTCAAACGGCTGATCTTGTCATCAGTCGCAGCGGTGCCGGGATTCTCGCAGAACTCGCATGTTCCGGAACCGCATCCATTCTTGTGCCGCACCCATCGTCATCCGGGGAACACCAGCGGCTCAACGCGGAGCACTTTGCAACGGCTGGTGCAACTCGAGTCGTGTTGCAGAACGATGTTGACGCGGAGCAACAACTGAGTGACGTCATTTGCAGACTGACTCAGCAGCCCGACCAGCGGCACGGCATGGCCATCGCCGTCAGGACTCTGGCGAATCCATCGGCCGCACACGATGCAGTGAATGCACTTGTGAACATCATTGGCAGAAGTAACGCCACGCCGCAGTTCAAATAACCCACGAGGCAGGCTTTTGCCCCGATTTGCTTTCCGCCGACGATGTATGATGAACAAGGAAACTGAACGGGGAAACTCCCGTTCCGGATTTTCGTTCGACACTGGTGAGAACGAGGAGCTGTTTCCGGAAAGATGCTTCCAGATCGATGCTCAAGGCGGATAAACTGCAGGCTCCAACCTCGCTCAGATCCTTCTCTCCTTCCCCTGAGCAACAAGAGTCTGTTTATGCCCACCTTCTGCTCACTGCTGAAGCTCGGTCCGGCTGGCTTACGACGCTCCGTCATCATGACGTTGCATCTGGCCCTGCTTGTCCTGGTTTCATCGACAGCACTTTGCGACGATCTGCCTTTTGAAAACTCCGTTCGGCCGATTCTGAAAGCTCACTGCTGGCATTGTCACGGTGAAGAAGCGGACCTCAAGGGCAGTCTTGATACCCGACTGGTTCGACTGCTGATCAAAGGCGGTGACACCGGGCCATCGATTGTTCCCGGTGACCATGCTGCCAGTTTGCTTTACCAGCGGATCGCATCGGGGGAGATGCCGCCTGGCGAAAAGAAAGTCTCGGCAGAAGAACTGCAGATGATTGCTCGCTGGATCGATGCCGGTGCCAAAACAGCCCGCGAAGAACCCGAACAGGTTCCGGAAGTCGGAGCCATCTTCAGTGACGAAGATCGTTCTCACTGGGCTTTTCAGCCGATCGTGAAGCCGGTCGTTCCAGCGGTTGCTGATCCCGCACAGGTCAAGAATCCTGTCGATGCATTCCTGTTAAAGGCTCTGGAAGATCGTCAACTCACTTTCAGCCCGCAGGCCGATCGCGAAACTCTGCTCAGGCGAGTCTGGTTTGATCTGGTGGGCTTGCCGCCGTCACCGGAAACAATCGATCGCTTTCTTGCCGATCAGTCTCCCGAGGCATGGAACAAGGTCGTCGAGGAACTTCTGGCATCACCGGCGTATGGTGAACGATGGGCTCGGCACTGGCTTGATGTTGCGGGCTATGCCGACAGTGAAGGCTACACGGAGAAAGATGCGGAACGAGCATGGGCGTGGAAGTACCGAGACTATGTCATTCGGTCACTCAACGCTGACAAACCCTTCGATCAGTTTCTGCGCGAACAACTGGCCGGCGATGAGATGCTCGCCCCTCCGTACGAAAACCTCACAGCGGAACAGGCGGACTGTCTGACAGCCACGGGTTTTCTGCGAATGTCGCCCGATGGAACGGCGGATGGAAGTGTCGATCAGAAGGTGGCTCGCAATGACGTGATCGCAGAGACACTCAAGACGGTTTCCACATCGCTGCTGGGACTTTCCGTCGGATGTGCTCAGTGCCATGAACATCGATATGACCCGATCACACAGGCCGACTACTACCGTCTGCGAGCACTCTTTGAGCCAGCGTACGACGTCGAAAACTGGCGGAATCCCGGCGGCCGACTGATTTCCATGTGGTCTGCGGAAACTCTTACGGCCGCCGCGGCCGTGGACGCAGAACTCGCCGACGTTTCGAAGCGTCGAACAGAAGAACTGGACAAAATCGTTGCCGAGACGTTTGAGCGTGAGCTGCAGAAGCTTCCCGCCGAGCAACAACCTCTCGCCCGTGCGGCCAGGGAAACACCAGCGGACAAACGAACGCCGGAACAGCAGCAACTGATCAAGGAGTTTCCGTTTCTGAACGTTGATCGAGGCTCCGTTTATCTGTATTTGCCGGATCGCCTGACAGGTTTCAATAAGAAGTGGGATGATCTGACGGAAGAGACAAAGAAGAAACGCCCCGCCGATGACTATGTGATGTGCCTCACGGAAGTTCCTGGAACAATCCCGAAGACGCATCTGTTTGCCCGCGGTGATCACCAGCAGCCTCGTCAGGAAATTCTTCCAGGGGACCTGACAATCCTCGCGCACGACGGGTTCCAGATCGCTCCTGACGATGAGAGTCTTCCGACATCCGGACGAAGACTCGCATGGGCGAAACGCCTGACGAACGGTCAGCATCCTTTGCTGGCGCGAGTTCTTGTCAATCGCTTCTGGATGCATCACTTCGGGCAGGGTATCGTCACGACGCCAGCCGACTTTGGACTCAAAGGTGACCGTCCGTCTCATCCGGAGTTGCTCGACTGGCTGGCCGCGGAATTCATGGAGCATGGATGGTCACTGAAGCACCTTCATCGAATAATCCTGACCTCCGCAGCCTGGCAACAGTCATCCCTTCGTCGCCCGGAACACGATGCGGTGGATCCCGATAACCGTCTGCTGGCCCGGATGAACATTCGACGCCTGGAAGCAGAAACGGTTCGTGATGCGATCCTGAGCATCAGTGGCCAGCTCAATGCCAGGATGTTTGGCAAGCCTGCGCCGGTCAGTCCGGACGATGTCGGACAGATTGTCATCGCTGTGGATACTCGTGATTCGGCTGGGCGACCGTCGGGCAAAGTCGAAGCACTGAACGGCGAAGACCTCCGGCGCAGCATCTATGTGCAGGTCCGTCGTTCAATGCCGCTGGGCGTGCTGGAACCGTTCGATCTTCCTCGCATGACCCCCAACTGCGAACGGCGAGTCGCATCGACGACCGCGTCACAGTCTCTGCTGATGATGAACAACCCCTTCATAATTCAACAGGCCGATGCTTTGTCGGCGAAAGTGCGAGCCGCCGCGTCGGAACTGCGGGCTCAGCAGGCACTGGCCTGGCGACTGGTCTTCGGCCGAAATGCATCCGACGCAGAACTGACCATTGCAGCCGAATTTGTTTCGACGGCCATCGCTGCGGCGGGCCCGGAGAAACCGGATTCTGCAGTGACAGCCATGAACGAATGGTGTCATGCTCTGTTGTGTTCCAGCGGTTTCCTGTACGTCGAATAGCGAGCAGAACGGAGAACAAACATGCCAGCCAACTCACACTGGACTCGCCGACATCTGTTATCGCAGCAGCTGTTGGGACTCAGCACGCTCGCAGGTGCGTGGCTTAAGAGTCGCATCGTGGCAGCGGAACCGCCGAAACCGGTCACGACTCCGGTCACGTTTGATCTGACGCCGAAGAAGCCCGCACAGCAGGCTCAGGCAACAGCGATGATCTCCATGTTCATGCAGGGTGGTCCCAGCCACATCGACTTGTTCGATCCAAAGCCGGAGCTCAACCGACGACATCTGCAGTCTTACACGGGCGACATCAAGTACGATAATGCCGGTGAGGCCAGTAGCAAGCTGTTTGGATGTCCGTGGCGTTTTCGCAAGTACGGCGAATGCGGCATGGACCTGAGCGAACTCGCCGCACCGCTTGGCGATGTCGCTGATGATCTCTGCCTGATTCGTTCTATGCACACTGGTGTGAACAATCATGGCGAATCGATTAATGCATTGAACACTGGACGTCAGCTTTCGGGTCGCCCGTCGCTCGGAGCATGGATGACGTACGGCCTCGGAAGTCACAACAGTCAGTTGCCGGCGTTTATGGTTCTGACAGATCCGTCCGGGTTGCCGGTGCTGGGCGTGGAGAACTGGCAGAACGGATGGCTTCCGTCCGTTTATCAGGGAACCGTCGTTCGTCCTCAGGAACCGCGCATCCTGAACCTGGATCCGCCTCAGTCACTCAAGGGCGACGCTCAGGCTCGCATGCTGAACTACGTGGCTCGACTGAACACCGACTTTAAACATCGACATCCGGGCGAGCATGATCTGGACGCCAGAATGCAGAGCTACGATCTGGCAGCGGGAATGCAGACGGAAGCTCGCGAGGCAATGGACATCAGTCAGGAAACGGAGTCGACTCATAGGCTCTACGGTCTCGATAACGATGTGACTCGCGAATACGGAACGCGCTGCCTGATAGCTCGCCGACTGGTGGAGCGAGGCGTTCGTTTTGTCCAGCTGCACACCGGGAATCAGACATGGGATCATCATGGCGGCATCGTGACGGCGCTTCCTTCGATCTGCCAGAGAACTCTTCCTGCGGCGGCCGCACTGGTGAAAGACCTTAAGCAGCGAGGACTTCTGGGGACGACCGTGGTCCACTGGGGCGGAGAGATGGGCCGTCTCCCGGTGATCCAGAATGAAATGAATATCGGACGCGATCACAACACTTACGGATTCAGCACGTGGATGGCAGGCGGCGGTTTCCGCGGCGGACTGATTCACGGGGCAACCGATGAAATTGGACACAAAGCCGTAGAAGATGTGGTAAATCATTACGACTATCACGCCACACTGATGTATCTGTTCGGGCTGAACCCGGAGCAGCTGTCGTTCCGAAGGGCCAACGGAACGGGCAGTTTGCTGGAAGGTCAACCCGGGCAGATTGTCAGCACTTTACTGAATCGACCACCACAGCTAACGTGACACACCATCGCTAACGTGATAAGGGCTGACAGTTTTTGACCCACGGAGCCTACCGGCTCACTGACTGAATGTCGCTCACGTGGTTCGCTTGCCTGAAACAAGAACCGCGAGAGTGATACAGACACCCTTCGATTGTCCGTAAAGAGTTTCCTAAAAACTCACGAAATTCAGGAGCATCTGCAATGCAAACTCCCTCCGGCTGGAACCGTCGACAGATCCTTCAGCGGACAGGTTGCGGCTTTGGCCTGCTTGGTCTGGCGAGCCTTCTGAACGATGAAGGTCTTCTGGAGCAGGCTCAGGCCGAAGATGTTCTTGGCGGTCGTTCATTGAACCCACTCGCTCCGCAGCCAGGGCATTTTCCCGCGACAGCCAAACGAGTGATCTGGATCTTCATCAACGGCGGGCCAAGCCCGGTCGACACATGGAACTATCGACCGGAGCTGACGAAATGGAACAACAAGTCGATTCGTGAGTTCGACCCGGAGTTCAAAGATACGACGGGATTCTTCAAGAATGCCGTCGGCAATCTGATGCAATCTCCGTTCAAGTTCACTCCTCGCGGTCAGTGCGGAAAGATGGTGCCGGAGATCTTTCCGCACCTTGGCGAGCATGTTGACCGTATGGCCTTTATTCAGTCAGGGTTTACGGAGTCCAATAATCACTCGCCAGCATTGTTCGCCATGAATACCGGCTTTGCGCGAATGGGATTTCCGTGCGTCGGCTCATGGGTCACGTACGGCCTTGGCAGCGAAAGCGCGAACCTGCCTGGCTTTGTTGTGATGAGCGATCCGAAGGGGCGAGGACTTCCGAAGGGCAACGCGGCGAACTGGAGTGCAGGGTTTCTTCCAGGCGTTTATCAGGGCACCTACATGAAGCCTCAGGGTGATCCGATTGACAATCTGATTCGCCCCGTCGGCCTGACCGATGCCGCTCAGCGAAACGAACTGGATCTGCTCAAGCAGCTGAATCATCTTCACCAGCAGCAGCATGAAGCGGATTCCGAACTGGCAGCTCGTATTGAGAGCTTTGAACTTGCGTATCGCATGCAGTCAGCAGCTCCGGAAGCTCTGGACATCGCCAGCGAACCAAAACACATTCAGGAATTGTATGGCATCGGTGACGAACGCTGTGATCATTTCGCTCGACAATGCCTGACGGCTCGACGACTGGTCGAACGCGGCGTTCGCTTTGTCCAGATCTACTCTGGCGGAATGGAGAATCAGCGATCGTGGGACGGTCACAATGATATCGACGGCAACCATCGGCAGTTCGCAGGGGAAACTGATAAGCCGGTCGCGGGCCTGCTTTCGGATATGTCGGCAAGTGGTCTGCTGAATGACACGCTGGTGATCTGGTGCGGCGAATTTGGTCGTCTCCCGATTGCTCAGACGGGCGACAAACCAGGTCGCGACCACAATCCTCACCACTTCGTCGCGTGGCTGGCGGGTGGAGGTGTCAAGGGGGGAGTCAACTACGGAAACTCCGACGATATTGGATACAAATCTGTGGAGAACCGAGTTCATCTCAATGATCTTCATGCCACCATTCTGCATCTCCTGGGAATGGATCATGAGAAGCTGACGTACAAGTATAACGGTCGTCGCTTCCGCCTGACCGACGTTGGCGGGCATGTCATCAAGGACATCATTTCGTAGGGCATACGTTTCGGTCAGTGTTTCGGCAACAGGGCAACAGCAGAGTTTCCACCATGTCCGTTCAGCCCGGTCGTTATCAGCATTACAAGGGCAAGTACTACGTCGTCTTTGGGGTCGCGAAACACTCGGAAACCGAAGAAGAACTCGTCGTCTACCGAACCGATTACGGCGACAAATCGCTCTGGGTTCGACCGTTGACGATGTTCACCGAAACCGTCGAAGTCAACGGCCTGGCAACCCCGCGCTTTCGGCGAGTCGATGAGTGAGTCCGGGGTGAAGTTCGGTTGCCTCTAACGACTATGGACAGGCGAAGCGATGTCTGTGGTGCTTCGACGAGTCATCTCCGGCGTGTTTTGCGGGTCGCTGATTGGTGCGGTGATCGGCGTGTACGTCTTCATGCTGACAGCTGACAGCGTGATACTTAGTGTCGACTTCGATCATGTCGTTTCCTGGGAGCAGGCAGCAGATCGTTTCCGCTGGACATTGCTCATCAGCTTCTCGATCGTCTTTGCCTTAGTGGGGCCGTTTGTTGCGAATGCCCGGTTCGGCACCTGGCTCAGGCCGGCCGTTTATGGCCTCGTCGTGTCGATGGCGATTTTGTGCACTGCGACTTTGATCGCTTCCGCAATCACAAAACAGCAACCCGTCTATATGCACAAAGGTGCTGGTCGAGAATTCGCCGCGGCGGCAATTAGGATTGGTGTCCCACTGTCCTTCGTGGCTGGTCCCATCATCGGTATTCTTGCCGTTCGGATACTCCGGGGACGGTAATGCGGCAAGACGCCCTGTTCCTTTCAAGTCATTACGGTAAAGCCGCGGCGCTCGATCGGTTCCGTTTCGAAGTTCCAGGTCACGTTGTTCGCTTATCTTGAAAAAGTTCGCACTGTGTGCGCCAGAAACAGAGTTTTTTTCTGTCCCCCATTTTTGTCACACGTCCACCGCGACAATCGTCATCCCACACAGGCGCTGTTCCGGCAAAAAGATGGTGGGGCAGAAAGTTAGCGTTCTTTGGTGGTTAAGCATGCGGTGCACATAGACGAATCGGATACCAGTAAGCTGAGGCATCCCGCTCGACAGGGCAGTCGGCACCGATTCAATCGGGATTGGCAAACCGAAGGCGACCAGACAGCCACTCTCGAACGACGAACGCGATCACTCCCGTGACCAGCACAGCCAGGCTGATCAGCAAAATCTTCACACCGGACGTCGCGAGAACAAAGATCCATCCCACAGAAGCCACAAAGCTGGGAATTGGATACAGCCACATTCGAAACGGCAGCTGAATGTCGGGCCTGGTCCTGCGAACAAAATGGAGCCCGGCAATCTGCCCAAGGAACTGCACAACGATTCTGACACAGACCGCAGCACTGATGATCTCTGCGAGTGACAGGAAGCAAAAAGCCGACGTCAGAACTCCCAGAGTCAGCAGGGAAACCACCGGGAACCGGCCTGTGGGATGCAAAACCCCGAACACGGCAAAGAAGTCTCCGCCCTTCGCCGCAGCATAAGGAATTCGTGAATAGCCGACGGTGATCGCCAGCATACAGGCCATCGCCGTCCAGATAATCAGACCGGTAAAGATCACGGCCCATGTGCGACCATAAAGAAGCTCCATGAAGTCTGCAGCGATGTTTTTTGACTCCATCGCCTTCTGCCACGGAACGACTCCGATGATGGAGATATTCATTGTCAGATAGATCAGGGCCACAACGACAACCGATCCCATCACCGCGCGAGGAATCGTCTTTTCCGGACGCACAACTTCATCGCCCAGATGACAGATGTTGTAGTACCCCAGATAGTCGTAGATCGCGATCAGCATCGCAGCGCCGAGCCCTGTGACGAACTTCTTGTTGACCTGAAAGGCATCCGGCGGAAACGTTAGCAGCGAAGAATCAAAGTTCCGAAGCCCTGCGACGATGACCGTCAGCACCGTAACCAGAGTACCAGCGCACATGATCACGCTCAGCCATCCAATATGCTGAATCCGTCGGCAGACAAGTATTGTGACGACAATCACTGAACCGACCGCGACCCACTTGGTTCCTCCCGGAACGTCCGCAAAGTAAGTCTTCAGGCCAGGCCATGCATATTCAAAATAGTCCAGAGCACCGATGTAGCCGGACGCCATCTCCAGCGCACCACTGACGAGGAACTGCCAGATGAACAGAAAAGGAACCAACCGTCCCAGCGACGATCGACCGTAGATCTGTCGAAGAAAGTGGTAGGAGCCGCCGCTGCCAGGCATTGCCGCACCGAGCTCACTCCAGACCAGTCCGTCACACAGCACCAGAATGGCAGCCGCCACCCATCCGATCAGTGCCTGAGGACCAGCCATGGCGGCGATGAAGGCAGGTATGGTGATGAACGGGCCAATGCCGACCATGTTGGCAATGTTCAGGCTGGTGGCCTGCAGCAATCCCAGGCCACGTTCCAGTTTCGGTCCGTCACCTTCCGGCCCATTTGAAATCATGGCAGAGTCTTTCGCCGAGTCCTTAAGTTGCCAGAGCAAACGAGCATGTCCGATCGCACGACGCGTGTCGCGAGTCGGGATGGTGATCATTTCACCTGGGCACCGTCAAATCAAGGACGGTAGTGCCCGGTCAGGCGACTCTTCTGCGTTCATTCTGATGGTTGACAGCGACCGTTGGCGACCTATGGCCAGCCCCTCGGCTCCTTCCCCAAAAGCTGTGGAAACGCTGCTCGAGCCGGCTGGCACGAGACACATTGCGAAATGGTGTCTAAGATGACGGTTTGTTCGTTTCGAACTACGTTTTTCGAATCACGAAGAACGTGGTCCCGCTGTCATTTCCTGATGCATTTCTTTCCTCGATCGTTCATGCAGGAATCCTCATGGTGACTCGATCAAGCGTTTTGGTACTCGTCGTTGGCACGAGTTTCTCTTTTCTGGCGTCTCTTTCTGTGGCGGACGATGGAATGTTCCCGATGAGTGAATTACCGCGGCTGAACCTCGCTGAGCGAGGCATTCAGCTGACGGCCGAAGAACTGTTCAGTCCAGGTGCGACCAGCCTTGTCGACGGCATTTGCCGTGTGAACGGCTGCACGGGTTCGTTTGTGTCCAGTGACGGATTGATCATCACCAATCATCACTGTGCATTCGATGCGATTCAGAAGGCGAGCACTCGGGAAAACGACCTGCTGGCGAATGGGTTTTCCGCGGCAACTCGTGAGCAGGAGATTCCGGCACCCGACTATCAGGTTCGCATCACCGAAGACTACCGCGACGTCTCCGAACAGGTGCTCGCTGTTGTGACTCCAGGAATGCCGTATCTGGATCGAACCAAAGCGATTGAACGTCGGCGCAAGGAACTGGAGATCGCTGCAGAAAAGGAGCATCCGGGGCTGCGAGCCGAAGTCGCGGAGATGTTTGCCGGCAAGACGTACGTGCTGTTTCTTTATACGTATCTCAAGGATGTTCGACTGGTCTTTGCTCCACCGGCTTCGGTCGGCAACTTCGGGGGCGAAGTCGATAACTGGGAATGGCCTCGGCACACAGGCGACTTTTCATTCATGCGAGCGTACACCGCTCCGAATGGCACGTCAGCGACGTATTCGAAGGACAATGTTCCGTATCATCCAAAGCGAGTTGTCAAAGTCGCTCCGGAGGGAGTGGATGAGGGCGATGCCGTCTTTCTGCTTGGGTACCCTGGACGCACGGCACGGCACAAGACAGCCAGTTTCCTGAGGTTTGAACAGGACGTCCGACTGCCCGCCATCGTTGAGTTGTATCAATGGCAGATCAGCGAGATGGAAAAGGCCGGAGCCAAAGACCGTGCCGTGGCCTTGAAGCATGCGTCTCGCATCAAGTCACTGGCAAACGTCGAGAAGCGCTCCCGCGGACAACTGCAGGGACTTCGCCGAGCGAACATCGTGGCGACTCGAACCGCCAGCGAGTCCGCTCTGCAGAATTTCATTGATGCCGAAGCTGCCCTGAAAGAAAAATATGGAACCATCCTTTCCGACATTAATGGAGTCTATTCGGAAATGTCGACGGCTGGTCAGTGGGAAATCGAACTTGCTCAGCTCCGTCAGGCCTGTCGAGCCATCGCGTTTGGCTTCTACCTGTACGATGCGGCGGTTGAACGAGCAAAGCCGGATCTTGAGCGGGAAGCTCCCTACATGGACCGCAATTTTGCTCAGTCCAGCCAGGAAGTTCGAGTTGCCATGAGTGACTGGCATCCTCCGACGGACCAGATCCTGCTGACCGGCATGCTGGAACGACTGTGCAGCAAGCCTCAGGCAAAGGGACTGCCGGGCTTGAGAGAATTTGCATCGGAGCCTGCAGCTATCTCTGGCAAAGCGGGCCAACTTGTTTCAGCGACACGACTCGGCGATTCAAAATTCTTCGACGAATGTCTGACAAAGACGCCCGACCAGTTGAAGGCCCTCAACGATCCTCTGCTCAGCCTTGTCATCAGTCTGTATCCCGCATGGACGGAACTTCGCAGCCTCGACAAGACTCGCGACGGGCGACTCAATCAGCTGTATGGATCACTGATTGATGTGAAGCAGCAGTTTGAATCGGCGAGCTTTGTTCCCGACGCAAATGCGACACTCCGATTCACCAGCGGCCATGTTCGATCGTACTCACCATCCGACGCCGTGATTCGAACGCCGATTTCAACGCTGAAAGGCGTGATGGAAAAGACAACCGGCATCGAGCCCTTCGATACGCCTCAGGCGGTTCTGGACAAGTATGCCGCCGGTGACTTCGGACCGTTCGTCCACCCACGACTCGGACAGGTCCCCGTTGCAATCCTGTATGACACCGACACCACCGGAGGCAATTCGGGCAGCCCTGTTTTGAATTCACGTGGCCACCTTGTCGGCGTGAACTTCGACCGCTGCTTCGAAGCGACCATCAACGACTTCGCCTGGAATACCAACTACAGCCGCTCGATCGGCGTGGATATTCGCTACGTGCTCTGGATCACCGGAACTGTCTACAACGGAAAACACCTGCTGACCGAAATGGGGGTTGGAGAGAACTAAGCCGTTTTCGGTTTTCAGGTGTCAGTGTGCCACCGACCATCGCAGCGGTGTTGATTTTGTCAGGCGATTTTTGTCACGCGTTGTTGTCAGCCAATCCGCGCTGCAGGGGTTGATGCGATTCCTGATGTGGCCGCATGGCGGAACACTGCAACCACCACGCTTTCGTTTCTGTATTCGTAACATGGGCTGAAGCACCGGTTGGAGAGCCCTTGCCCCAAAGGAGCCTGACGACTCGTTGCCCGGTTGTCACTGACGCTCCTCATTTCCCTCAAACAGGCGAGCACCGTGCAGGCCAGAGAAAGAGTATTGCTAACTGATTCGCAATGATGCGGTTATCATGCGGCGTAAAGTACTATTGTGTTGGGCCGATTCTGTTTCGACTTCGATTTGGATGCTGATATGCGATCCGTCGTTCTTCCAATGACTCTGATTCTGATCATCGTCATGACTTCTGCCGCAGCGCAGGGACAAAAGGCGATCGTGCCGGGGGACAATCTGGTTGTCGACGGTGTTCCGCCCATTGCGGCCGAGGTCGCAAACCAGGTCAGAAAGTACACAGAATCTCGCGCGGCGAGTTTTGCGGACTGGCATCCGACCAAACGGGAAATGCTGATCTCCACTCGCTTTGGAAACACGCCGCAGCTGCATGAAGTCCGAGTGCCCGGTGGTGCTCGACGTCAGCTGACATTCTTTGAGGAGCCCGTGCAGTCAGCGACATGGGAGCCTGGCAAAGGCGAGTACTTTGTGTTCAGCCGCGATACAGGTGGTAATGAGTTTGGTCAGTTGTATCGCTTTGACGTGGCAACCGGTGATGTGACGCTGCTCACTGATGGAGGACGATCACAGAACGGTGGGATTGTCTGGAATCGGGCGAAGACTCAGTTCGTCTACGCGACAACTCGGCGCAATGGAGCGGATCGGGATCTTTGGCTGATGGATCCGAAGACGCCGGAAGCATCCCGGGCCCTGGTGGAACTCAGCGGTGGCGGATGGTCGGCACTGGACTGGTCGCCTGATGATTCCACGATCGTGGCTCGACAGTATCTCTCCATCAATCAGTCGGTTCTCTGGATGATCGATGTGGCTCAGGGAACCATGAAAGAACTGACTGATCCGAAAGAACAGGCGGCCTGGGCCGGTGCGGAATACAATACCGACGGATCTTCGCTGTACCTCACTTCCGATCAGGGCAGCGAATTTCAGCGGCTCGGTCGAATGGACCTGAAGACGCGAGCGATCACGTGGCTGACCTCGGAGATTTCCTGGGACGTGGACAGCTTTGATGTTTCGCCGGATGGCAAACATGTGGTGTTTGTCACCAACGAAGCCGGTGTTTCCCGGGCGTTTCTGCTGTCGACGAAAACCGACAAGTATGAGCAGATCAAGGGGCTGCCGAACGGAGTGGTTGGCGGAGCCGTGTGGCATTCCAATTCGAATGATGTGGCTTTCTCAGTCAACTCGGCGCGTTCGACGTCTGATGTTTATTCCTGCAGTATCGCCATGGGAGCTGTGGAGCGATGGACCGAAAGTGAGCTGGGCGGACTTGTGCCGGAACAACTGGTCGAACCGGAGTTGGTTCGCTGGAAGAGTTTTGACGGACTTGAGATCTCCGGCTTTCTGTATCGTGCGCCGGCAAAGTTTGATGGTCGTCGCCCGGTGATTATCAATATCCACGGAGGTCCGGAAGGACAATCTCGCCCGGTGTTTCAAGGACGAAACAACTACTTCCTGAACGAACTGGGAGTCTCAATTTTGTATCCGAATGTCCGAGGTTCGTCCGGGTATGGCAAGACGTTTGTCGCAATGGACAACGGGTTCAAGCGTGAAGACTCCGTAAAGGACATTGGATCCCTGCTGGACTGGATTGCGACTCAGCCCGATCTTGACGCAGATCGAATCATGGTCACCGGAGGCAGCTACGGCGGATTCATGACACTGGCCTGTGCGACTCGATATAACGATCGCCTGCGGTGTTCTCTCGACGTCGTCGGGATTTCGCACTTCGGAACGTTTCTGAAGAACACCGAATCGTACCGTCGAGATCTGCGTCGAGTGGAATATGGCGACGAGCGGGATCCGAAGATGTCATCCTTCTTTGAAGAGATTTCTCCTCTGAACAATGCTGGCAAGATTCAGAAGCCGTTGTTCGTTGTGCAGGGGGGAAATGATCCTCGAGTTCCTCTGTCGGAAGCCGAACAGATTGTCGCGCGAGTCAAGCAGAATGGCAGTCCGGTCTGGTATCTGATGGCCAAAGACGAAGGCCACGGGTTTCGCAAGAAGAACAACAGCGATTTTCAGTTCTTCGCGACGATTGAGTTTGTTCGGAAGTTCCTGCTGCCATAGTTTTCCGCACATGAAATGTCGAGGCAGGATTGCCGCCTTCGTCCGACGTCTTCCTGTTGTGTTCTTTATCCGAGATCCGTTCGTGTGACCGGGGTTTGGTACATTGTATTGGAACCTCGCGTGCAATCAGCCGTCAATCACAGGCGGACGAGGGTGGCCATCCTGCTGCTGGGGTCTCCGCCTTTCCCTCCTGCTTGGGGATGAGGCTTGCGGCGGATGTGCAGCGGAGAGGCCGAAAGATGGTTGGGCAGAAAAATGATGGGCTTTGCACGCCGCCTCACCGCTGAATTTGGTTCGTGCTGAAGAACGAGAGCGAGATTTGGGGTGAAATCCAGGCAGAAGGCAATTCTGGAAGTCTGGGAAAAAACTGCCTGAATAATGCCCTGTGCGTTTGACGGTGGAAATCTGCACATCGCAGAATATGGTGCATTATCCCACCTAATCCCGAGTCGCAGTTGAACGCGACTGCGGCCCATCGACGGAGCGTTGCAGCTCATCGGACCACGTGGTCGAGCTGTCGTTGGTCATTGACGTCATTGCATTTTCTTCTCGAACGTGTTGCTCGGCCGAATATCAGCCTTGTGCCCTGCTCTGAAAGGTTTTCCATGCGCCGCTCCCGTTGGTCTCGTCGCGGACGATTGTCAGCGTTTTCCGTTTGTCGAAGCAGTGAGTCGCTTGAGATCAGAAATTTGCTGTCAGCGACGATGTCAACCGGAATGAAGGCCAGGGAAGTTGCACCTCCGGCTGTTCCCGTGCTGGACCATGTTCCGGACGAGTTGCTTGTTCAGTTTGCTCCTGGTACCTCAATGCAACAGGCGTCGGGGCTGGTCGATTCGTTGGGAATGACGGTGCATGCAAAGATCCACACCGCAGCGATGCGGGCGTCTGGCCAGGGCATCATGCTGCGAGTCGGCACCCCGGAAGGTGCGGATCTCAGTCAGGCGATTCAGCGAATCGAATTGAATCCGCGAGTTCAGTATGCCGAGCTGAACTATTTGTACCAGCCATCTTATGTGAGCAACGATCCGTCCTACACCGATGGAACTCTTTGGGGCGTGTACAGTGCTGACAATCCGACAGCGGGCCCGGCGGGAACGACCAATCAGTTTGGATCCGGTGCCGAACAGGCGTGGCGAGATGGTTTCATTGGTTCGGCGAATGTTGTTATTGGTGTGATCGATACCGGCGTTCAGATTACTCATCCGGATCTTGCTGACAATATCTGGACGAACCCATATGAAACGGCCGGTGACGGAATCGATAACGACGGCAACGGCTATATCGATGACGTGAACGGCTGGGACTTTTACAACAATGACAATTCGGTCTACGACAGTCCGGCTGACGACCATGGAACTCACGTCTCCGGGACGATCGCCGGAGCAGGAAACAATGGAATCGGCGTCGTGGGCGTCAACTGGCGTTCGACAATTGTCCCGCTGAAGTTTCTGGGGGCGGGTGGCGGAAGCACGGCCGATGCGATTCTTGCCGTGGACTATCTGACTGACCTGAAGACTCGTCATGGGATGAACATTGTTGCTTCGAACAATTCGTGGGGCGGTGGCGGATATTCGCAGGGTTTGCATGATGCTTTGATTCGCCATGCAAAGTCCGACATCCTGTTCATCGCAGCGGCTGGCAATTCGACATCCAACAACGACCTCACCTCCAATTATCCATCAAACTACAACACGACCGTTGCGACACCCACGGAGACTGCTGCGTCATATGATGGTGTGATTGCTGTCGCCTCAATCACAAGCACGGGCGGAATTTCTTCATTCTCCAGTTACGGTGCAACGACTGTCGACATTGGAGCTCCGGGAAGCGGCATTGTTTCAACGATTCCGGTCAGCACCTACGCGTCGTTCGACGGAACCTCGATGGCGACCCCGCACGTCACTGGAGCTGTCGCGTTGTACTCATCCCTGCAGTCGTCGACACCGACTGCTCAGTCGATTCGTTCGGCGATCCTGAGTTCGGCAGTCCCGACATCGTCTCTTGCAGGGCGAGTTGTCACGGGGGGGCGACTCAATGTCTATAACGCCATTCGAAGTTCGAGCTTTGTGTATCTCGACCGGGAACAGTACGGGGTTTCCGGGCTGGTGACGATCACAGTCAGTCACGCGGGAGCTAACGCAAACAGTGCCGCGGCCGAATCGATTTCGGTGACGATGTCCAGCCAGACAGAGTCTGGTGTGAACGTGACTCTGACTGAGACAGGAGTTAACACGGGGATCTTCAGCGGTTCGATCCAGCTGGCTCCCGGACCTGCAGCCAACGACAGTTTTCTGCAGGTCGGTCTCCCTGACGTGATTACAGCAGCCTACGCAACATTGGGCTTAACTGATACCGCCATTGTCGATGGCACGCCACCGGTGATTACCAAAATCAATGCCAACCCACTTGCAACATCGGCAACGATTACGTGGACGACAGACAAACTGGCGACGTCTGAAGTGATCTACGGGACCAGTCCGTTTTCACTGACATTGTCTGGCAGTGATGCGGGATTTCACCTGAGCCATTCGGTGGTTCTGACAGGACTTTCCCCTAACACGCCGTACTTTTATCGAGTTGTCTCGACGGATGAATCCGGCAATCAGGCGGTTTCTTCGCTGCAGGTCTTTGCAACACTTTCACTGCCACAGATTCTGGTTGTTGACGACGACCAGGGCGATGTGCTGGAACGCCATTTTACTGATGCACTTGATGCGAATCTGCTTTCATATGATGTCTGGGACGCGTTTGCCCTGGGAGCTACTCCGACGGCGACTGACCTGTCCGCCTATGGGATGGTGATCTGGAATACGGGCTATGATTTCTTCAGTGCAACCGCCGGCATCACTCCGGAAGAAGAAACTGCCATTAGTGGGTACCTCGATGGTGGCGGCCGGATCTTTATTTCCGGTCAGGATGTTCTTTACAACGGCGTATCCACGGCATTCCGGCAGAATTATCTGAAGGTGAATACGTTCACTAACGACGTTGTGACGATCACTCACACAGAGACTGGTGTTGCCGGTCATCCCGTGGGTGACAGTCTGGCTCTCTTCGTGACGTTGCCGATTGGATACGTATCTTTCTATGTTGACGCTGTGGCTCCGATGCCCGGCGCGGAAGGATTTTTGCGGCATGGCTTAAGCGGCGTGGACCCATTCTCTGCTGTCAGCTATCGCGGTGACTATTCCGCTGGCGACTATGGAATGGTGTTCTCCACGCTTCCGTTTGAATCCATCAGTGCAACTGATCCAGCACCCAACAATCAGGCGGAGGTGATGCGACGCATTGTTGAGTTCCTGCTGGGGCCACTGCCAGGAAAGGTCGACATCGAAAGGAACGCGTACAACCCGAACGATGCGGTTCTTGTGACGGTCACTGACAGCGCTGCGAATCTGGATCCGCTCGTTGTTGAAACCGTTGTCGTTGACGTGTACAGCATCACGGAAACAACGCCAATCAATGTCCTGCTCTTTGAAACTGGAGCGGACACGGGAATCTTCGAAGCGTACGTCCCGCTTTCCGAAGGTGGAGCGGTACCGGGCGACGGTATCCTTCAGGTCGTGCATGAAGACTTCATCATCGCCGACTATGCGGGGGGGGCGAGCATCGACTTTGCACGCGTTGATGCGGTTGCTCCGACCGCCTCCAACATTGTTGTTCAGGCCTATCCGACTCGTGCAACCATCACCTGGGAGACTGATGAAGCCGCCTTTGAGTTTCTTCTGGTGGGAACGAGTCCGGATGACCTTTCGATGGGGTTTGCGGGACCATCGCTGAGTGTCTCGCACCTGATGACGATCAGTGGACTTACTCCTGACACTCAGTATTACTATCAGATCGTTTCCGCAGACGAAGCCGGCAACTTTTCGTTTTCGGCCATTGACACATTCACCACAACA